>JAVYKX010000002.1:0-198530 GCA_038741495.1 Thermofilum sp. | reverse complement strand
GAGTATCATGAAGATGAGGGGTGCGCGGCACGCCGGGGAAAAGGAGGTGATCCGGCCGCAGGTTCCCCTACGGCCACCTTGTTACGACTTCTCCCCCCTTGGAGGGCCCGGGTTCGACCTCCCACCTCACGGCAGAAGGCCTCACCCAGGCCCTCCTCGGGTGGAGCGACGGGCGGTGTGTGCAAGGAGCAGGGACGTATTCACCGCGCGTTGGTGACACGCGGTTACTAGGGATTCCACGTTCACGAGGGCGAGTTGCAGCCCTCGATTCCTACTGAGGCGGGGTTTACGGGATTACCTTCCCCTTTCGGGGTCGGAACCCGCTGTCCCCGCCATTGCAGCTCGCGTGTAGCCCGGGGGTTTCGGGGCATACTGACCTGCCGTAGCCCCCTCCTTCCTCCGGCTTATCGCCGGCAGTCCCCCCAGAGTGCCCCGGTCCCGGAGGACCGGGTAGCAACTGGGGGCGGGGGTCTCGCTCGTTCCCTGACTTAACAGGACACCTCACGGCACGAGCCGGCGACGGCCATGCACCTCCTCTCAGCTCGTCTGGCAAGGTCGTTAGCCTGGCCTTCATCCTGCTGTCGCCCCCGGTAAGGTTTCCGGCGTTGACTCCAATTAAACCGCAAGCTTCACCCCTTGTGGTGCTCCCCCGCCAATTCCTTTAAGTTTCAGCCTTGCGGCCGTACTCCCCAGGCGGCGGGCTTAACGGCTTCCCTGCGACACTGGGCAGACTCGAAGTCTGCCCAGCATCTAGCCCGCATCGTTTACAGCTGGGACTACGGGGGTATCTAATCCCCTTTGCTCCCCCAGCTTTCGTCCCTCACCGTCGGGCGCGTGCCAGCCGGGCGCCTTCGCCACTGGTGGTCCTCCTGGGATTTTCGGATTTCGCCCCTACCCCAGGAGTACCCCCGGCCTCTCCCGCCCCCTAGCCCGGCAGTATCCCTCCGCTCCCACGGTTGAGCCGTGGGCTTTAAAGAGGGACTTGCCGGGCCGGCTACGGACGCTTTAGGCCCAATAATCGTCCCGACCACTCGCGGGGCTGGTATTACCGCGGCGGCTGACACCAGGCTTGCCCCCCGCTTATTCCCCCGGCTTTTTAGACCGGGGAAAAGCCGCCCTCATCAGGCGGCACTCGGGGTGACTCCGTCACGGTTTCCCGCATTGCGGAAGTTTCGCCCCTGGTGCGCCCCGTAGGGCCTGGGCCCTTGTCTCAGTGCCCAACTCGGGGCTCCCGCTCTCACGGCCCCCACCCGTCTTCGGCTTGGCGGGCCGTTACCCCGCCAACTACCTGATAGGGCGCAGCCCCATCCTCGGGCGGGCACAGCGGGCATGGCGCTGCGCCCCTTTCAGCGCAGGCCCATTCCAGGTGCCTGCGCCTATGGGGTATTATCCCCAGTTTCCCGGGGTTATCCCCCTCCCGAGGGTAGGTTAGCCACGTGCTACTGAGCCGTCTGCCGGAGCCAGCCGTTGCCCTGGCTCCCAGACTCCCATGGGTTAGCCCCACCCCGATAGCGGTCGGGTCCGGCAGGATCAACCGGAGTCTGGCCGCTAGCGGGGAAGCACCACTCCTATACCCTTTAGCGTGCCGCGCACCCCTCTCTTGTCTCCGAGAGTTCCGGGCATCGCGCCCGTTTTTCTCGGAGACGCACGATGTCGCCGTAGACGGAGGTCGCCTTTTCACTGGGGGAGGTTGCCTCCCCCTTGATCCAGGCGAGCCGCCGGGTCTACGGCAATTAGGTTAGAAAACAGGATCCTATTTAAGCCTTTTTCTTGGGAAAGAGCAGAGAAGGGCTTAAAAGGCGCCGGCGCTGAGCGTTCATGGGCTTTGACGAGATTGACCTGTTCGGAGGATGGATGAAGAGATGCACCTCCACTGAGCCCTAGCCGCTTATCGCTGCGTCTTCGGCCACGCTCACTTTGTCGAACGTCGAGATCTTGAGGTTCTCCGGCTTCCTGACAACTTCGCCGACCCTCACCCCTATGAGCGCCTTGACTCCTTTAGTGTAAGCGGCATCTACGAGCCTCTGAGTTACTATCCCATCCAGCACGACGTAGGAGACGCCGTCTACTTGCTTGATAGTGTTCACTAGATCCTTTACAGGAACTCTCGTTATTTCGGCCCAGTTCTCATCGTAGAGTACTGCCTCGAGAGTGCCTTTCAGCTCCTCGATCACCGACTTAACGCTACGGGGAACGGATACGCTTTCCACGTACTCTGGTTGCGCGGGCGCGCTACTTCTGCTCAAGAGCTTTGCCGGTGGGACTATGAACTCGGCTCTCACCTCTCTCTGCTGGCGCCGCTCTCCTTCCAGGCTCTCGAGAAACTCCTCGGCGCTGACCTTACTCTGGATGCAGCGGGCTATCTCCTTAGCCGTGAGGTCCTCTACCTCCTTCCCTTCAGGTGCCCTAGCTACGTAATCTATCTTGATAGCGTTGAGAAGGTTGCGAGCTATCATTTCGCCTCCTCTATCGCCGTCTACGAACAGGATAGTTTTCTTGCCTTGAATAATCTCCTTCAGGCTCGGCGGGACTGTCGTGGCTCCGCCGACCGCTAAAACGTTTCTGTAACCGTGCCTCAGCAGGTTAATCACGTCAGCTCTACCCTCGACGAGAATGACGGTATCGGCCCTCGTAACGTCGGGCCCGCCTGGGAGCCTCTCCTCGCCGTACTCTACGACTTCGGCTGCGCGAACTTTGCTGAGAACCTCGTCCACCAGCTCTCGCGACTCTGGAATGCTCTCCAGCATCTTCCTGTAAATCTCCACGGCTCTCTCGACTACCCTCCTCCTCTTCTCGCTGCGAACATCCTCGATGCCTGTAATCTCTGCCTTAGCACTGTAGGGACCGACTTTATCTATCGTCTCGATAGTTGCGGCCAGGATAGCGGTCTCGACCATGTCGAGGTTTGAGGGGACCTCGACCTCTGCGATCGTCTTGTCACCGGTAGTCTTCACAGAAGCCTCTATTCTGCCGATCCTTCCTGTCCTTTGGAGCTCCCTGAAGTCCATCTCGTCCCCGAGTAAGCCTTCCGTCTGTCCGAAGATAGCACCTATAATGTCGTGCTTCTCCACGAGCCCCGCGACTTCTATTCGAGCCTTTATCACGTACTTAGCCGATACGGGAGGACCGCCCATACATATCCACCTCAGGTTATCCTATCAGCGTAACCTCGAGCGCGGCGCGCTGTAGCCGCCAGGTAACACACCCTTTCACAGCTTTAGGCGGTACACCGCCTTACGCTTGAGGTGCTCTCTGCTGGCGGCAGGCGCGCGCCGCTTCCTTGAATTTCTCCTCTTAAACCCGCTAATAAACCTACGCTGCTCGAGCACAACGCGCTGTATCGCAAGGTTCATAAGCGCTTCAAGGTGAAGAGTCTACGGAGGCCGGGGTGGCCGAGCGGTCAAGGCGCCGGGCTGCAGTAGCTCGAGGCCCTGGGAAGAACCTCTAGGAGAAACCCGGTACTTACCCGGGTTCGAATCCCGGCCCCGGCTCCAGGCAAATTCTCCGCTACCCTGGCTTTACAGCGCATGCGCTTCCGCTGCGCTAAGAAGGAGAGGTTGGTGCGGGGGCCGGGATTCGAACCCGGGCAGGCCAGCGCCAGCGGATATCTTACCGTCAGGTCTTAAGTCTGGGCCGTTTTCGCGACCGCCCCCTTTGTCCCGGCTCGGGCACCCCCGCTTATGTACGTAATGAACATGCGGGTTTAAGGTTTTTCTCTCGGCACACTGGCTGGCATACGCTCGGTGAAGCTCCCCGGCGATGGTTGGCGTGAAAGCTCTTCGTAACCGCCGATGCTGTGCCCGCGGGTTACCGTGTAATAGGTTGTAGGCCTTCCCGGCCGCAATGTTCTCCTTCCGACGTTTTTGAAGGGCGTTCGCAGGCGCTGAAGATGCAAAGAACGCTACCGTTGAGAAAGCTCCGAGTGTCTCGCAAAACTTATCCGCCGGAAAAGCGATCTTCGACAAGGGTTCATGGAAGGGGGGCTGATAGTTCCGCTAAACCCGCAACGAGTAGGAGTGGTCGTCGGAAAGGATGGGGGAAATAAGAAGCGTATTGAGAGCGCTTTCAACGTAGATATTAGTGTAGATTCTCAGAAAAGCGTGGCTGTTGTTCGCCCGAGAGAGGGCGCGACCCCTTACGATTTGCTGAAGGTTAGGAAGGCACTAGAAGCTGTGTCGCTGGGCTTTAGCGTCGACGATGCACTACTTCTGGCGGATGACTCGTACGATTTCCAGGTCATAGACCTGGATGAGGTGAGCAGAAACCGGGAGGACCTTAAGAGGATAAAGGCTAGGATTATCGGAGCCGAGGGGCGTTTCAGGAAAGTTCTCGAGGAGATGACCGGAGCTAGGATCGTCATAGGAGATAAGCACGTAGGCGTGATAGGGGACTACGAGCAGCTGCGAGTTGTGAGGGAAGCGCTCTCGAGGCTTATTGGGGGTCAGGCACACAGCACCGTAGTTAAATTTCTAGAGAGGGAGAGCTACTCGCTTAAAAGGAGAAGGCTTGAGCTCTGGGAGAAGTGGTAGCTTTGAGTAAGCGCCTGCAGAAGGACTCGGAGCTTTTCGAAGTTCTCGAGAGCGTTTTCGACTACTCGACGGTCATGAGTATCTACAGACTCATGAACAGGGGGGTGATAAGCAAGCTCTACGGCGCCGTAGCTAGCGGAAAAGAAGCTAAAGTTTACTGGGGTAAGGGCCCTGGAGGCGAGGACCTGGCTGTGAAGATATTTTATGTGCAGACAGCGAGCTTCAGGGGAGGACGCTTGAAATACATCCTCGGCGACCCGCGTTTTGAGGGCTTAAAGGGCGACTTTAGAAAGCTCGTGTACGCGTGGTGCCAGAAAGAGTACCGGAACCTTGCAAGGGCTCTTGAAGCCGGTGTACGCGTACCCAGGCCCTACGCGGTTGAGCGGAATGTGCTTGTGATGGAGTTTATAGGCAAGGATGGGGTGCCTGCACCGCTGATTAAGGATAAAGTGCCTGAGGATCCGGTCAGAGCGTTCTCCGAGGTTAAAGAGTACTTGAAGCGCCTCTACCTGTATGCAAAACTCGTGCACGCTGACCTGTCAGAGTATAACATCCTTGTCGATGAGGGGGATCGGCTTGTGATTATAGACCTCGGCTCTGCGGTTCTCTCGTCGCACCCCCAAGCTGTGGAGTTCCTTAGGAGCGACGTGAGAAATATTTACCGCTTTTTCTCGGGGCTAGGTGTCGAGACTGGTGACCCGGAGGACTTTCTGAGAGAGCTACTCTCACGGCAGCTGAGCGGTACATCTTCTTAGCGAAAGCGAGAGGGGGCTCACCCTTTCCAGAACGCTTTGAGTCTTCTCTCGCTGACATACCTGCCGCGAAGCCTTATCTCCTCAGCCTTCCTTAAGACCTCTTCCGCCCTTTCCCCTTCTCTTGCCTCCCTGTAGCCGTTTACGAACTCAGCGTAAAGCAAGCCCACTAAACCTGGATGCGTACTCTCCAGAGCGCGCCTAAAGAGGTGCAAGTCTACGCCAGCGTCCTCTACCCGCTTCGAGAAAAAACCTAACCCGAAATCGATTAAATACACACTATCACCGGAGATAACAACATTGCTTGTGGTTAAGTCGCCGTGTATTATGCCGTGTTCGTGAAGCCTGCCGACCATCAACCCCAGCTCCCTAGCGTAACCCGCCACACGCTCGTGAGCCCGGTCGATAAGCTCTTTCATGCGGGTACCCTGCACATAAGACAGCACGAGAACACCCTCCTCACCATCAACATAGACAACATCGGGAACGCGTACGCCAGCTTCAGCGGCTTTGCAGAGCAACTTGGCCTCGAGCGAGGTTCTCTGCCTCCTCAACTGCGTGTCTAGCGCTGGATCTCTGTACTCCTTGGGAACTCTGTACTTTACTACTACACGTAGCCCGTTCAGATCCCCTTCCACTAGGAGAGCTTCAGCACCTATTCCAAGAACTCTCCTGACTTTAAGATCAAGCATCTCCTGAAGAACCTTGAGGTAAGGCTCTACCGACGCCATGGAATACTCACCTCGTCCAGCCTCCACAGGGGGCGGATGCGGCTCTCCTCAACTTCGATAGTTACTCCGCTCGAGAAAGCCAGGGCCCCCGTGTAAGCTATCATAGCGCCATTATCGCCGGCGTACTCCTCGCTGACCACCGCGAATTTAGCACCGCGCGCCTCAGCCATGCGTGCCAGTTTACTGGCTAGCAGCGGACTCCGCGCAACACCACCCGTAAGCACCAACTCCTGCTTACCCGTGTGAGCGAGCGCCCGTTCAGCGACCTCGACGAGCATTGAGTAAGCCACTTCGACTAGGCTGTAACAGACATCCTCTAAGGGATACTTCCCGGCCTGGTACAGCTGCAGAGCCTTTGTGAGAAGACCCGAGTAAGAGACGTCCTGGCCCTTCACCGTGTAAGGAAGCTGGAGAAGATTCCCCCCTTTCTTAGCTAGCTCTTCCACGCGCGGCACGCCTGGAAATCCCAAACCCACCTCGCGTGCAAAAGTATCCATAAGATTACCTAAAGCGATGTCCAGAGTTTCTCCGAAGACCCTATACCTTCCCTCATTGAACGTGGTAACGATTGTGTTGCCACCAGCCACGTAGACGATTACAGGGTCAGCAAGTCCCGTGTCAAGCCTCGCAATCTCCACGTGAGCTACCGCGTGATTGACTGGAACTAGCGGCTTTCTAAGCAGATAGGCAAGGTACCGAGCCAAAGTAGCGCCAACCCGCAGGCAAGGGCCCAGCCCGGGGCCAAGCGCCACAGCTATAGCGTCGATTTCCCCAAGCGATAAGCCCGAGCGCCTTAGCGCCGCTCCGAGAACCTCTGCCGCTACCTTACTATGGTGCTCTGCAGCTTCAGAGGGCTTTATTCCGCCAAACAGAGGGCGGTACACAGAATTCTCGTTGGCTAAAATTCTCCCCTCTTCTGTCGCTATTCCTACCCCGAAGGTATGTGCAGTTGACTCTATGCCGAGAACCACCGGCAATGCGGTCCCCGAGCTTCAGAGAAACTCGGTGTAGCCACACTTACCGCAAGCCCAACGCTCTACAGGCTTTTGGTGATGAGCCATAATCGACCCACAGCGTGGGCACTTCTTGTTCTTAAGACGGATAGTTCCAGTTTTGTAGTCGTAGTCGTAAAGCTTGTGTACGTGCGCCATACTTCACTCACCCTTGAGTACTACCCGAACTAGCTGCCTCTGTAAGGCCGTGCTTTTTAAGCAGATGCACTGGTTCGAAGCGTTTAGCCCTCTCAACCTCATCGTAAATGTGCACCAGTACGTTGGAGCGCCCTAACCCGTACTCCGTGAGTATTTTTTTCACGATGATGACGTGTCGTTCCGTCAAGTTTAACAAGGCCTTAACTCTCTCTGCTATCTCCTTCCTGCTCGGCGTTCCCGTACCCGGGTGCTCAACCGCTATCCTCACCTCTCTTCTTCCAATAAGCCTGTTAAGCCTATCGGAGACCATGCTAACTTTAACATCGCTTCTCGCGCTCTGCATACTCCCGGCTCTCAGCTCAATCCTGTTATAAAAATTTCCCCTCCTAAACCTAATCTCGCACCTGCGCCGAGCCGACGCGGAGACCTAAACTTTTTTACCTAGACCCCGCTAGAGGAGATAGAGTGGTGACCATGAGCGAGTTTGACGAATGGTTCAGGAGGGTTCGGAAGCTGATGGAGGAGATGGATAAGATGTTCGAAGAGATGGTTCGTGGATCCCTAGCCTTCGAGGGGCGAGGGGGTCGGCGCGTTATTGGCCCCTACTACTACGGGTTCTCCGTAGAAATAGGGCCTGATGGAGTCCCGAAGGTTAGAGAATGGGGTAACATAAAGCCCGGCCGCATCAAACCTGTGATAACTGAAACCATTGAACCTTTCACCGATATATTTGATGAGGGAGATCGCTACCGTATAATTGTGGATATTCCTGGTGTAGATAAAGACCAGATAAATATCGAAGGTAGTGAGCATTCCATAATAGTGAGCACGGAGGGGGAGAGAAAGTACTACAAGGAGATTAGACTTGAGGATGCTATCGACCCTAACACTGCTAAGGCGCAGTACAAGAACGGGGTTTTGACGATCACGGTCGAGAAGAAGGAGAAGAAGCGGCGGGAGCCAACGACTAAAATAAAGATCGAGTGAAAGCTGCGCTACACTAGAGATCGATCTCTAGCCATTCGCCCAATGATGGCGCATACGTTTTTCTACCTACGCTCAGCGAAACCTCTAGAAGTCTCTGTTCAGGCTTCTCTTCCCCATGCATTAGAACTATGCTCGCGCTGCGCTTTGAAGATTTTATAGTCGCCTCCAACTCGCTCCTACCACAGTGAGCAGAGAAATCAAACCACTCGATGCGGGCTTTTACCTGCCCTTTCTTCGTAGGAGAAGAATACACCCCGGTCTCAAGCACCTGCCTCGCGGGCGTCTCAGGTATCGCGAAGCTCACGAAGAAAACTGCGTTTTTCGGGTCATCCATTATCTTCTCCATGTAGAACTCCGAAGGGCCTCCTCTGAGCATACCAGCCGGAGAGACAATTACGCTCGGCGAGCTGATAGCTCTCTTGCGATCCTCCCAGTCTCTAACGACCCTTGCCTCCTCCACGGCTTTCTCGAAAAGCGAGGGTTCTCTGAGCAGGTCGATGTTCTCGGCTATCAGCTCGTTGGCAGCTCTAGCCATACCGTCAACGTAGATCGGATAGCTCAGATCGTACTTAGCTAGCACGCAGAGAATCTCCTGGGCGCGGCCCACAGCGAAAGACGGCACGAGAACCGTTCCCCCCTTAGCTAGAACTTCCTCAAGAGAGGAGATGAACTCCCTTTCAACAACATCCCTTGGAGGGTGGTCGAATTCCGCGTAGGTGGATTCCATTATTATCAGGTCAGCTTTAGCCAGTACGCTCGCATCACCTTGGCGCAGCAAACAAGTGTCGTGAAGAGCGTAGTCTCCGGTGTACACTATTGTGTACGATGGCGCCTCAATAACCACCATAGCGCTTCCCGGTATATGGCCTGCATCCACCAACCTGAGCGTCAAGCCTCCCTGCTCGAAGCCTTCGGCGTAAACTAGAGGTACGCTGTTCTCGCGCATCGACTCTACTTCAGCAAATTCGTAAGGCACGTAGTACTTCGAGAGCTTCATGAAATCCCGTATCAAGAGCTCACTCAGAGAAAGCGAGAGAGGGGTGGTTATTAAAGGAGGTTTAGCCGAAACGTAGAGGAGTGGCAGTGCCCCGCTATGGTCCAGGTGGGCGTGAGAGAGAGCTGCCGCCGAGAGAGACCGCGGCTGTACCGGAAGCGGAAACTCTGGCTCCTGCCCTTTGAGACTAACCCCGTAATCCAGGAGGATGAACTGGCCCTCAACATCTAAAAGAGCCCCTGCTCTTCCTACCTCCTTAGCCGCACCTAGCAGTTTTAGTCTAACCGCCATGAGATTCCCCGGTAGTTTCAGCCACTTAACGTCAACTAGGTAAAAAAGGCCTCTCCAACTTTACCTCACAGCCTTGGCCCCCGTCAAGGCACCTGCAGGAGACCAGTAACCTACGTAATCCTCGGCGCCTATGCCTCTGACGATCTCGAGGATAGTCATCTTCCTCGCCTTGAATCTCTCTTTAAGCATGTCTAGCCCCTTCCAGGGGTCCGTGTGCTCCCCGCAAGTGAATACGTCGACAGCAGCGTAGCCGAGCTCTGGCCAAGTGTGAATCGAAATATGGGATTCGGCGATTAAGACATAGCCGCTGATCCCATGGGGCTTGAAGCGGTAAAACTCATAGCCGATAACAGTACTGTTGGAAGCTACCGCGGCGTCGAGAAGTGCAGTTTTGACCGCCTCAACGCTATCAAGAGCTAGAGGATCACATTCGTACATCTCAACTATTAGGTGTCGCCCTACGCCTCCTCTTCTCACCCCCCTAGCCCTGCCCCCCATCTCCCGTGCGGGGGGTGGGGGGTGGGGATATATTTAAAAATTCTCTATTATTTTACATCCGTCGACACCCGAGTATAGTTTAAAATTGTTCCTCCCTTCTCAAGAGCCAGTAGTAATCTTTCAACCAATCCACGAGCCCAGCTCTACATTTTTCAGACGGTTTCCCAGCTGCCACCACATCCAAAAGCAGGCTCACGATCTCCTCTACACTCTTGCCGCTAGCATCCACCTCGCAGACGGAGTTTTCTCCAAAAACGCTTACAGCATCCGATAAGATTACGCCGAGAACCTCAGACTCCACATTCTCACTGAGCTTTCTTCCCGAGTACCCGCGTAGCTGCAACCTTTTCTTAAGCTCCAGAGGATTGAGCCTAAGGACTATAACAATCCGGGTTTTCTCTGGAGGAATAGCATCCAGCACGTGAGTATCCAGTACTTCTCTGCAGCTCAAAACTTCTGACAGGTAGCTCCTGCATTTTATTACATCTACAACATAAGATTTTAATGAATCATCGAAATATAAATAAAGCTTTTTTGAAATGACTAATTCAGCTAAATTAATGTAGATTAAGCCAAGTCTTTTAGCTAGCTCCTGCGCCACGGTGGTTTTGCCGACGCCAGGCGTGCCAGTGACTACAATAGCCATGCTACGCTCGCCTGTGGGCTAGAGGGCAGGCATGAGACCTGCGGTTATCTGCGGTGCCAGAATCATAGCTACGAGGTTGGCTAGAGTCAGCAGAAGTGCATGCTTAAATCCTGCAGATACCCTCTCGGAGCTTATCTTTCCAGCTGCTAAGCCCATAAGGTAGCTGTTTATCATGACTGGAGGCAGAAACGTTGAAACCAGCTGCTCGACAGAGATCGCAGCTCCCGCGAAGCGCATCATAGATCCCATGAAGCTGACGAGAATTAGCACGACAGTTGTAGTTATCAGCGCTCCTACGTAAGGCATGAGCATGAGAGGCCTCAGTGACGCGCGTTTCTCCTTCTCGACGTGCTCCAGAGTTTCCGCGTAGCTGGCTAAAGCCTCGAGGGTTTGCGGTGTACCGCCGCCCACCTCTATGCTCTCGACCAGGAGAAACATAGATATTAGCGCGAACCAGTTCTTCATGCCTCTAGAGAAGCGCTCGAAAATCTTGCTTAGCGGAACTCCCCAACCAACCTGCTTCGCGATATCCCTCAGGTAGGGTGTGAAACGCCCGTAATCTCGCTGCCGCAAGTTGATTATGCATTTCTCCGGCGAAAGGCCTGTCTTGCGCACCTCTACCAGATCCCTGAGGAATCTGGTCAGACCGTACTGTATTCCCCCGAACTTCATCGTCGAGATGATATCGACAACCATACCGGGTATGAGCCCCAGAGACAGCGCTACCACCATGCCTACTCCGCTTTCATATCCTCTCCCGAGACCCAGCGCACGGGAGAACATCTCGATCGAGGTGACGAACGGCCGAAAAGTCGTCTTAAGGATAGTAGATAGAGGTGGTGGAGCGACGAAAGGCAGAACACAGCATATGAAGAGAAACACTGTAATAGGTAAGCCTACGCTGAAGTATACTATATACGGTGCCTGGTCGTAGATAGGGTACTTCGGCTGCATCACGTCAGCTAGGTAAATGAAGAGACCTGACATGAGAGGCATCACGATGTAAGAGACAAGGACGAACTGCATCGACCCTTGCTCTAAACCAAAGCCAGCTTGCGCTAGTGCCATGTTAACGACGTATAGAACGTAGATGGTCATTGATGTCAGGAGAACTACAGCCATGTAGGCTTCCAGGAGAGCTCCTATCCTCTCTCCGATTATGCGTATTTGAGAGACTCTCTCCCTAAGCATAACCTCTGTTTGTCTCTGTAAGTAGTGGACAACATCGCCTCCGGAGCGTAAAGTCGCTGCGTACCCCAGCATGAGCTGCTTGTAACCTTCGTGGGGAACCCCCTTAGCGCTCTCTTCGATAGCCGTAAGGGGGTCCTGCCCCATAGCTCTAACTCTCATGAAGAAACGTAAAGCCTCCTTCCTCACCTCCTGGAAAAGCGTCTTGGGGGCTTTAGCTAGTCTTTCGAAGCTCGTATAGGGCGAGATGCCGCCGGTAGCCATAACTGTGATGTACACTGAGAGGTAGGGGACCTCTAGGTCAAACCGCGAGGTCCTGTTGCTGACCTTAAGCTTAGGGTAAATGATGCCCAGCCCGAATACCGCCAGGAACAGCAGGAGAGGAATGCTAACAGACACGAGTGATAGCTGTATAAGCCCGAAACCTACTCTGCTCAGAGCGAGCGATATAGGCACGTCGAATACTACCCCCACGCCGGCGGCTAAGAGAGCCAGGAAAATACACCTAGATGCGTAAGCGGCAGGGTAAACTCTCATATCAGCGGAGGCTATATCATCCTTCAGCCATGGAAATGTCTTGACTAGCGCTTCTCCAGCCCACCCGAACACCGAGTACGCGATAGCGTCTAGAGACGCCATCTTAGCCACCGAGAATGGTTTACCCCGCGATTTAACTGTTACCAGATGCGCGAATGTGGAAAGGTTATATAGGCAAGCTTCCCTGAATGTAATCCGGTTCCTAGATAATGAAGCTAAGCCTCAAGAAGGAGCATAAAGATAAGAAGGAAGAGAGGGAAGCTGGAGTTATCTTCCTGCCGGTGAAGGAGGACTACAAAGTTATCGATGAGTACTGGGTTTCAGAACCTTTCGCTAAGGTGAAAATCGTCGAGATACCCGAAGCGGGTAACCAGAGAGCATACTTCGTCGAAGAAGTTCAGCTCACGCCGCAGGAGCAGAAGGCTGTGAGTAAGCTGATAGATATCTTAAGCGTTGAGCTCGAGCCGCCGGCTTCGTTCGACGTTGAGTTACGAGACCACATAATTAAGGAGGCCAGGCGCCTCGCTGAGAAGTACAGAAGCTCTGTGAGGGGGCTTTCCGAGGAGAGCTGGAACAAGGTGCTCTACTATATCGAGAGAGATCTCGTCGGCTACGGTCCTATAGAGGTCCTGATGCGCGACTACAAGCTAGAGGATATTAGCTGTGACGGTGTCGACAGGGCGATACATGTCTGGCACAGGGACTACGAAAGCATTCCTACGAACATAGTATTCACTAGTAGAGATTACCTAAGGGAATTCATCGTCAAGATAACCCACATGGCTGGGAAGCATATCTCGGCTGCTTTCCCGATAGTGGACGCGATGCTCCCGGGAAGGCACAGGTTAGCCGCCACGTACGGTGAGGAGGTCTCTCCTAGGGGTAGCACCTTCACGATAAGGAAGTTCAGAGAAAAACCGCTCTCGATAGTGGAGCTGGTCGAGTCGGGAAATATAGACTCGTGGTCGGCAGGCTACTTGTGGCTAATGCTCGAGAACAGGATGACTCTGATGGTCATCGGCGCGACAGCTGCTGGAAAGACCACGCTGCTCAACGCTATAGCGAACTTCTTCAAGCCCGGTTTCAAGATAGTCACGATCGAGGAAACACCCGAGCTGAACCTTCCGCACGAAAACTGGGTTCAGCTTGTAAGCAGGGAAAGCTACGGGTTAGGTGAAAGCAAGGCTGGCGAAATTTCCCTCTACGACTTAGTGAGATTATCGCTGAGGTATAGGCCTGACTACATCATTGTGGGTGAGGTCAGAGGTGAGGAGGCGTTCGTCCTGTTTCAGGCGATGAGCACGGGGCACGGAGGGCTTTCCACCATGCACGCAGACTCGCTGGATCGCGCGGTGAAGAGGTTGACAAGCCCTCCGATGAACGTTGCACCATCTTACATACCTTCGCTGAACATAGCGATGCTTAGCGAGAGGACGCTTCTGCCCAACGGAGGTTTCGGGCGCAGAGTGAAGCACATCTGGGAGGTTGAGGACTACGAGAAGTATAGGGAAATCGTGCGATGGAACCCCACCAAAGATAAGCATGAGGTCGTATCGGAGAGTTACCACCTTAAGGTGCTGGCCGAGAAGCTTGGAAGGAAGGTAGAGGATCTTCTCAACGAGATTCAGAGGCGCCGCGTCGTTGTCGAGTGGCTTCGAGTGAAAGGCATCAAAGAGACACGGGATGTCTTCAGGTACATAAACCAGTACTACATGTACCCTGAGGAAGTTTACGCTAAGGCAGAGGAGGAGTTAAAGGAGCAAGGTCTCATGCCGGTGCCGGTTAAGGTTAAGCCGCGGGTTACCTTCGAGGTTGCTCCTCCAACTCCGGAGGCGAAGCCTCTCCTTGAAGCGAAGAGACCGGCAGTACTAATTCCGGAAAAACCCCTTGAGGTCGCAGCTCAGCCGCAGGAGAGTCGTACCGATCTACACCAAAGGACAGAGTACGCGGAGAGAGGGGGAGACGTCTACCAGGTAAGCGTGAGCGAGGAAGCACGCGCAGTGCTGAAAGCGATATCCGTGCTGGGAGGTGAAGCAGACCACGCATCGCTCTACTCGCTCACATCGCTACCTAGGGATGCTTTCTCCAGGGCGCTCGGCGAGCTCAGCGTGAAGAGGCTTGTAGTGCCGATGCTTTTGTACATCGATAACAAGCCGGCCATCGGGTATAAGCTTACTTCGGACGGAGTAGCTTTAGCGAAGAAGCTTGGCCTCGCTCAAAGCTGAGCTACGAGACTATCTCGATGACGAGAAGGGGGCGCGTGCCAGGCTCGGGAATAAACGCGCTTACACCTTCCGGATCGTCTAAGACAACCGTGATGGAGGTGCTCTGGCTCTCTATAATGCTTTTAAGCTTTCTTTTCAGAGGTTCCACCTCCACTCCCTCGAGCACTTCGTAACTCTCAAGAGCGTCGAGAAAAATCTGGAGCAATCCTTCGATATTCGTAATGAAGGTTTGCGCAGCGGCTCCTGGGCTCATGAGCATCCCAAGCTCTGGAATCATTACCTGAGCGTAGGGCGAGCGCACAACTTTGGTTTTATACTCTGCCGGCGTCTCTACTCTAAGGTATAAGCGAGTCCTCCTACCCCCACGTAAAGGAACGATATCGCTTCGCCTGAACCCGCATTTCGAGCACTTCTTGCTCACAAGCAATACGGGTCCCAGAGAGGGTACTTCATACTCGACCTCTTGAACAGTCATTACTCCCCGTTCGCAAACGGGGCACTGTGTCGAGTACTCCCCCAGCTTCTTTCCATAGTAGCTTAAAACTTCCATCTCGTCGGTTAGCTCACCGCTGCTCATAGAGTCAGCATCGAGGCGTATAATCTGAGTAAAAACGCTGCGCTTCGCTTCCGCGCCGGTCGCTCATCCTTCCTCGCGCTTGACCACTAGGCCCGCTCTCCAGCCTCCCGATTCGGTAGCAGGCCGGGTAGATTGAGGTGAGCGCCACGAACTCGATCGAGAATAGGCATTCTATACCTTCTCTTCCGCGCAGCGCCGCTGGAGGGCTTTGTCGAGGAAAAACTCGGAGGGTGTTGGAGAAACTTTGAGACGGGGTCAGCGAGTATATAAAAGTGCAGAGCGTTAGCAAATAGGGGGTTGACGAGAGGTGGGAGAGGATAAGACCACGATCTCACGCATGGCTCTGCTCCTTAAAAGCGGGGCGACCATGCTGAACGAGCTGTGTCCGGCGTGCCGCGTTCCTCTATTTAAGCTGAAAACAGGAGATGTTCTGTGTCCCAGCTGTGGGCAGCGCTTCCTCCTAGTTTCTTCCGACGAGGAGGAGATGAGGGCAAGAGCCTCTCTCACTCTGCAGGCACTTGAAACAACCATTCTTGAGAAAATCGAGCTTCTCCGCATGAAAGCGGCGGGGGCCGAGTCTATCGAGGAACTTGTAGACGTGGGGAGAGCCCTCGCCACCTACCTTCAAGTGCTCGAGCTGGCGCGGAGGGTCAGGAGTGGTGAGCAAATTTCACCCAGTAAGGGCTAGGGAATGGGTCCCGGTTCACTACTCTGAAGAGCGGTGGCGCACTCTCGAGCAGCTTCGATGCGAAGCAGAGAAGATTCTCTCAGCATTGGCAGAAAGGAACATCAAGGCTTTTGCCGTTGGTAGCTTAGCAAGAGGAGATGTAACTCCCAGCAGCGATATCGATATACACGTTAACCGTTACGTGCCCAGCTTCATCATCGCAGCCTCTCTCGCCGAACATGGGCTGAAAGTAAATCATTACGAAGTTGTACAAGCAACTCCGGAGACTGCTGTAAAAATAATCGCTGTCATCGATGAAAGAACTTCCATAACTATTCCAGCATCTAGACTGTCAAAAACCGAGGAGGAGTTCGGAAGGTTCGCCGGTGCTGTAGATCTCGACGGCTTGCACAGGGGGCTGAGAGTCCCCGGAGTTAATAAGCGGCTATTGCTCATAGTACCAACGGAGTACGGTCACGCTGAGCGGTCAGTACTCGGCTTCGAGAGAGAAACGGCTAATCTTCTCGGAATATCTCTAGAGACAGTGCAAGAGAGAGTTCGTGTGAGAACTAGGAGGGCCGTTCGAGCGCGCTCGGGCTTCTTCCTCCATAAAGTGCTGCCTCCCGACTCCTCTCCCGAGAAAACCCTCCTAGATCTCGCCAGTAAGCTTCCTGCCCTCCGATTAAAGCTCACAGGTGTACTGACCTAGTCACCGTAGCTGAGGAAACGGTCCACTCTGAGCTGCCCCTCCGAAGTTCCTCGGGATCTATCCCGCTTAACCGTGTAGAGCTCCTTAACCCAGTTGCGGTTGAAGTAGGCAGCTTTCTCTCGTGGGTTAGTCACATCGACTATCTCGAAGACTTTCGCGGTTTTTCCAGGATAGTACCCGAGTACTCTACCTATCCTCTGTATCATCTGCCTTGCCTCTCCAGTTCCCTCGTAAAGCACAGCCACCTCCGCATCCGGCACAGTAACTCCTTCGTCGAGAACCGTCGTCGTAACGAGAACTTTCACGCGTCCCTCCAGGAATCTCTTAAAAGCCAGCTCTCTCCTACCCTCTGGAGTGCTACCGGTTATTATTTCAACGCTAAACCCCTCTTTAAGAAGCCTGCTGTAAACCTCCTCAGCTGTTTTTAAGTACTGTGTGAACACTAAAGCCTTGGAGTTGCTGTACTCTCTCAGAAGCTTTACTAGGATGGATAACTTTTCCTCAGAGCCTTTCGCAAAAAAAGTCTCAAACCTTTCTATCGGTGCTACGACCTTCAAGGTAACAAGATCCTCGTACGATAAGTTGTAGACAAGCCCGCCGCAAAGCTCGTAGAGAAGTATCTCGTTGCCATCTCGACGCCGCGGTGTCGCGGATAAGGCCATCCTGTAAAGCGCATCAATCTTGAGAGCTATGTTCTTGAAAGTGCTCGCGGGAACGTGGTGGGCTTCATCGAAGATAACGAGCTCGAAGCGTCCTAGCAGATCGCTGATAAACTTCACAGCGCTCACGTAGGTAGCTATCGTCACTCCTGAAACCTTCTTCTCTCCACCCCCAACAAAGCCGAGGAAGTACCTCGGCAGGCCTAGGTAGTTCTCGAGGTAGCTGGCCCACGTCTGCATAAGCTCGCGCGTGGTTACGAGTATCAAAGTAGGCTTTCTTAGGCGGTAGATAGCCTCTAGCGCGATGAACGACTTACCACCGCGAGTAAAGATAGCTATGCTCCCCCTCTTACTTTTCAGCCAAGCAGAGAAAGCTTCTTGCTGGTGAGGTAGCAGCTCGAACTTTTTCTCGAGAGGTATCTGGAGATCCGGCAACTCCTCTATACGGTTATCTACCTCGAAGCCCCAAGCAGTCAGGGTCTCGGAATACTTCTGCAGTAGTCCTACGGGAGTTATGAGGGTTTTCTCGTGCTCCAGTATCCGGAAGGCTCTTAAGCTTCTCTCAACGAGCTCCGATCCCTCGTACTCGCCCTCCGGGCTTAGTATCACCCTCTCAACGTAGTACCTTAAACTGCCGAGCTCTGAGAGCTTTGAGATGAGAAAGTTATCCATCACATTGAAGCGCCAGTACAGCCTCCCCCCTCGCCTTTCAACGGATACCTTCTTGAGCTGAGAATCGTAAACTACTCTTACCCCGAGCTTTTGGAAAACTTGACTAGCAAACTCGTCAATAAACACGATTGATTTAAGCTTTGGAACCCCATCGTTTAGAGCAACATGGCTGGGGGCTATCGAAGCAACCGTTCTCAGAAGGTTTTCATCCCCCCGGAGCTCCAGGCTTCTCCTGTCGACGATTACCGTGCGCTGCCTGAGCTCACGCCAAGCTCTAAGAACCTTTTCAGCCTCATCCGGCGTCAACGCGTTTAAGTTTAATAACTCTTCCACCACACGTGCCAGCTCGGTTTCCCCCAGTAGTAGAAGCTTCTCGGTAGAGATCTTCCACAGTTTAGCCTCCGGGTCGAAAGCGGCGACTTTCCTAGCAGCGGCCACGAACTTCTGAAACTGCTCGTCGCTCAGCTGTTTCTTTCTAAGCACTAGATTCAGCCTATTCTCGGAGCCGCTCATCATCGGGTTCAGAGATCACCTCCTTCATCAGCGCTAGGAGGAATGCTCCACTTCAATTTATTTCTACCACTTCGGTAGCTTACACGGGAAGGCCCGCAGGAACTTTCCTCGCCCGTTGGGCGTTGCATGCTGCTTTGAAACGACTTTATCGTCTCGAGAGCTGCTGCACACAGATAGATTAGGTAGTAACGTGAAAAAACGCACGAGTTATCACGGCTAGACCCCGGCGAGCGCTAGTGGTGGGCCGGCCGGGATTCGAACCCGGGACCCCCCGGTGGCTCCCCGCGTTTCGCGAAGCGGACGGTTATGAGCCGGGTGCTTTAGGCGATTTACCCTACCTGGCTGAGCTACCGGCCCTAAGACTTCTCTGGTACCCCCTCGTTATGAATTTTTTGCGTTTTTCTCCCGAAGGGCTCCGCTGGCACCTTCACCAAGTGGCGGGCCCGCCGGGACTTGAACCCGGGACCTGTGGCTTTCCTCTGCGGATCCGAAGGCTTGCGGCCTCTCCAAAGGTCACCGCGCTTCCTGACTGCGCTACGGGCCCTATTCATCATCGCTCGGTATAGTGCTTATTCTTTGCGTTCACCCGCACTCTTTAGTAGGTTGCTCGCCTCACCCAACATCCTCAGGAGCCTTAAAATCTCGTTTACAACGGACTTCATCCTGTAAACGTATTCATAGCTGGAAGATATCACGTACACAAGCTCCCCGGCTTGCAGTAGGGAATCTATCTCTACACCTGCGCCTTTGTAATCATCGGGGGAGAGAGCCTTCCTGACCCCCTCTAAATGCATCACGCAAACGGCTGGGACTCGTACTCGCACCTCCGCGAGGGGTTTGTCCCTCAATCGAGCACACCTATAACTCTTTTAGCAGTTCCTCTAAAGCCTTCTCCTCCACGAGCATGCCTCCGGCAGCAGGATGCCCCCCTCCCACACCGCTCACCTTTACTGCTAGCGAGCGGAGGTACTCGCCTAGATCTATATCGTCAGTCAGCCTTCTGAAGGATATTTTCCACTTTCTCTCATCATACCTTGCTGCCACTCCGATAAGCTTCTTCCCCCTCAGCCTACCGGCGAATATACCGGTGAGTATCGAGCACAGCGAGCCAGTCAGCTTGGGGGAGAGATCTTCCAAGAAAATTATCGTCCCCGTTCTCCCTTCCCGCGCCAGCTCCCGCCACTCTGCCTCCACTCGGGCTAGAAACTTAGCCAGAGTCCTACGATACGCTCTGAGGGTATCTTCAGCTCTTGCGAGAAACCTACCTTTATAGCCTAGGTTAAGCGCAACTCCCGTAGAATACTGCTCCATCCGGCCCAGGGCATTCAGCAAGTAAGCGTGTTCTCGCAAGTCTTTAAGAGGGCTGCCGGGAGGCTCTCTAGCCGAGTAGTAATTGTACCCGACTACCTTCTGGGCTTCGTGCACAGAAGCCCCGCTGAGCAGCATGTGCTTCACAAGCTCCGTAGCTAGTAACGCTTCCTCACGCTTGGAGAGAGAGCCGAGACTTCTTAGCTCGTCGTTGATCTTTGGCTCGATCCCCACCCTCCTTAAGAACTCGTAGGCAGCGCTTTCGCTGCCACTTATACCTGGAATATACGGGTCCATGGTAGCCGCGAGGGCGAAGACTATAGGCCTATGCTTCGACCCGAAAAGCCGCAAACCCACACTTTCCTCGATGAGACCCAGCCTCTTCGCTTCCTCAACCACCTCGGCGTTTAATCCCGTGAGCGAAAATTTTTCTCCATTATCTAAGCGGTCTCCCAGCGCTCCGGCCACAGCACTACATACCAATTCCTGTGCGGAAGAGGATACGCGCCGAGCCAGAAGGTACGCGATTGTAGACGCGCTAGAAAGCGCTGATGCATCGATACCCGCTAAGTAAGGATTGACTTCAACGCACCTGGGCAATGGATGGGCAGAAGGGGGGTGATGGTCCACTATCAGCACCGAGGACTGTTTAGAACCTAGGGCATTCCTCAGGTACTCCTTGTACCCGCTACCCAGATCCAAAAAAATAATCCTATCGTACTCCTCTAGAGGAAAATCAGCTAGCACTTCAGGATATACCTGCTCCACGAAGACTAGGTGGAAGCTTGATCCATGCTCTTCTAGAATGCGAGCGAAAATGCTGGCCGCGCTCAGCCCATCCGCATCGTAGTGGGAGATAACTAGGATGCTCTCCCCGGATTTTATACTCTCTCGCAAGACCTCGGCTCCTTTTTCGAGTAAGGGGTTTATCTTTTCGAGAAGAGCCACAGCTTGCACCGAGCCTATACTACAGCTTTCTCAGGCTCGTACCTCCACTCGGGCGGAAGCACGCCTACACGCTTATAATACTTAGCCAGCCGATGGATCTTGCTCTCGACAAGCTGAAGCCCCCTCTTGGAGTGATAGTCCTTGGGGTGCTCCTCCAAGTGTCGCCTTATCTTGAGAGCCCTCCTTATCAGGTTGCCTAAGTCTTCCGGTATCTCGGGCGCTAAGCCGCGTTCCCTCAGTATCTGCAGAACACTCTTCCCGGTGATAGCCTTTACTAGCGGTATTCCGTACTGATCCCTGAGAATTACCCCTATTGCCGAGGGCGAGTACCCTCTCCTGTATAGAGAGACTACTAGATCCTCTACTTCTTCAGGCCTCATCTGCACCCACTCAGGCTTCTGCAACACCGCCGGCCTAGTTGAACCAGACCGCCCTTTCTCCTTGGATTTCCGCATACCTCCCCCCGCTCTCTCGGCAGCTTGGCTATAAAAGTTTCCTTGCGAGTAAGCCCCTCGCGATGAAACGGTAGAACCTGGCGGGCCCGCCGGGATTTGAACCCGGGACCCCCGGCTCCGCAGGCCGATGCCCTTCAGGAATCTTTTCCTGGCTGGGCCACGGGCCCCTGTTAGCGCTGAACTCTCCGAATTAAATGCTTTCGGTCTACCGAGCCGGCGAAAGGGGATGGAAGCACCGGCGCGGATCGTCTTAGGGCGTTTATCCTATAACCCGCGCCTGCATCGCTTTAAAAAACGCTCATGTAAGACGCGGTAGTTGGTTGATATCTTCTAATGCTCTCCAAAGCTTTTTTTATCTTATCTACCGACTTAGAATTATCGTAGGGTTCAAGCACTTCACCGCACTTCCTGCAGGTGTAGTTAAGGTCGTCTGCTTCCGTTGCCGTATACCTTCTTCCACAAGCCGGGCAGTAATAGTACTCCTCACCAGCCTCCCTGTCCAGCAACCCTTCTAGCAGCTTGATTAACAGCCTCTTTCTGTCCTCGAGAATCCTCTCCGGCGGCTCGTCCGTAACCCTCCAGAAGTACTTATACCAGCCCTCCTTTTCGTCTCTCGCACGCCTATACTTCACGAGCCTAGCCTCAAACAGTTCGTTCAGTATTCTTCTCACTTTGACGACGTCCATGCCCAGCTCAGCCGCTATTTCTTCATCCGACTCCTCCACTCTACCTATAAGCAAAGCCATAACGCGGGCTGCCTCCTCCCCGCACATACGCCTCGCAAGGGCGACCAGCACTTCATCTTTACGCATCAGTTGACACCTTAACCACTCGTTTACCCCTAGCCGACGGTATAATCTTCAACTTTGCCCCCTTAAATTCCCTCACTAGCTCTCGACCCTCGAAGAGCCTATCCAGGAAAATCGCAAGCGCCGCAACCTCACTGTGAGGCTGATTGCCTATGGCAACGTTGAAGTCGGCTAACTCGTACACTTCTCTGGGAACCTTCTTTCCACCGACCACCACGAGGACATCTCTGCCGCTATTCCTAATCTCTTCGAGAATTCTCGGCTCCTCTGCGATGTTAACACCGTACATTGTAAGATGAACTACTAGGCCGCGCTTCTTCCACTCTCGAATATAGAGAATGGGATTACTAGTGGTTAGCACCTCAAATGGGCCGCCCCAAACCTCCGTAGTTTTCTCTAACGTGGCGGCGATGGATTTCTCCACGTGAGCCTCCAGTACAATAGCGTCGGCCCCGAACGCTCTGGCGACCAGCCCCACGTGTGTAGTAACTCTATGGTCTCTGACAGGCCTGTGCCCCATCCTCAAGACGTAGACTTTCTGCATAGCTGTGATCCACCCTCATCTGCATCATTACCTTCACAGTGCTCAAAGAGGAGTAAGACCCTAGGGTTACGCAGAATGATGGAACTAAAAGCATAGCTGTCGTGCTTCGGAGCCTCGCACAGAAGCGGCGGCTCAAGATCGTAGTCTAAGGTGCTCGTCAAGCGTCTTCATCTGAGTCCTCGCACGCGTCAATGGCTTAAATCAAACAGCCTCTTCGCGAAGAGCTAGAAGCGCAGAGGGTTGGGGTTTTAGACCGTACTTTCTCGTGAGTCTAGCTATGCAGGTGTCTCTGCCTTCTAACTCAACTATGACCTCACCTCCGCACTCCTCGACTCCCATCACTCGGCAAGCTTGAGAAGCTTCTTCGAGAAGAAGACCAAGAACTTCTTTACGGACCTTTAGCGACGCTTTCACTCTGCCGGGTAAGTGCCTCCTGATGGCCTCCTCTAAAGCTCTCAGATTGAAACCGGTTTTCGCAGAGATAGGCACGATCTCTGGGAAACTGAGCTTCCTAAGCAAGCGAAAGTTGCTCTCGAGCTGGGCTGGCTCCGCAACATCCACTTTGTTAGCCGCTACCAAGACTCTGCTCTGGGGCACTCCTAGAGCTGAGAGGATAGATAGCCCAGCTAAGACTTTGCGCTCAACTTCCCGCGGAGGTTCTGCTACGTCAACAACTAAGAGTAGCAAATCTGAGTAACTCACCTCACCTATAGTAGTGTAGAAAGCGTCGAAGAGCTGCTCTGGGAGGCTGTCTATAAACCCTATGGTATCGGAGAGAAGCAAAGGTAACCCCTTCAACGCAACCAGCCTAGTTTTAGTCGAAAGGGTCGCGAACGGTCTACCATCGACGTAACCCTCCCAACCTGCAAGCCTATTGAAAAGCGTCGTCTTACCAGCACCCGTGTAGCCCGTAAGCGCGACGCTGAAGATGCCAACTTCCCCGCGCCGCGACCACCGCATGCTCTTGGATCTCCTTATCGCGCGGAGCTCCTCCTCTATCTTCGCTATACGCGAGACAACGTACTCGTAATACGCATCTGCCGCGTAACGCCCACCACCAAGAAAGCCATGAAGCTCTCCTCTCTTCTGCAGATTAATATACTCACGTGCAAAGCTAAGCTCCCTCTTCAGCCGAGCGAGCTCAATCTGCAGCTTGGCCTCCCTACTACCGGCGCGCTTAGCGAAGATCTCTAAGATAAGCTCAAACCTATCCAGCACCTCGATACCCAGCTTTTTGCGTAGATTGTACACCTGGTTAGGCTTAAGGAAGTTGTAGAAAATCACCCTCTCCGCGCCAGTCTCCGCCACCAGTCTCCTTATCTCCTCAACCTTCCCGCTTCCCACACCGTAGCGTGGATCCGGCTCTCGGCGCTGAACTACCTCGCCGACAACTTCGTACCCTGCTGCCTCAGCGAGCTCGCGAAGTTCGCGAAGCATGTAGCGCTCGTCATCATCCAGGCGCTGAACAAGTAAGACCCGCCTGGACATATCAGTCACGGAACTCGGCAACGTCCCCCAGAGTGAGACCGTAATCCTCAACGTGGCCTGATGAGCCCGCTTCTACTCCCCATTCGCTTACCTGCTCGAGAAGCTTAACCTTCAGTACTCTCTCAAGCTTTCTCGCTAGCTCGAGTGTAGGTTCCAGCTGCTCTGCTTCTATACGCCTGATGGTCGACTCCTTCTCACCTACAAGTGCCGCTAAAGCCTCCCTTGTAAACCCCATTTTCTCCCTGGCTCTTCTAACCACATCGCCGTATCCTTCCACGAGGATGTACTCCTCCGCTGACGCTGTCTTCATGCGAGGTTTTACGTTGATCCCTCTCCTCTGAGAGCCAGCAGCTAAACTAGCCGAAAACCTCATAGTGGAGAGAATCCTCCGCCCCCTGGCGCACACACCGCAGACTAGCATCTCCGCTCTGTCGATCATGACCCTGTAGCCGACCTCGTGCAATTCTCTGCCGCAAAGCTCGCAGCGAGGCATTCACCCTCACTAAGCGAAGGCAGGCATATAATCTTTAGCTTCAAACGCTGTAGCAGTTTACCACTATGTCCGGAAGAAGGGCTCCGCCCACCAAGTGGGAGCTTCGGCAAATTGCAGCCGTGTTTCTCTACCTTTACGGAGCGCACGTCGAGCCTCTTCTCGAATCGAGAACCGTAGAAGTTGAGCGCTCGCCAACTACAGGGCGGATTAGACACGTATACGTAGACGGAAAGCTGGCGATGACCCTTCGCAGCAGCGACGGATTCCTCGTATTAACTCCAGAAGGCTGGAGACTCTTACGGGCCTCGAATCAGCCTGTAGGCTACGCTGTTGAGACAACCCAAGACGTGGCTGAGTTTGTATCGCAGGGAAGAAACCTCTTCAGCAAACACGTAGTAAAGGCAGACCCCAACATTCTTCCAGGTGATGACGTGTGCATTGTAGCACAGCCTACCGGCTCGGTAATTGCGGTCGGCAGAGCCGTGCTACCGGGAGAGGAGATGGGTCGCCTGAAGAGAGGTAAAGCGGTTAAAACGAGGAAAGGTGTTAAAGAAGGAGAAACTTGAGGCGAAGCGATCAACGCTTCTGTAGAATAACGTAGCGGAACTGCCTCCGGTTCTCTATTCGCGCATTAAACCTCTCGCGGAGAACGCGCTCTATCTCCCTGTAGTAGTACTGGTTTGTCAGCCACGCGGGGGGGTGCACCCGAGGAACAAGGCCCCG
The DNA here is from genome assembly GCA_038741495.1 of Thermofilum sp. NCBI lineage: Archaea > Thermoproteati > Thermoproteota > Thermoprotei > Thermofilales > Thermofilaceae > Thermofilum > Thermofilum sp. The sequence goes on along the minus strand of JAVYKX010000002.1, from coordinate 173,436 downwards.
GATCACACTAATATCGGACGTCTTCTTGATATAGGAGACGTAAGTATACCTGAGAAGGGTTCTAAGCTTAATCGACAGCTGCTTCGACTTGGTAGAACTCAACAATTGCTGAACAACTAGGATTAAGTGCTCGAGAAGTTTTTCCTTCTCTTCGCGACTCTGAAGGCTCATTCGACCCCCTCGCTTATATATCTGAGCTCTTATCCAAGAAAAAGTATAAAAGCATTGCTTTTAAGATGAGTTACTATTCGGCAATAGCCGTAGCATATAAAGCCAGTTGTTTGAGCAGCTAAAAATGACCTGCCGCTCCTTAGAGAGAATTTTAAATCTGGTTCGCAAGCACCTTAAGGGCTTTCTCTCGTACTCCCAGATGCTTTGAAAGAGCTTGGAGCTCGCTACTAGATTTCACCGCACGGTGGCTTGAGTAGATCACCCGCTCACCGCTTTCCAGAACTTCTACAGCAATGAAGTAGCGTGTCTTTCTTCTGGTGAGCCTCTCTTCAACCTCTAAAACCTTCACGACCCTGGCGCGAGGATGCAGCTCGATGTCCTCTACCTTAACGGATGCTTCACCGTGAACAACATCGTTATACGTGATACCCACGACGCTGCCGATCTCGCGTTCAAAGTCTATTATATCCGCTTCTTGAAATTCGCGAGATATACCAGTCAATTTTACAATCTCACCGTTTTTAACTAGAAAAGCGGATGTGGTGAGCTTAACGTCGAGCGGGGTGGGGTCTTTTCGCTTAAGCTCTAGTGAGAAACACTTCACTTTCCCCACCGGCGCGGAACACTACTCCTCTACTACCGGTATGCCGAACCTCTTCGATGCTGTTACGTGATCCTCGTAAGGTATGCTATCGATGTCGATTATCCCCTCGTAGTGCCTGCGGTACGCCTCCCCGGCGATCAGCTTCCTTATGTTGCGCTTGTAGTGGTCCTCGAATACGGAGCGGCCAGTTATCTTCTCCCAATCCTTAAGAGTATAGGAGAAGGCTCTCTGGGCTCTTTCTCTGTAAAGCTCCTGAATCACGTTGAACGAGCAGAAGGGTACTTGGCGTCCGTCCGGCATCACATAGTGTATATCGCAACGGGACACCCTAGCAACATCGTGATTATAGAGATCCTGGAAGTGCATCATTCCCAGGAATAAGGTGCTGTAGTGGAACTCGCCCAAGCTTTTATAATCATGCTTCAAGAAGATGTCGACCAACATCTTAGAGAGCTTGCCGCGCTCCTTCAACCTGCGCGGGGCTTTATCCAAATCCACGAACCGTCTCAGCTTTAACACCACTTCGAGCAGGGCTAGCTTCCTGCTCTTACCCTTCTCTATCTCCTCCGCCTTTTCATTGAGGAAGCTTAGAAACTCATCCACGTGAATAAACCTGGTTATCGGTATGATCTCCCCGTTCTCCTGCCATACGTATGTCGCAGCCCCGCAGGCGAAGTGCGTAGTGAAAGTTATCTGCGGCTTTCCAGTCACTGCCTCTACAAACCTCGATATGGCAGCTACACTCGGGACTGGGTACCAGTCTTCCTTCCTTATCTGGCCATCGGTCTGCTTTTCGATCTCAGCGATGACGTCGGGTATCGTAACTCTCTCCTTTTCCCGCTCCTTCCGGGGCATTCTGCCGGTAATAGAGACGGGTTGGAAGTTTACACCTCTAACTATATCATTATGTTTTAGACCAAATTTTATTATCTTTCCCACATCTGTTAAGTTGTAATTCTTAATCACTGTAGGAACTAGGACTACTCCAAGGTGCGCCTTGCGCAGGTTATCAAGCGCATAAGGGACTTCCCAATGGTTCTTTGGGTTAGTGTAAGGTGATACTCCATCGAAGCTCATGTATACCACGTTCACCCCAGCCTGCCTGACCCTCACTGCGAGCTCGGGATCGAAAGCTAACCTTATGCCATTGGTGTTCAACTGCACGTGCGTAAAGCCCTCTTCGCGCGCAATGCGTATTATATCGACTAAGTCGTCCCTGAGCGTGGGCTCGCCGCCCGTAATCTGGAGCGCTGGAGCTTTAACGGGCTCGGTGAGCCTAGCTTGCCTAAGCATGTACCTTATATGCTCGAGAGAAGGTTCGTACACGAAGCCAGACTTAGTTGCGAAGAAGAAGCAGTAGTAGCAGCTAAGATCGCACCTGTTTGTCGCGACAATGTTTATCAAAGCAGCGTGGGACTTGTGCCTAGGGCATACACCGCAGTTGTACGGACATAACGCTGTGAGCGGAACATGAGTGACAACGTTCCCCTTGCCCTCCACTTGGTACCTCCGGTACCTCTCGTACATGTCAGCATCTCCAAAGTAAAGCTCCTCGAACTCTCCGTGCTCGGGGCATACCTTCCGAATCCAGACTTTGCCATCTCTTTTAAATATGACAGCGGTAAGTAGGGAGTAGCACTCGGGGCACGCGCTCTGCGTATATGTTACCAGCTCCTCTCCTTCCGCGAGGGAGGGCTTAACAGAAAGGTACACACGATAATCGACACCGGGTTTCGGCATAAGGAGCGGGCGCATCTTCTCGGCCACGCTCTTCAGCTCATCGAAGGAAGCATTACGAAGCTCAGCATAATTCACTCGAGCTTCTTCATCTCTCCTCAATATCTGGCGACTCATAAGGATACCCCTTACGGAAACTCGGCTGAGTATCCTTCACCATGTATTATATGCTTTGCGTCATGCCTGTGGCATAACAAAAAGGATTGCCCGCAAGCCTACCTCTCAAGAGACGGTATTCTTGCTCTTTCAGCTTCAGCAAATATTTTCAGCAGCTTTTCTAGCGGAATTACAGGCAGGTCTGCAGATAAAATATCCAGCAGATGTGCTAGGTGCTTCCTATCCTCATCGGACAGTGCTACGCCGTACTGCTCCGCTTGATACTTTAAAACTTCTAGTAGCTGGTAAGCCTCGAGTTTTAGAAAGATCCTCCTCTCCTCGATCATCTTCCTTTTCTCGCAAAAAGTCTCCCAGGGCATGATACCGCCGATAAACTGCTCGTCCAGCTTAAGGATCTCCTCCTTCATCTTTTTAAGCTCGGCAGAAATATCCTCTAAGCGCTTTACTACCCTGAGAAAAGTATCGCTCTCCTCCTCTATCAGAATTACCCTGCCCTTGTCCACTCTAAGCCTCTCAGGTGAGATCTCTATCTGGCCTCCTTTAACTTTCTTTATTACAACCTTGAGGGGCTGTTTCGTCCCCTTGGAAATGAACACCTTATGAAGTCTCCCCACAAGCTTCCCGTTCTTCTCGTAGACTTCCCACCCTATAATCCTCTCAAGGAGCTTTCGATCATTTATTTCGCTCAGCGTAATCCCTCTCATGCTCTCCACAGTTTTCCTTCCCAGGAAGAAGTAAAGAGTATCCGAACGGCCCTGAGGAGTACTACGTTGGAAAAAATTTCGTATGACGAGAGGAGTATAGAGCGTCAGCTACCTCTAGTGATTCGCATAAAAGTTTTTTATGTGGTACGCAAATACTCTACGGTGGAACCTGATGACGGAAAGCGCTCGAGAAATAAAACTAGACCACGTTGATAAGAAGATACTCGAGCTGCTTCAGGAGAATGCGAAAATGCCCTACTCGCAGATCGCTGGACAGGTAGGGATCTCAGAGGCTACGGTTCACCTTAGAATCAAGAAGCTAGTTAATGCGGGAATTATAAAGCGATTCCAAGCGATAGTCGACTCCGAGAAGGTCGGCAAGAGAGTGACAGCAATAATCGCTGTCGTTGCTACACCGCAGAAGTACACCCGTGTCCTTCAGGAGTTAGAAAAAATGGAGGATGTCTACGAGATCTACGACGTTACCGGTGAGTACTCTACTATTCTCAAGGTGCGCGTAAAAAGCAAGGAGGACCTCGCTAAGCTTATCGATAGAGTCGGAAGCATCGATGGCGTGGAAAGCACGAAAACCATGTACGTGTTAAGAGTAATAAAGGAAGATTACAGAGTCCGAATCGACTAGGCTCTGCTCCGCGTGAAAAGCTTAAAAAACCGTAAGGGGTCAAGCCCCCGGTGTCGTCTTGAGCGCGAGGAGGATCAGAGACAAGTGGGCCGCTAAGCAGTGGCTCAGGGTCCTAGCCCCGCGAGCCTTCGGGTACGCTGAAATAGGCTATATACCTGCCGCGGAACCGGAGAAAGCCTTGGGGAGAACCGTAGAAGTCAGCTTCTACGACATCACTAAAGATGTTTCTCAGATACACATTAAGCTGAAATTTCAAATAGTGAAAGTGGAAAACTCTACTGCTTTCACACAGCTTAAGCTAATGGAATTGACTAGAGATTACATCAGGAGCCTTGTCCGCCGAGGAACTTCACGGATCGACGCGATAATAGATGTGGAAACCAGGGATAACGTTAGAATGAGAGTGATGGCCATGGCGGTAACTCAGGCCAGAGTCAAAACTTCTCAACGAAAAGCTATCAGGAAGGTAATGTTCCAGCTGATCTCTAGCAAGGCTCAGAGCATGGACTTCGACACATTCGTTCAACACTGTATACTCGGAACTCTGGCATCCGAGATAGAGCTCCAGGCAAGGAAGATCTACCCGCTGAAGAAAGCAGAGATAAGGAAAATTAAGGTTTTGACACCCGCTAGGGAAATTCCGCTAGTAGCACCTACACCACAAGCACCGGCGGCTTAGCGCTCTTCCCGGCACAGCGCCATAAGCTCTCCAACAACCTCGCTCGCTAACGCTCGTAAAACCTCGCTCCGCGATTTCTCGTCCCGGATCTTAACTCCGCCAGCCCCTTTATGACCGCCTCCCTCACCTCCAAGAGAAGCCGCCACTCTCTTAGCTATTTCCGCGATGCTCAGCCCGGCGTCCAGTACTCTCTCCGAAGCTCTAGCGCTCACCCGGAGCTCTCCCTTGCCACCTAAAACAAATGCCAAGTCAGCGCCGAGCGCAACGAGAGCCCTCGCTGCCGACGCCTCGTATGCTGATACCTCGGTCAGCGCCACAACGGTTCCGCAGATATCGATGATCATGGCCCGCTGAGCAGCCTTAAGCCTCGCGATTCTCTCTGAATACTCGAGCTCCTCCTCAGGGTGTAGTAGCGCCGCCTCGTAGCTACCCCCGCTCTCTAACAACCAGGCAGCAGCGCGAAGAGCTCGTGGCGTAACAAGCGAAAAACGCTTACTGTCATAGAGTATCCCGGCTAGCGCGAGCGTAGCCAGCTTCGGCTCTAAGCCTACACCGGCAAGCTTCGCTAGCTCGACAGCGATCACAGTAGCCGCAACCTCCTTGGTGTCTACGACAGCCGTGGACGCTCTATGGATTAAGCCGCCGGGCTCGTGGTGATCTATAATCACGATCTCCGCATTCTTCAGACACTCTGCTGCGCCAGCTAACATGCTCTCGTTGGAAGTATCGCAAACTATTACGCGGCGAGCAGCGCAGGAGCAATCGTTCCTGTAAGCTACCTCCAGCTTTGCGAGAAGCTCTTTGGAGAGTTTGCTCGGTCCTTCAGGAAAGCAAGTTTTAGCTCTGAAGCCACGCCCCTCAAGCACGCTTTTCACGACGAGCGCGGTAGCTACAGCATCAGGATCGGCGTTTACATGCGTGACGATGAGTATCTCCTCTGCGGAGGGTAGGCCGCTGAGATACCGGAGAATGTTCATGGCAGTCATGGCAGCGGCCTTAAACCCCTATTTTTCAACATTTCCTCAGCGTGCTTAAGGCCCTCTTCAAGAACCTCCGTGATCGCTCTTTCCAAGTCTTTCGCTGAGTACACGCTCGAGCTCGCAGAGAGATCTACCGCGATCTCGTATGGCCAATCCAAGTTTAGCTCCACTTTTATCGTCATTACGAGTTTAGGATCGCCTACAAGCCTCTCCTCAAGACGTTCGGCCAGTATTTTCATCAGGTGCTCAGCTACTTCCCGAACGGCTCCTGCCTTCTCATTCTCCCATTGCTCCATACTCTTCAAGCTCCTTGAGCGCCGCGAAGCTGCTTCTCAATGCTACTCAATCTCTCGCGGAGCAGTTTTTCACGCTTAGCGAATTCCTCCACGCGAACCTGCAAGAGCTCTTTCTCCGATGACAGCTCCCGAATCACCTCTTCCTTAGAAGTCTTGAAAAGTATGTTCCCGTAGCTCTTGTACACGAAGTCGTCCGAAATCTTCTCGAGCTCTTTGACCACTCTCTCGATCTCTAGCAAGCGGGCTCTGTACTGCTGAAGGCTTACGACAACCGCGCGTAACTCTTCAAGAGCCTGCTGATATTTCGCCAGAGCCCCCTGATCCGCAGCCATAGCCACGCCACTTGCTCACCAAGCCACACTGTTTTATGTTCTTTTGTCAGGCTGGCGGCCGCGATCCTGCATAGTTCGGTATTGTGAGAAATGCGGCGAATCTCTCGTATGCTACAAGTAGTGGAAAACTCTCCGCGCGGGCAAGCTCTTATATACGGCGTGACTTCGCGCAAGTAGGGTAGTGGCGTGGGCACCCTGAGATCCGGAGCCCTGCTAGCCGTGCTAGTCATCCTTGCGCTAGCTGTAAAAGCTGCAGCAGTCCAAAGCGCGGAAAAACCCACGAGCATGCACATCTTCAGCAATCAAACACTACTCAACGCTACGGTACATTTGAAGACCTGTAAAGGAGAAAACGTAATCCAAGCCCCCCTACAGCCGCCAACCATCCTCCTAAAGGGCATCAACTTTTCCCGGGAATTCTCATGCTTCCCGAACTTCACCTGCATCGTGGAGTACCCTCTTCCCGGGAACTACTCGCTGGAAGTCAGGTGGCTTAATCGAGTTATATACGCGGGCACGGTAGACCTTAACGCTTCCGGCTCGCAGATACATATAAACACGAGGACTGCGTACGTGGGTTTCTTCGTACGCACCGCTGAGAGAAGAGATCTTAGAGACCAGTCAGTTGAACTCTACATAGAGCCTTACCGGCTAATCGCCAGGAGCGGCCAGATAGTCTTGCTGCCCTTCGGCGTTATAAAGTACAGGGTTCAGTTTGCCTGGGTTCAAGACATCGTGCTCGCAGTGAACGGAGAGTCCACCGTAGGGTGCGATACAGGGGCTATCGAGGTAAGGCTTCCTCTACTATCTAGGCTCGCTTTCGTGCTACAAGCTCTTGGCGGGGTTCCAGCTACAGGAATCAACGGAAGCGCGGAACTCTTCTTCAATGGCACGCGTATAGCTTCTGCAGACCTCCTTAGAAGCAACATTATCGACCTCACTTACGCGCCTCTGGGTAGGTATACGATTAAAGTATACCTCTCTGGCAGGCTTTCGAGCGAGCTGTATGTAGATGTCACGGAGAAAAACAACACCTACACGGTCATGCTGCCGGTAGCAAGCATCGTTAAGCTGAAGGTCCTAGATGCCAGGGGCGAGATAGTGAGTGACGAAACCCTCGTTGCTCAGCTGACCGACCCTCTAGGAAGGTTCTTCAGCGAGAGGCTCACTAGCGGGGCGATCGTGTTAAACAGCATGCCGCTAGGCCGCTACGAGCTCGAGATTTTCAGCGAAAAACTAGGCAGGGCGATAGGTCGGAGCTCCTTTGAAGTTCAGGGATCCGACAGCACTATTTTCAGAGAGGTATCCGTGAGCATCGCTAGAGTAAGAGTAAGCGTGCAGGCTGAGGGCTCCAGCACCTTACCGGAGAGGAGTAAAGTTACCGTGAAGAGCCTCGGAGTTCTACTGCTTTCGCGGTACCTGGATTCTCCCAGAGAGAGCGTTACCGGCGATCTAGGGTACCTTCCTCTAGGCGCGATAGTACAGATAGAGTACTCTTACGACACCTTCTCCTACTCGGTAGAGCTCAGCGCAGGAGGGGGAGTTCTGGCCCTCAGGGTGCCGATATACGATATAGCTGTGAAGTTTGTAGACCTTGACGGGCAGCCTGTGAGCGGCTGCACAGCAACGCTTTCATCACCATATCTCAACTACGCAGCCGACCTGAGCGGCTGGATGCTCGAGATCAAGCATGTTCCTCTCTCGGATCTACTCATTTCAGTGAAGTGCTCAAACGTGGAAGTCGCTCGGAGCAAGGTTTCAGCTAGCGAGCTGAAGACCGGCAACATCACAGTTACGGTGAACGTGAAGGCTTTAGAAATCACTGTGAAAAACCTGCTCGGAAAGCCCGTCTCTGGCGCCAAGGTCCTCGTGAGGGTAAGTAGTCCGTCAGGAGTAGTGAATTTGACCAGCACCACAGGGGATGACGGAGTAGCGGTTCTCTACCGCGTACCTCTCCCGCCTTCCAGCAATATATCCTTGCACGTAAGCTACAGAGGGTTCACGTACGCGGGAGTGCTCTCCCCCTCAGAAAAATCGCGAGAAGTAATCCTCGACGTGCTCATCGACACGCCGCTTCTGACGCTTTCAGCGACCCAGGCTCTTCTAGCGATTCTGGGTGCTAGCGTGCTCGCCGGAACCCTTATAGTCGTCCTCCGGAAGTACCTCCACCTAAAAACTCTCCGGGAAATGTTCGCGAGCCCCTTTGAGGGGGAGAGAGAAAGCTTAATTGGGCGACTTAAAAGGATTTTAGAGAGGAAAAGGGAGGAAAAGGAAGAGGAGGAAATTTCCTTATTCGGATGAGCCGAAGGATCGACTATGCGCCGTTTCCTCCGAATCGAGAAAGAGATCCCTCTCCTCGGGCACGTAGCCTTTGGGGTAATCGACCGTGGGACAAACCTGCTCCAGGTCAGGCCCACGAGCTTTTGCCCTCTCTCTTGCATATTTTGTAGTGTCGACTCGGGCCCTAACTCTCGCTTGAGGCAGGTAGAGTTCGAGGTAGACAAAGATTACCTGGTCCAGTACACGCTTCACGTTATCCGTGAGAAAGGTCTCGAGAGAGCACATATACACATAGACGCTGTGGGAGACCCACTCACCTACCCGCGCATCGTCGAGCTTGTACGAGACTTCAAGGCCAGCGGCGCAGCTGAAAGTATAGCTTTAGAAACTCACGGAGCTCTTCTCACGGAGAAGCTCGCCCAGGCTCTCGACGACGCGGGACTAGACCGGGTAAACGTTTCGGTAGACGCCTTAAACCCTGAAGTTGCTCGCGTCTTAGCCGGCACTCCATGGTTCAACGTGGAGAGAGTGAAGCATGTTGTCGAATACATCGCTCAGAACCTGCGTATGGACGTCCTCATCGCTCCCGTGTGGGTTCCCGGTGTTAACGATTCTGAGATAGCCCGGATCATAGAGTGGGCGCTCAGCATAGGTGCGGGGAAGAGGTGGCCGCCCCTCGGTATACAGAAGTATGAGGCGCACAAGTACGGGCGTAAGGTGCCGGGCGTGAAGCCCCTCTCTTGGCATAAGTTCTACACCGCTTTAAAAAAGTGGGAGAGCGAATTCGGGGTGAAACTTATTCTCAAGCCCCAAGACTTCGGCATAAAACCAGCTAGGCGAGTACCCGTAGCGTTCGAGGTTGGTGAGAAGACTACAGCCAAAGTCGCATACTGGGGGTGGCTTAAGGGGCAGTGGCTTGCCGTAGCTCGGGGGAGGGTAGTGACCATTGCAGGTGTGCAAGGACCTCCACCCATAAACGCGAAAGTTGCCATTCGACTCGTTAGAGTAAAGGATAACATTTACGTTGCGCGGCTGGTGTAGGGTCAAGCTGATGAGGGACCTGCTTAGGACACCTCGCGGCACTCGAGATTGGCTTCCGGAAGAGGCGGCAGTAAAGAGAATGGTTGAAGAGCGCATAAGGGCGGTTTTCGAGCTCTACGGTTACGGGGAGGTCTGCACACCAGCCTTCGAGCACCTGGAACTGCTCGTGGCGAAAGCTGGAGAAGAAGTCGTGAAGCAGATATATAATTTTAAAGACAAGGGTGGGCGCGAGCTCGGACTTCGCTTCGAGTTGACTACGCCGATAGCGAGAATAGTTGCTTCGCGCCCGGATCTCCCGAAGCCAATCCGCTTCTACTACATCTCTCCCGTGTGGAGGTACGAGGAACCTCAGCGAGGAAGACTGAGAGAATTCTGGCAGGCTGGTATCGAGCTTATCGGAGTTGAGGGTCCGGAGGGCGATGCGGAGGTTATCGCCGTGGCCTACGAAGCTCTCCGTAGCGCTGGGCTCGCAAACTTTGAAGTGAGGTTGAACGATAGGGAGGTTGTCGAAGACCTGGTGGCCTCGGCCGGTATCCACGAGAACAGAGTTCCCGAGGCCTTGAGAGTACTCGATAAGCTTGAGCGCTTCGGAGAAGAGTATGTAGTGAAAGAGCTGGAGAAGCTGGGCGCGAGCACTGAAGCCGCCCAGAAGCTCGTTGAAAGGCTGAAAGACGGCCTCGAGGACTTTGAGCCGAAGAGCGAAAAAGGCGAGAGGGGGTTGAAGAGGCTCCAAGAGATCCTTGATCTTCTCAAAAGCGCATACCACGTCGACGCGCAGATCGACCTAGCTATTGTCAGAGGTCTCGGCTACTACACCAGCACCGTTTTCGAAGTAAAGACTCCTTTAGTCGAGGTAGGCAGTGTGGCGGGCGGCGGCCGGTACGACGACCTTATAAGCAGCCTTGGCGGCCCACGCCTCCCAGCCACTGGGATGGCCATAGGTATTGAGCGCGTTCTGGAAGTCCTAAAAGCTTCCGGTTCGGTACAGACCAGGAAAACTACGGAGGTGCACGTACTGCCAATAGCGGGAGACAAGAATGTTCTCGCGTACGCACTTCAAGCCGCAGGCGAGCTTCGAAGACTAGGAATCAGGACGATAGTGGAGTACTCCCAAAGGTCTTTATCCAAGATGCTGGAGAAAGCGCTCAAAGCCGGCGCTAGGTTCGCGGTAATAGTCGGCCCCTCCGAGATTAGCAGCAGTGTAGTCACGATCCGCGACCTCGAAGCTCGGGAAGAATTTAAGCTCCCCATCGATCGAGCAGCAAGCTTTATTAAGTCACGTATGGAGAGCGTGTAAGCGTGAGAATAGAGGAACTTCTTGCACTCTATGCCTCTCACGCCGCTGTAGACTCACAGGAGATGCTGGCTCGCGCTCTCTCACTCCCTGCCGACATTAGAGACGGCTCTGAGAGGTACTCTACCCTAGTCGATAAGCTACCCCTCCCGAGAGACCCCGAGAGCGTTATCGTTGCAGGTATGGGTGGATCCTTCATTGGGGGGCTTTTCCTGCAAGATGCGCTCTACGAAGAATCCAGCAAGATGATCATCCCGCTGCGGGAAACCGGCCTACCGGGAAGCGTTAACGAGCGCCACCTCTTGGTAGCCGTGAGCTACTCCGGAAACACCGAGGAGACTTTACGCGTCGTGCTAGAGGCGCGCCGGAGGCGGATCCCCACGGTCGCGGTCACCTCTGGGGGGCTTCTAGCTAAGCTCGCTACAGAGTGGAAGATTCCGCTCGTAGAGGTACCCTCGGGCCTTAAGCCTAGGGCGGCGTTTCCTTACATGTGCACAGCGCTCGCTGCAGTGGTAGAGGCGGCAGGCCTAGTCGACGGCTTAATGTTAAAGTTGAAGGAGGCGGCAGGCTTTCTCGAGAACGTTAAGCAGGAGGTTCTCGACGCGGGTAATTCTCTCGCGAGGTGGTTGTTCGAGCAGTACGAGGCCGGTAACTTTCCAGTGGTGTACAGCTACAGACCTTTCTTGAGTGCCGGCTACCGCCTAAAAACTCAAATCAACGAGAACGCTAAGCTGCATGCTTTCTTTTCAGAGATACCCGAAGCCAATCACAACGAGATTATGGGGTGGGAAGGCCCCTTCAGGTTCTCCGCGGTAATCGTGAGGGCTCCCGGCGAGCCACCCTACGTTCACCACCGCATGGAGTTCCTTCGAGAGCTGCTTCGCGGCCGCGGCGTAAAGCATGTGGAGGTTCACGCGATCGGGGAGAACCAGCTGCAGAAGCTTCTTTCTCTGTTCTACGCATTCGACATAGCAAGCATACTGCTGGCTCTTCTGAGAGGAACTGACCCGGCGCCCACGGCAACCATAGACAGCCTAAAAAAGTATCTTGAAGAGAGGATCGACATCTCGAGAGAGATTTAGCTTTTTCTGCCGCTGAGCCGCTTACTCTCGTAGATGTTAGACGTGAGCAAAACTATTTTTGAAGCCTTAGGGAGAATCCCCTGGGCGATGAAGACCCTTGCGAGGTCTGAGGGGGTGACGAGTCGAACCCTGCTGAGCCTCTTCCAGCGACGCGCTGCTCAGGTTCCGGCAAAGCGCCTAGTCTTCGGAGCGAGCTTGATGAAACTCCAGGGAGCCTCCTCTAGGAATCCTGTGTACTTCTCGGGGTTCAAGCCGGCATCTCTGACGGCTGCTCGCCAAGCTCCGAGACCACCTCCTCGCATCGCCCAGCCCAGCAACACGTGCCCTATTTCTGGCCCTCCTCTTGAGATTATGGTCTGAATCCAAGCGAGTTTAGGATCATATTCCCGGACGTCAGCCAAACCGGCTAGCTTCTTCTTCAGGTAGTTAATGCGCCGCTTCGCCTCTTTTACCCCGATAAATGGGTACCGCTCGTACGCCGTGTGAGGCTTCGGCACAAAAGGGCTTACCGTGACCTTAAGCTGCCGGACACCCCGGAAACCGCTTTCCCCCGATAGTTTCTCGACGTACTCGGCAGTTTTCTCCAAATCTTCATCACTCTCACTCGGTAGACCTACCATGAAGTACAGCTTTACTCCCGTAAACCCTAGTTTGCGCGCTTCGGAAGCAAGCTCTATCGCTCTCTCCAGCTTGACGAACTTTCCTATCTTTAAGCCTAGATTCGGAGACCCAGTCTCAGGAGCAAATACGAGCGTTTTCTGGCCCCCCTTCCTGAGAAGCTCTAAGCGGCGAGCGTTCAGAGTGTCCGCCCTCAAAGAGGGGACCGAGAACTGATACCCTTCTTCAAGCAGCTTTTCGAGGATCGCGTCAGCCTGAGAGTGATCGAAGAATGATAAGCCGACTAGCTTTACAAGCCTACTCCTGTTCGCGGTAGACCCTTCTCTCGCTATTTCCAGAACATCCTTCAAGGGTCTCTCTCGCAGAACGCTGAAAATCCTACCTTCGAGGCAGAAACGGCAACCGTGAATACATCCGCGTAAAGCCTCGATAGCTGTTCTCAACCTCCACTTAAAGGGAGCGCGGAGGGGCTGCACCTGGGCTACCGGGTGGAAACTGGGCTCCAGCTTCTGCGCGATGCTCAGCTTCACATCTGCTACGCCTCTTGCAGGGACGAAGAAACCCTTCTCGGGTGATAAGGAATCCAAGACCACCCTCTTTGAGGCACCTTCTTCGATCAACCTCTCTACGAGCTCCGGCATAACCGCTTCTATCTCACCTGCTACCAAAACATCCGCGAAAATCGATAGGGGTAGAGGGTTCGCTATGACAGGGGGTCCTCCGATAATGATCAGCGGTTTTTCCCGCTTGTCTGCAAAAACCTCTATCCCAGCCTCGAGAAGCATCCGGACGATGTTTACGAAGTCCAGCTCGTAGTGGACCGTGAACACGAGAGCATCCAAGCGCTTCAACGGTGTAGCAGTCTCTGCTGTAGAAATAGGAGCGCTCGACATTCTGCTGAAAAATACTCTCTCGGCATACACCTCGTCATAGCTATTCAGGTAGTGGTAGAGCATCTGGAACGAAAGCGAATCTATAGCTACTTGGTACAGTGACGGGTAAGCTACCCCTACTCTTATGTGCCCTTGCCTCGGAACCTTTCTGACCACGTTTATCTCTTCAAGAGCGAGGACGCCTCTCAAGCTTCCCGAAAACACCTTCAGGCACTGACCTTTTTAACCTCACCCAGATCCTTGACACGATGATTAGTAAGAAGGGCTCCACCGGTAGCCCTCCGCCTGCCGCCGACCTGCCAGAAGTTGAGACGATCTCAATTGAGGAGAGAAGAGGCTACGAGATCGTTAAGACGGGTATCGAGGGGCTTGACGAGCGCATAGGAGGACTACTGAAGGGGAGAACTTACCTAGTTACCGGCGAGACAGGTACGGGGAAAACGCTCTTCAGCTTAACCTTCCTGATCAGGGGCATAGAAATGGGTGACCCGGGGATCTACCTGCTCGTCGACGAGGAGTACGATGACTTCGTGAAAGGAGCGTACGATTTCGGGTGGGATCTGGAGAAGTACATTCAGAGCGGCCAACTCCAAATTCTAAGCCTTATGCCCGACTTCATCGATAGGATGCGCGACAAGTCGGCGGAAACTGTAGTGATGTCCATCGTCCAGGGTATTCAAGAGCATGCTAGAAGGCTGGGCGCTAAGCGGCTCGTCATAGACCCTGTGGCCCCACTGATCGTGAAGGAGCAGGACGTTGCGTGGACAAGAGAGTACATCAAAAGCCTGATAATCAACATCGAGAAGAAGATAGGTACAACGAGCATCATCGTCTCCGAAATTCCTACAGGCAGCCAGTCGCTGAGCAGGTTTGGTGTTGAAGAGTTCTTGGCTGCCGGAGTGTTCGTGCTAGGACTCGAGCGCGTAGGCAACGAGTTTGCAAGAACCCTCTTCATCAGGAAAATGCGCTGGCGCCCTGTTCCCCCCGAGATCTACACTTTCAACATAGTGAAAGGTAAAGGCATCACGGTGGTTGGAAAACTTTCACGCAGTCCCACAAGCGCGCCAGCAAGGTAGGTCAGCTCTGGTGTCTTCACTCACTAGTCGTCAATACCAACCTTCATCATTCCCGGTTTACTCGAATGATGAAGCACTAAAGATTTTTGCCGGCCTCGAACTTCTTAGTTACTGAAGGCGAAGTGTCCCTGATCCTGCGCGTGCATAGAGAGCAGGGTTACACTATCGTGGCTATCTGCGATAAGGAACTGCTCGGAAGAACGATCGTTCAGGGTGACCTACAGCTACACATCTCTGAGGAGTTCTTTGCAGGCGACGAGGTCGACGCTCACGATGTGCGGGAAATTGCGGAAAGAATCAGTACTGCTGATAGCGTTGTCGCGTTCGGCGAGAAGGCTTGCAAAGCTCTACAGAGGATCTACCCATCTGTTTCAGAGGCTGTAGTCACCGTTGGAGGAGTCCCCCACGTGCAGGTTTTCAGGACACTCATAGAGTAACTGGTGAACCGGAATGGTTCACGCGGTATGCCCGCTCTGCGGGCGCTTCGTCGAAAGCCTTGTAGGCGGCTTATGCCCTCAGTGCTATCGGGCGAACCATCCGCTAATCCAGCTGAAGAAAGAGATCGTGATACAGCGGTGCCGTATCTGCGGTGCTTACAAGTACGGTGACTCCGGATGGACGCAGGAGGTCGAGGTTTTGGAGGAGGAGATAAGGCGTAAGGCGAACCGCTTCCTAGTATTCGGTGGGCGAGTAACCGAAGTCGTTCTACGGGTTAGGCCCGAGGATAGAATTCTCGAGGTGAAAGTTAAGGGTGTTGCGCATGGCCTGGAAGACGAGCCTTACTGGGAGAACCTCACAGCTCCTCTGAAGCTTCGCGAAACACTATGCGACGGGTGCATGAGGCATCTCGCTAAGAGGGCTGCTGCAACAGTGCAGGTCAGAGCAGAGGGGCGGGAGCTTACCGGAGAGGAGAGAAGAGCTGTTCAGGAAGCGCTAGCAGCTCTTGCGAAAAGTAAGGGTCTGCGGACCAGCCAGGTCCCTATAGAAGTTGAAGAGGTTCCTCACGGCGTTGACGTGCACTTCGCGACCCACGCGGCAGCTCGAGAGTTCGTTAGAATCCTTTCAGAGAAAGTGTTCTTCGATGTGCTCGAGACAAGCAAGCTGGTGGGCATTACCCGCAGCGGCCGGGAGAAGCACAAGCAGACACTGCGGCTACTTTTACCCAAGTTTAAGAAAGGTGACGTTATAGAACTCAAGGGGAATCTCTACCTCGTAGAGGATATTCGCGCGTCTAAGCTTATCCTACTGGACCTTGAAAGGGCTGAAAAAACGACGATTCCACTGACCCGATCCACCTTAAACGCCATCAGCGTTCACACAGCCGGCGAGGAACTCGAGCATGGTGTCGTGATCTCCAGGTCGGAGAACTTGATCTACGTAATGAGCATGAGAGATAATAGCCTCTTGGAGGTCGAGGCGAGGGGGCCGAGAGCCGCGCGCCTTGTCCCGGGCTCCCGAGTCTCTCTCCTCAGACGGGAAGGTATAGTTTACCTTGTCACTTTCGAAGGCGAGCCCAGCAGCTCTAGGTCTAGCGTCGGCTAGCTCTGTCGCTGTACTCGTATACTAACCTCTCCAGAGCATGCCTAACGAACTCCGAGACGGAGGAGTAGGTTCCGCTCCGCACCAAAGCGAGAATGGCTTCGTGATCCTTCCTAGATATGCGGAAGCTGACCTTCACTAGGTCTTTGTGGTGTTGAGCTGAAATCTTCCTGTTCCTCCTCACGGGCATAGACAGGTGCCATTGCAGCGCGCCTTATAAAAGCCTCACCGAGCAAAGGGCTTCATCTGCCGGGCACCATCACACTTAAAAACTCAGCAGCGAGAGGAGCCGGGGTAGTTCCATGCCGGAGTTCAAAGTAGTGGTTTCGGACCCGAGCACGGGAAAAGCCGAGCAGATAGAAGTAAAAGGGGAGCAGGCTATTAGGCTAATCGGCTTGAAGATAGGAGACATCATAGACGGCAGCCTCGTCGGGAAGCCCGGCTTCAAGCTCAAAATCACGGGCGGGTCGGGCCGTGCGGGTGAACCTATGCGGCCCGATATACCTGGCCCACGCAAAGGCTACTTTCTTCTTTCAGGACCCCCGGGCTACCACCCGACCGATAAAGGAGTTCGCAAGAGGAAGTTCGTCAGAGGAAACACCATAACTGACGAGATAGTCCAGATAAACATGGTCATCGTCGAGAGGAGCCCTGCAGGCGAGCAGCAGTAGCTGACATGAACGTTTATATAGCTACAAGTAGCTAGCTCAGCTGTGAGTAAGCCTAGCGGGGAAAGCGAAGCCCCTGAAGAACTACCCCTACCGGACGGCCAAACCACCATGCTAGGAATTGTGCAGCAACTTTTAGGCTACGATAGAGTAAGAGTACTGTGCAGCGACGGTAAAATCAGACTCTGCCGAATCCCGGGAAAAATGAAGAAAAGGGTCTGGGTGAGGATCGGGGACGTGGTTCTGGTAGCGCCGTGGGATTTCAACCCGGAAAGAGGTGACATCATCTACAGGTACATGCCTGGCGAAGTTCAGAGGCTTGAAAGGAAGGGGCTACTGGAAGATTTGAAGAAGCTTCTAGAGTGAACAAACGTAATGGGGTGCCGCTTAACACCTCTCGTAACGCCTCTGCGAATAGGCCTCGCCGGAGTAACGGGCAGGACACTCGCGGTAGATGCTTTGAATGCTATTTACCAGTTCCTCGCCCTCGTGCGAACAGGCAGTGGTGACTTCCTGAGAAACCGTAAGGGTTATGTGACATCCCACCTGGTAGGTATGGCTTCTCGCTACTCTAAGCTGGCAGCTGATAACGCGTGCAGATTCATCTTCGTCTTCGACGGCCCGCCACACCCCCTAAAGCGCGCGGAGCTGGAAAGAAGAGAGAGGGTAAGGGAGCGGGCGCTCGAGGAGTACAAGCTGGCCCTCTTAAGCGGTAACCTGGAGAAAGCGCTCTCCAAAGCCGTTGTGGCGATTAGGGTAGACCAGTGGATAATCGAGAGCAGCAAGAAGCTTGTCACGCTAATGGGTTTCCCCGTGGTCGATGCTCCCTCAGACGCCGAAGCGCAAGCCGCTTTCATCGTCGCTAGAGGAGATGCATGGGCTGTCAGCAGCCAGGATTGGGACTCGCTGCTTTACGGCGCGGACCGGCTTGTTAGGTACCTTACGCTCACAGGCTTCGAGTGGCTTCCGAGCAAGCAGGTAGCTAGAAAGCTGGAGCCGGAGCTCGTGGAGCTCGGGAAGCTGCTCAACACGCTCGGTTTAACGCGAAAACAGCTCGTCGAGGTAGCGGTGCTCTCGGGCACGGACTACAACAGGCCGGTACGCGGTATAGGGCCCCTTAAGGCTTACAAGCTGATAAAGCTGTATGGAAGCTTGGAGAAGCTGCCCAGCAACCTTCGAAAGCGGCTGCCAGAGAACTACGAGGATATTGTGAACCTCTTCCTCCACCCGAGAGTTAAAGAGGACTACGAGATCGATTTCAGAGAACCTCGAGTCGAGGAACTTTACAGGTTTCTCGTAGATGAGAACGACTTTTCACCAGAGCGCGCAAGGACTATAATCTCACGGCTTCAGAGGAGCCGGGAGACTCTGCGCGCGCATCAGAGAACGATAGACGAGTATAATTAACTACCTTTCTGGGACACCCCCTCTTGGTGGCTGCGAGTGTGAGCAAGCTGAGACTCTGCGATTTCGAGGTAAAGCCGCTTGCCGAGGAGAGCCTGGGCGTGCGCTCTATGAGCATCTTCGTTGCGACACCGCACGCAGCGATCCTTCTCGACCCCGGTGTCAGCTTAGCTCCCCGCCGCTTCGGCCTCCCGCCCCACCCGGAGGAGTTCAGGGCGCTGCTTAACGCGAGGAGGAGGGTGCTCGATAGTGCAGAGGAGGCTGACACGGTGGTCGTCACCCATTACCATAGGGATCACTTCACGCCTTCCTACGAGTCTCTCTTCGAGTGCTGCGACCCGAGCGAGTTCGAGACAGTTTACAAGTCAAAGAAAGTGTTCGTGAAGCGTGTTGACAGCAAGACGCCTTTCAACCAGAAGAAGAGAGCCTGGAGGCTCTTCAGAGATCTGGAGAAAATCTCCACACCAGCCACCCAGATCGGAGAGGAGGAAGTGAGGCTAGGTGGCTTAACCCTGAGATTTTTCCCCTGCGTGCACGGTGACGCGCGACTTGGGAGCGTTCTAGTGGTAGAGATAAAGAGTTCTAGTGACTGCAGCCTCATCTATGCTCCCGACGTGCAAGGGCCTGTCGATGATGAAACCGCTAACCGTATTCTAGCTGAGCGATTCGAGCTTGCATTTGTAGGCGGTCCACCTCTTTACCTGAATACTATTTCCTCTAGAAAAGGGATCGAGGAGAAGGTCGCTAAAGGCCTCGACAACTTGGTGAGAATAATCCGTAGAAACCCGGGTCGTGTTGTGGTAGCGCATCACATGCTGCGCTCCGCGGAGTGGATGGAAACGCTGGAGAGCTTCGGCATTGAGGAGAGGGATGTACGCACCTATAGCTCTCTGCTTGGAATGACGCCGACTCTCTTGGAGGCTAACCGGAAAGTTCTCTACGAGTCAGACCCGCCTCCTCCAGACTACAGGCAGCTTCTCCAGGAGAATAAGGGCCGCTCTTGCTCTAAGCTGTTAGAAGAGATAGGATGAGCGGCAGGCGGTGAAGGAAGAAAGCAGGGTAAGCAGCAAGAGAAAAATGCGGGGGCACAATGTCACCAAGGGTGCTGCTTCAAGCCCAGCAGGAACGCTGCTGCGTTAGTAGCCCAGTGTATCAACGGCGTGACCAGTATGAGCACCGCGAGAGTCTGTAGGTCCACTGGGCCAAAGAGTAGAGAGTGGAGCAGGAGTCCTCCGAATAAGAAATCAAGCTGGTCCAGCAGCGGTGCTGGAGCACCTGGTGCTAGACCTAGCCTACGCTTGATGAATGCGCCCAGGAGATCTCCTAGAAGCGCGCCAAAAGACAACGTTACGCCCTCCGGGAAACTGTGCAGTCCGAGGTAGTCTAGAGCCATCGAAGCCGCAGTTCCCCCTAGTAGACCTCCCAGGAAACCTTCCCACGTTTTGTTCTCCCCCAGCAGCCTGCGGCCATCCTGCAGCGTTAAGCCTCCATCGATGGGGTGGAGCTTCCCCCTGTGCCTGTACAGGCGCACTGTTACAACTGGTGTAGCGTTTGCAACGTAGGCTGGAAGGACCCAGATCAGCGCCCTTACTAGTAGCTTCGCAGCGAAATCAGCGCTCATCAGTCTCAGCTTCACCGCCTAAAAGGTATGAAAGTATCTCCTCGGCGCCAGCCACCACTCGACTCTCTGTCACGAGAAGAGGGACACGTGGAGTTCCGTACTCTAGCACTAGCCACCCGCGAATCCCGTTGACTTCGACGACTTTAACCTTCTGAAGAACACCGTTGCCTTTAAGGTGCTCTAGCAGCTTGACGCACTCCTCGCTATTATCTACGAAGAGCACCACCTCGCCTTTATACCCGCTCATCGGATGAGAAAACTTCTCCTCTTGTGAAATAGGGTTACGGCTCATGATGCTCCGTCCTCCAATCGTCTTACGGCTAGGATATGCGTAAACGTTTCGTAGAGTTACCTGAAAGTTCCAGTGAGCTTCTGGACAGCCTTGAAGGTGTCCTGGAGCACACGCAATGGGTCGAGAGTGCACGATGCTGAGTGCCACCCCTCTTGCCAGGGCTAAAACTGGTGGACCGGCCGGGATTCGAACCCGGGACCACCGCCGCTCTCGGGAGCGAACCTTGCGAAGGCGGCATCCTCCCACTAGACGACCGGCCCCTCAAGTGCTTTGGGGGGAGGGGTTTTTGAATTTGATGCAGCCTGTGTTCCGGCAGAAGCAGCACCAGTAATGTTCCGCGCCGGTGCTCATCTCCCTTCACCGGCTTGGGCCTCGGGGCCCGCCCCGCGGCCTCCCCGGCTCTTGGCCGTGGACGACCGGGGCGGGTGGCTCACCGTGTACGCGGCTTTCGCCACGGGGTGAAGGCATGGAGGGGCTCGCGAGCAGCGGGGGTATGAGGGAGCTGAGGGTGAGGCTGGGGGAGCTGGCGAGGCGGGAGGGGCTGAGCTTCGACGAGGAGCTCAACAAGGCCCTCGAGGGGGCGCTCACCCCCTATCACCAGTAATAGATTTAACCAGTAATGGGTGTGGCTGCTAGAGAGATATGAGCACCAGAGTGCCTGCCACGTATAAGGTGGAGGGGCTGATGGTGTTGCGAAACGGAGAAACGAGGAAGTTCACCTTATACCTTCGGGGTCTTAGCGAAAGGGAGGTTCTGGACAGGCTCTACAGCGTCTTAGGTGGGAGGCACAAGTTGACGAGGAGGCATATCAAGGTTAGCAGAGTAGAACCTGTTAACGTTGAGGAAGTTGAAGACAGCTACATTAGAGAGCTAGCTGAGGCTGAGGTTCTAGTTGTGAGGTAGGTGCCGGTAGATGAGCCTGCAAAGCAGCACTAGGGAGAGAGCCGCCGAAGAGTACATGGCTCTCTCGCAGTTAGCGGAGGAAATCCAGCGAGAGATAAGTTTAGCACAGAGCCTAGCCGCTGAAATCGAGTCTACAATTGCTACGCTGAGAAACGTTAGCGCTCTCGAGAGTGCAAAGGAGGTACTCATCCCGCTCTCCGCCGGGGTTTACATGAAAGCTCTTGTGAACAAGCAGGAGAAATTCCTAGTTAATATAGGCTCGAACATCTTGGTGGAGAAGAACCTTGAAGAGACTATTGAGACTTTAAACAAGCGTAGAGAAGAGCTCACGCAGCTGATAAACAGAAGGGTAGAGGAGCTTAACAGCATAATCGCCAGAGCACAGCAGCTCAGGCAAGTACTATCACAGCGGTAGAAATGTCTAGCAAAGGACTCACCAAGGTATTTTCCTCTATCGTCGAGAAAGTGAAGTACACGGGCTTCTCCGAGCGTGAGCTGAGAGAACTTGAAGAAGAGTTCTTGCTCCACCTCGTTGAAAACGATGTCGCTTTAGATGTAGCTGAAGCGCTTCTGCGAGAGCTCACTTCTAAGTTAAGCTCGGTGAAAGTCTCAAGGTTTGCGGATAAGGGTCGAGTCGCACTAGAGGTGCTGAGGGAAGTAATTCTCGAGCCCTTCGAGAAGGTTTCCGGAGAGACCCTCGAGAAAAGGATCGAAGCTGTAAGAGAAGCTTACGAGAAGCCTTTCTCCGTGGTTTTCCTAGGACCTAATGGGCATGGGAAGACAACTACTGTTGCCAAGCTGGCGTACAGGCTCTCTAACCTAGGCTACAAGGTGGTTATTGCAGCCGCTGACACTTTTCGCGCGGGAGCAATCGAGCAGCTTAGAGAGCTTTCCGAGAAGGTTCACGCGGAGCTAGTGTCCTTGGGCTACGGGGCCGACCCTGCTGCCGTGGCCTACGAGGGCTTTCTGCGCGCTGCGAAGCACGGGGCCGACGTGCTGCTCGTAGACACCGCTGGGAGGATGCACACCAGGAAGAGCCTCTTAGACGAGATGAAAAAAATTATACGCGTTTTGAACCCAGACTATAGAGTCTTCGTAGGTGATGCGCTGATAGGAAACGATGCCGTCGAGCAGGCGAGGGTCTTTCTCACAGAGGTAGGTTTCGATGGCTCCATCCTGACGAAGTTCGACGCAGATACCAAAGGCGGTGCCGCTCTCTCGATAACTTACATAACATCTAAGCCGCTACTCTACGTCGGAGTGGGGCAGCGCCTGCAAGACCTCATACCTTTCGACTACAAGCGCTACGTTGAGGAACTTCTACCTTCCGCGTAGAGAGCAGCCTTAACGTTTTAAACCCTAATTACCTCCACCTTTCCTCGATGAAGCGAGATCTACTTACTTTGAAGGAGTTCTCCAGGGACGAGATACTTTCGCTGATCGAAGACTCAGTAACTCTCAAGAAACTCCGCGCTGCTGGCGTCAAAAAGCTCACACTACTGAGTGGGTATAGCATAGCTTTAATCTTTGAAAAGCCTTCGACCAGGACGCGAGCTTCCTTCACCGTCGCAGCACTCGAGCTGGGAGCTTGGCCCGTGTCCTACTCCGCTCAGGAACTCCAGCTTTCGCGAGGCGAGCCCATCAAGGATGTAGCGAGAGTGCTCTCGCGGTACCACGATGCGATAGCTGCCAGAGTGTACCGTCACGAAGACCTGGAGGAGCTGGCGAGGTACTCTACGGTACCGGTGATCAACCTTCTCAGCGATAGCCACCACCCTCTGCAAGCACTTGCCGACTTCATGACTATTTACGAGAAGCTGGGCCGCATCGCAGGCGTGAAGGTAGTTTTTGTCGGAGATGGAACAGATAATGTATTCAACTCTCTGGCTATAGTCGGGGTGAAGCTGGGCGCCAGAATTCGGGTAGCAGCGCCACCTGGCTACATGCCCAGGCCCGAGCTGCTAGGAGAGGATGTTCTGAAAAACATTGAGGTGTTCGAGGATCCGGGTGAGGCTGTTAGCGACGCAGATGTCATTTACACAGATGTTTTTGTGAGCATGGGGCAGGAGGCGCAAGGAGAGGAGCGGATAAGAGCGTTCCTGCCGAAGTACCAGGTTAACTCTGAGCTGCTTAAGAAGGTAGGTAAGAGCAACTTCATTGTCATGCACTGCCTACCAGCTCACAGAGGTGAGGAGATAACGGACGAGGTGATAGAAGGGAAGAACAGTGTGGTTTTTGACCAGGCTGAGAATAGGCTTCACACAAGTAAGGCAGTTCTTTTAAACCTTCTTTCACCGAACTGGAGAACACCAGTTCTTAGACGCCCGCAAGAACTTGGACCTTAAGCTTCTTTGAGAGCCCAAGTAAAAAGTTCTTGATGCGCTATCTCAAGTACTGTGCAATTCATTACGCGTAGGGATGGCCTCGCCTGCGGCGTTTTTCCGCTCCGTAACCTGCGAAGGACCTCTCGCAGCGGGCCGGCGCTACGCTTCGGGAAATAGCTAATAATATCTTGCCAACCAGCTGATACGTTCCGCGCCGGTGCTCATCCCCCTTCACGGGCTTAAGCCTCCAGGCCCGCCCCTCGGCCTCCCCAGCCCCGAGCAGAGCCGAGGCCGTGGACGACCGGGGCGGGTCATGGGGGCGGCCGCTTAAGGGCGGCCTGCTCGCGCCTTTCAGCGCCCCGTCGCCGGAGCGCCTCCCGGCTGCTCTCCCCCTCGTCGCGCACGCGGCCCCCCGGGAGCGCCCCCCGAACGGGCTCGACGTCCGGGCGGGGGTCCCGGGAAGCGGGGCCTGCAGGGTTGTTGTAGTTCCTTGCGAGCGCTTTGGGGTGGGCTTTGAGCCACCCCTTCAGCGTGTCGGCGAGCGTCGGTGGTAGGGCTTCGAGGGCTGCGTTGAAAGCTCCACCGTAATCCCTGTCGAAGACAATGCTACAGTGGCTGCACTTGTAGTAGCGGTGAGCGACCTCCTCGCACCACCTGCCGCAGAGGGGGCACGCCCTGCCGGAAGCCCTCACCCTCCGGTAGAGCGCCCCCTCGTACCGGCAAAGGTTCTTGATGTGTTTCGTCACGTGCAGGTAGGTCTTCTGCAGCTTGCTGTTCCTGAGGCTCTCAGGGTCGGGGGCGTCGATAGCGATTACTGCCCTGCCGTTCGCCCCGCGGATGAGCTGCCTCAGCTCCCCCAGCAGCTTCCGGGCCCACCGCCTCCTCGCCAGCCTCGCCGCCCGCTCCAGCTGGCAGCGGAGCCTGTCAGCCCTCTCAGTGGTCAGCGCCCCAACCCTGGAGGATAGCCGCTTCACCCTCTCCAGGGCCCACTGCCAGAGCTGGAGCTCCTCCTCCGTGGCGTTGTCCGGCGGTTCCGGCGGCAGGCCCTGGGCGATCTTCCGGAGCACGCTCGCCTCCGCCAGGTAGAGGGCGTCGTTGGGCGGCTGCAGGCGGAAGGGAGACTTCGGCACCCTCACGCCGCCCTCGGTGAGGTCGAAGACCACGGCGGCAATGCCGTACACGCTGTTCACGTCCACCCCCACCACCCTGACGGGCGGCCCGAGCCGGACCGCGTCGAAGTCCGCGCACTCCTCCCTGTAGAGCCACCACTTCGGCGGGCTCCTGAAAGCGACGATGCGCAGCCTGCCCCGGCACGTCAGCTGGACGGCGAACTCCGGCTTAGGAGCGAGCCGGAGCTCCCCCTCCAGCGCCTTGACCAGCCCTGGCTTCAGGGGGATCCGGATCCCAGCGCAGGGGATCCGCAGCTCGCTCCTGCCGAGGTCGACGATTACTGAAGCACCTTTGCTGCCGTGGATCCTCTTTCCATCCTTGACGACCTTAGCCAGCAGGTAGTACGCCGCTCTACGCTTCGGCGGGGATCGCTTCCCCGCCTGCTCCCGCATCTCCCGCATGTTCGCATCCTCGTTTTCCCAGCTCTCGTGGTAGCGGAACGCGTTCTTCGGCAGCGAAGGATCCCTCTGTACGAGGCGCTGGTGGAGCTTCGCGAGCTCTCCCCTCACTCTCCTGTTCAACTCCACCCTGAAGACCCTGAAGCCCTCCCCAGGGGCCTCGCTCTTCTCGGGGGCTCCCCTCGCCGTGCTGGCCCCCATCCGCTCCCCAGCTTCACTTGCCCAAACCCTATTTATGGCCGCAAGGGACGCGGGGGCGTCGCCCCCGGGAGAGTGGTGCCGGCGCTTGAGGGGAGGCTGGCTCACCCTCTACACAGCCTTTGCAGCGTGCTTCTCTGCCTGCTGGAGCACTTCAGCTCGCTAATCGCTGTAGTGAGGGAGGGCTTGGAGGGTGCGGGCAGCAAGGTTTGGGATACTCTGATGTTCTACAGCCTGTCGGTGGTGCTGAGGGGTGATGTAGCGTGGGTGAGGGTCGGGTACGCTCCCTCGAGGCTCTTCACCGCCAGGTTCAGGAGGAGCGTGAGCGCCGAGGAGGCGGTGGTGGCGCTGAGGGCTGGGAACATTATCCCGCCGGAAGACGTGAGGGTTGTCACAGAGGAGGGCGCGACCTTCCTTCACGCGGGGAAGCTTCTCGAGAAAAAGGTTAAGCAGGTACTAGAGGAAGCCCTACCCCGCTGAAAACCCTCAAGCTTTTCCTCCTTTTTTCTCTCTCGTGCTCCGGGGCTAGCGAGGCGCCTCCGCGCGAGGTGAAGATTTAAAACTGCGGCTTGGAGCGGGTGAGCGTGGCGTTCAGCGCCTCGGGGCGCACGGTTCTCATGAGGCTGAGGGGTGACTGGCTCACCGTGTACACGGCTTTCGCCACGGGGTGAGTGGTGTGGAGCGGCTGGCGAGCGGCGAAGGCAGGCGCGAGCTCAGGGCGAGGCTGGGGGAGGGGGAGCGGGTCGGGGGCGCAGAGCTCCAGGAGCTTTTCGGCGAGCACGACTTAAAGGTTGGCGCCGCCAGCTGCTGCGGGCTCTTCCAGCTCTTCTCCCCCAGTGCCCACGTCCAGCAGGTACCAAGCGTAGCTCCAGCCCACGGAAAGCATTAAATGGGACTGCATTTATTCTCTGCGGTGAGGGGTAAGATAATCAACATCAAGGTGAAGAATGAGGTAGCTGATACATGGGGCTGGACATGCCGAGACTGCTCGAGGATATAATAAGAGTTGTGAAGCTGGCTACGAAGCCAACGGCCGAGGAGTACAAACTCTCTCTAAAGGTAATCTTAGCAGGTTTCAGCCTCCTTGGCGCGCTAGGATTCTTTTTCCAGCTTGTGGGCTCTATGCTGGAGATCGAGAGCGTGCATTCGGTACCTTCGGAGCTCTCGCTGATCATCGGTGTGGTTGCGCTTGTGGCGATTCTAGCGCTGGGCTTGTACTTGCGGTCAAAGAGCGAAATATGAGCGGTGCGCAGAGATGGAGACGGAGAAGAGAATCAAGTTCTATGCTTTGAAGGTTACCGCCGGACAGGAGTACAACGTAGCAGTGCTTCTGAATAATAGAGCTGCAGGAGGAGACTATAAGGTAAATTCGCTTCTCGTAATCCCAGGCCTCAAGGGGATGATATTCGTGGAGAGTGAAGGCATGTACGAGGCACGCAGACTGGCTTACGGCATTAAGCATGTGCGTGGGGTTGTCAGGGGTGCTGTTTCGATAGAGGAGATGGAAACCCTTCTTAAGCCGAGACCGCTTGCCGAGCAGCTGAATACAGGCGACATCGTTGAGATAATCCGAGGACCTTTCGCAGGGATGAGGGGTAAGATAATCAGCATCGATAAGGTGAAGAATGAAGTGAAAGTAGAGCTTTCGGAGGCGGCCTACGTTCTACCCGTAACTATAAGCGCTGATGATGTCAGGATAGTGCAGCGGGCGAGCGGCTCTTGAGAAACCCTAGCATCTCTCTCGACGTAAGATCCCTGGTAGAGCATCTCGAAAGGCTTAACATGCTTAAGCGGCCAGCTAGGACCTATAGGCTCGAGTTCGAGGTTGCCGCTGCGGTAAAAAAAGTTCAGCCAACTGCCATACTGATGAAAACGGAGAAAGGCTTAGTACTTTCTAACTTGCTCGCTAGAAGATCCACCCTCTACGAAGTAATGGGGGCGGCTGACGATAGAGAGGCGTACCAGCTTCTACTCTCAGCAATGAGTTCCCCCCTCAAGCTGGCTCCCGCCGAGCCCATGGGGCTCCTTAGCCTCGGAGATGACCTCTTCAAGATGCCTATACCTAAGCTTTTCGAGAAGGATGGCGGCCACTACATCACTGCAGGAGTGTTTCTCAGCAGGGATCCCGAGAAGCCCGTGTTCAACGCCAGTGTTCACAGAGCGATGATCATAGATGAGAAACATCTCGCTGTGCGTCTTGTTCCGCGCCACCTCTACCACATGTTTACCAAAGCTGAGAAAATGAACAAGCCTCTCCCCGCTGTAATCGTTATTGGGGCACCGCCGATAGTGTACGTGGCAGCGGCTGCAAGTCCGCGTTACGGTGTTTACGAGGTGGAGGTGGCGAATCGCCTTGCGGGTGGGGAGCTAAAAGCTTCTTACGAGCTCGCTGATGGGATACCGGTCCCTATACCCTCCGAGTACATAATTCTAGGAGAGTTTATGCCCCATAGGCGCGCTCCCGAGGGTCCCTTCGTAGACATACTTGGAACGTACGACGAGGTGAGGCAGGAGCCGGTTTTCGAGGTCCACGAGATCCTTTCAAGGCAACATCCTTTATTCTATTCCATACTTCCTTCAGGCCTGGAGCACTTGCTTCTGATGGGATTCCCCCGAGAAGCTGCCATCTGGGAAGCCACGAGCAAAGTAGCTCCCTCAGTGAAGAAAGTTAGACTCACTCCAGGTGGGGGCTGCTGGCTGGTTGCTGTCATAAGCATGTCTAAGGAAACCGAGGGCGATCCGAAAAACGTGCTGCTAGCAGCTTTCGCGGCACACCCCTCGCTTAAGATAGCGATCGTGGTCGACGAAGACATCGATCCCGACAACTTTCAGGAAGTCGAATGGGCGCTCGCAACGCGCATGCAACCATCCGAGGATCTACTGATTCTTAGCGGGGTGAGAGGTAGCAGCCTAGATCCCTCGGCAGATCAGTTAACACTTTTAACATCAAAACTAGGAATTGATGCTACGAAACCTCTCAGCAAGGGGGCAGCTCTCTTCGAGAGAGCTAGGATCCCGTTGGATGTCGAAGTGGATTAGCACGCTTAGAAGAAGTTGCTCTCCAAAACTTCGATATCGACGTTACTACTCTTCAGGAACTCCAAGAGTCGATGTCCGATAACATCCGCCCCGACTCTCCCAACGCCTCTGACTCTCCTAAGAACCAGCATCACTTTTTCTGACTCCTCGCAGCACACGGTAAACACCTCTCTCCACATGCGCGCACCAGCCGGAGAGACGTTAACGTATACCAGCTTGCAGTGGTTATTCAAGTCCCGGAACTCTACCCTAAGGAAGATGACAGCGTACTCGTCGATCGTGGCCAGCAAAAAGCTCTTGCCGACGGTCAGGGTGCCTCTTAGCCGGCTCATGATGTCGCTGCAGGAAGCACCTTTAATTACGTAGGCAGCGAGCTTCAAGTGAACCGTAAATGGTACCGGGCGCTGCTCTGAGAAAAAGATTTCTCGAGCTTCTCAGGCAAGCTTCTCCCCGGCGTCGCGACAGTATAATCGCTGTAACGGTGAACAATCCTCAATCGTACCTTGCGTTAAAGATGCTTATCCATATCGAAGATGAGTTTGAGTCGACGATCCTGCATCTTCACGTGGGGGACAGCATCTCGCCGCGGCTCGCGGAGCTTTCCCAGATGTGCAAGCAGAGAGTGCAAGTGCCCGAAAGCCCCAAGAGCATTACTGAACTTAAGCTGCAGACTGCTAGCTTTGCAGCTAGGTACGGATCCCCGCTCTGCGTACTTCCCTTGACAGCTGAAGAGGTTGTTGCTTATCTGCTGAACGAGCTGTTGATGGGCAACCCCGCCGGGCTCCAACTGGAGCGTGAGTACAGGACGGCTTACCCGCTATCTACGACAACGTTGAGGGAAGTACTCCTTCTCGTGGGAGTTGAAGACAGCGAGAATCCTAATCTCCTCCTCGAGGGCCCCGCTGTGCAGCTCTTAGAGGCCTTAAAGGGAAGAGCAGACCCCCCAGCTGCAAGCAGGCTCTACGTTCACTTCACTAGGCAGATGCTATCGCGGGAACGCAGCGCTTCCCAGAATAAAAAAGATATATTCCTGCACGGCAGCGGCTGGGGTAGGTGAGCTGGTAATGCCAAAAGTGCTATACTGCACGTTCTGCAAAAGGCCTGTTAAGCCTGGAAGCGGCATAGCTTACGTCAGAAATGATGGCGCTATCCTGCACTTCTGTTCTTCAAAGTGCTTTAAAAGCTCCATTAAAATGCATAGAGATCCGAGAAAGTTGAAGTGGGCTAAAGCATCCAAGTAACTGGCTACAGTGCCTCGAAGCTTCTACCTCAAAAGTGCGTGGAGGTGTGGTGCATGTCTACTGCTAAGACCTACGTTCGAGCCCCCATCATAGTTGTCTTGGGGCACGTTGATGCCGGTAAGACCACGCTTTTGGATAAAATCCGCGGGACAGCGGTTGCGCGGCGTGAGCCTGGAACGATGACTCAGCATATCGGTGCTTCTTTTCTCCCGTGGAGCGCTCTGGAAAGTATCTGCGGACCGCTTCTTTCACAGATAAAGGTTGAGATAAAGATCCCAGGTTTCCTGGTGATAGATACTCCTGGTCACGAAGCTTTTAGTAACCTGAGATTCCGAGGAGGAAGCATAGCGGATCTCGCCATCCTAGTCGTAGATGTGTTTAAGGGGTTAGAGCCGCAGACTTATGAGTCGATAGAGATACTGAAGCAGAGGAAGGTCCCGTTCGTAGTTGCTGTCAACAAGATTGACAGGATTCAAGGCTGGAAGCCTGTGCCTAGCGCCGCTCTTGGCGAGACACTCAAGCATCAGCCGGAAGACGTCGTATACAGGCTCGAGGAGTTGATAGCTTACGTTATCAAGCAGTTTCGAGAGATTGGGTTTCAAGCCGACAGATACGACAGAGTCCGGGACTTCACGCGAACACTTGCTCTAGTTCCTACGAGCGCGCTCACCGGCGAGGGGTTGCCGGACCTCCTCCTGGTAATGGCTGGCCTTTCCCAGCGTTTCCTGCTAAAACGTCTAGTATCAACAGTATCCCCTGCAAAAGGCGTTATTCTAGAGCTCAAGGAAGAGGTGGGACTTGGCACGACAGCAGCTGTTGTTATCTACGACGGTGTGCTGAGGAAAGGAGATCTCATCGTTGCAGGCGGCCTTGAAAAACCGGTTGTGACTAGAGTGAAGCTACTTCTCATGCCTAAACCTCTCGACGAGATGCGCTCTCCTGAAGATCGTTTTATCGACGTGGAGCAGGTTCAGGCAGCCGCGGGAGTAAAAGTCGTGGCCGAGGGGCTGGAGAACTGCATCCCTGGTGCTCCTTTATACGCAGTGACTGACGCAGCGTCTATCGAAAGCGTGGCCAGAGAAGTTCAGGAGGAGATTCTATCCGTAAGGTTCAGGTACGATGCTGTAGGAGTCGTCGTAAAGGCGGACACTTTGGGCACGCTTGAAGCTCTTGTCGGATACATTAAGAAGATGAACGTACCGGTACGGTTAGCAGATATAGGCGCCGTTGCAAAGAGGGATATAATCGAGGCAAGCATGGTAAAGGACAAGGACCCGGCTAGAGCTGCAGTGCTAGCTTTTAACGTCAAAGTGCTTCCCGAGGCTAAGGAGGAAGCCGGCAAGCTAGGTATTCCGATATTCCAGGAGAGAATTATATACCGGCTGGTCGAGGATTATCTGAAGTGGTGTGAGGAGCTTAAGGAAGCTGAGAAACGGGAGCTGTTGAAGAAGATGACGCAACCCGCTGTGATCCAGATTCTACCCGGCTACGTCTTCCGTAGAAGAGATCCTATAATCGTTGGGGTTAGAGTCATTGCAGGAAGGCTCAAGGGCGGAACCAGGCTAGTCACGAGAGACGGGCGCGAGATAGGTGAAGTTATGCAGATTAGGCAACATGATAAAGTCTTGGAGTACGCTGAAGAAGGCTCCGAAGTTGCGGTATCCATAAGGAGTAAAGCTATCGTAGGTAGACAGGTCGAAGAGGGCGAGTACCTGTACTCTGATCTCTCAGTAAATGAGATCAATACTCTTCTTGATAAATACTCAAGCCTGCTAACCTCTAATGAGGTTAATTTTCTAAAGAAGCTTCTGAAGTTTAAAATGGGGCTCAGTAGAGAAATAGAGTTTCCTTAGCTCTGCCCGCCGGAACCTCTACCCTGGTAGGATCACGCTTCCTATATTCTCCCCACTCAGCGCGCGAGCAATGTTTTCAGATGGTTCACCAGCGATGACCCGAACAGTCCGCTTGCTCCTGATAATTATGTGGAGCGTGAGCGGGTCCAGAAGCTTATAGCCGCCGGCAACCTGGTTGCTGGAGAATTTACTCAATAGGTCGCTGGCCATAACCTGTTTCAGGAGCTTTGCGTCGGGGTACTTCTTAGGGTCTTTATCGAAAATACCACTCACATCTGTCGCAATTACGAGATCCCAGGAGAGAGCCTCCGCGATCAGGGCTGCAGTGGTCGTTGTGGACTGCCCCGGCTGAAGACCTCCCGTGAAAACCACCGGTAAGTCCGAAAGTGTTAGTGCCCGGATCTCCCTCAGAGATGTAGGAATTATGGGGAATGTTTTGTAAAAAGCTGCAAAAAGTAGTGAGGCATTAAGCCGTGAAGCAAAGATTCCTACCTCGTCGAGCGCTCCCTCACTGGCGCCCAGACCTCTTCCTGCCTCTATGTACTTGCGGGCAACCTGACCCCCGCCGACGACTACAACTAGCCTACTATTCTGAGACGCAAGTTTAAGGGTGACAATTAGGGAACGCAGATACTCGGCGCGCAGCTCTCCTTTCTCATCGAAGAGTAAGCTGCCTCCCACCTTTACAACCGCCTGAGGCACGTGCCCCTTATAGGGTCAAAAAATAAATGTGATGTTCCGGCTTGGGGCTCGGGATATCGCGTGAAAGAGGAGCTCGAGCGGTTAAAGCTGGAGAAACTCGTCGAAGAACTAAAAAGAAAAGAGGGTAGGGGTACGGAGCTCGTAACAGTCTGTATCCCAGCGGGGCGGCCTATAGCCGAGGTTCTTGACACGCTCAACCAGGAATATGCTACCGCGTCAAACATCAAAGACAGAACTACGCGGCATCACGTTCTCGATGCTTTGACGGCTATAATCAATAGATTGAAACTTTTTCGTGAAACTCCGCCTAACGGTTTAATGATTTTTGCAGGCTACGTGGCTGGTGACGTGCCTGGTAGGGAGAAGCTAGAGATCCACTTGATCGAACCACCTCAGAAGCTGAAAGTCTGGCTTTACAGATGCGATTCAAGGTTCCACACGGAAATACTAGAGGAGATGATAAGAGTCAGAGACGCCTACGGGTTGATCGTAGTAGAGCGAGGGGAGGCGGCTATCGGAATCCTCCGCGGGAAATTCCTGGAGGTCGTAGATGAGCTAACTTCTGGAATACCGGGAAAACACAGAGCTGGAGGGCAGTCGGCGCGGAGGTTTGAACGCATAATAGAGCAGATGGTTCATGAGTTCTACAAAAGGATAGGTGAGCACGCGAACAAGATCTTCCTCCCCATCAAGGACGAGTTAAGAGGAATTATCATAGGGGGTCCCGGGCCCTCCAAGCAAGAGTTCGCTGAGGGAGATTATCTACACTACGAGCTTAAGTCTAAGGTTTTAGCCGTCCTGGATACCGGCTACGGAGGGGAAGCTGGCATATACGAGCTATTGGAGAGAGCACGAGAAATACTCAAGGACTCGCAGCTCCTGCGAGAAAAGCAGGCGGTCAACGAGTTTCTCTATCATCTTTCCAGAGATACCGGGCTGGCGGTGTACGGGGAGGAGGAAGTGCGCGGCGCTCTAAGTGCTGGTGCTGTTCAGAAACTCCTTGTCTCAGAGGGGGTTTCGAAAGTGAGGGTCAAGGCTGCTTGCGCCCAGTGCGGCTACGAGTTTGAGGCCACAGTGGACCCTGCGGCGAACGGGCGCTACAATCTCCAATGCCCTAGATGCGGTGGTCAGGTGCAGGTAGTAGAAGAAAAACTCCTAGTAGAGGATCTCGCTGAACTTGCGGAGAAGCACGGTACGGAAATAATCCTCGTATCAACCAACTCGAGCGAGGGTAAAGAGCTTCTCAGAACTTTTGGAGGTATAGGTGCGATTCTTAGGTATCGGCTTCAACGGAGCGCGTAGATGAACATTAAGCGGAAACAGCTAGAGCGCTGCTTGAACGCTATTCCTCCCCACCCGAAGCCGAGAGTAGAGCTGGAGCAGTATACAACCCCTACAACTACTGCTTCCACTCTTCTCTGGATCGCGGAGTTCCACTACGGGGACCTCTCCGGGAAGAAGGTCATTGACCTCGGCTGCGGGACGGGCAGACTAGGTATCGGTGCAGCCCTCTTGGGTGCTGGCTACGTGGTAATGGTCGATATCGATGAGCTACCGATTCAGCTAGCGAAAAAGGCTGCGGTGGACCTTCAAGTAGACTCGGTTATCGACTTCTTGGCAGCAGATGTTTCCAGCCCACCTTTCCGGAAGGGGCGCCCCTTCGATACTGCGGTTCAGAACCCACCTTTTGGGGTTCACCGGAGGGGCTTCGACATACTCTTCTTGAGAACCGCTTGCACGCTAGCTAGCGTCGTTTACTCTCTCCACAAGCGATCTACAGAGAATTTTGTGCGAAAGAAAGTGACTGAAATGGGGTCTTCATGCGAGGTGCTCTTTCAGGAAGTCATATGCATACCTCCGATGTTCTTTTTCCACAAGAAAAGGAGGCATTGTTTCGAAGTCAGCGCGATTAGAGTGTGGGCGAGGCCGAGGGCAGAAGCTTAGGATTTATAATGATGAGTATGCGGTAGTGCTTTGCGCGCGGAAATGGCTGAGGTAGTTACACCTGGTGAGAACCTGGGCTACGAGGAAGAATTCTCAGCAGGAGAGAACACTTATGTCCATAGTGAGAGCGGTTTAGTGCGGTCCAAGATCTTAGGTTACCTTTTAAGGGATTGGAATGCTCGAGTACTAAAAGTTAAACCCGTAAAGAAGATAAAGTATTTAATGGATAAAGGTGACATAGTTCACGCTTCAGTAGTAGGTTTTAAGGATACAGTAGTGATCGTAAATATTTTCTTCAATGAATCTAAAAATGTGTTTGTGCCAGCACAATCCACGGGGATTATCTTAGCATCGAGAATCAGCGGGTGGCGAGTTAAGCTCTACAAGGAGGTTTTCGGGTACGGAGATATTGTCAGAGCAGTAGTTGTGGAGAGAGGAGGCCCTCCCTACTCTCTTTCCACTAAAGGACGTGAGTTTGGCGTTATTTTAGCGAAATGCCCCAA
Source organism: Thermofilum sp. (assembly GCA_038741495.1). Lineage (NCBI taxonomy): Archaea > Thermoproteati > Thermoproteota > Thermoprotei > Thermofilales > Thermofilaceae > Thermofilum > Thermofilum sp. The sequence continues at coordinate 139,090 of JAVYKX010000002.1, read as the reverse complement.
GTGTTCCTCAACTTTAGTTAAGAGAGGGCCAGCTTTGATCTGCCCTAACTGTAAAACAAGAGCAAAGCGGAAGGTGAGCTCCAAGTACATTGTCACTTGAAAGGTGAAAACTTCAGTGAAAGGCGTTGTCTTGACGTTCAACTTCGGTAGTTCTGCCGAAGCTTTGAAGTTTATAGAAGTTTTAAGCAAAAAAGTGGGAAGAGGTGCTATACTGGGGGAGATTAAAGGAAATAAAGTTAAAGTGTTTGTACCTTTTTCGGAAAATTATCGAAAAACTGTTAGGGAAATAAAGCTTATCTACTTTGAACTGCATAGCGGTGCAGATTACAGACCTAAGCGCTTTGAAATAAGTACCGTGCTCTCGGCATCTAACCTTAAAGTCGCGATTCCTATTCAAACACTAGTAGATGCTTTAAGGCTCGAGGGGTATGAGGCCAGGCTAGAGGGGAACCACCTAGTGACGAACGCTAAATTTCAACACTTAGCTGAACTTGCAGAAAAAATTTCTGAGCGGTATGAAGAAGCTGCAAGACAGAGGTTAGCGGCACCTTTGAGAAGGCTCGTAGCGGTGGTCGCCACCTACATGAACACATCCATCAGTGATGCAATCGATCTATTACAGAAGCTTGGTTTCATTGAGAGTAAAAACGGTGAACTTGTCTTAAGATTCAGTCCTGAAGATATTATGAATAAACTAAGGGATTTTTACTAAAACATGAATTATGTCACCTGGACACGTTCAAGCTTCCCTGCCAACGACCCATATCGATCAACCTCAAGTACAGCTTACGAGCTAGATCAACGGCGTAGCTTTCAACAGTCACTAGCTCTAGGTTCTTCTGAGAGGGGCTGACTTTAACCTCAGAGCCAGGGGGTAGGTCAGCAACGTAGCGTCCATCTACGATGAGGTGAGCTGTCTCAGAGTTTTGAGAGAGAAGAATCTCCATGCTCTTATTATATGCAATCAAGGGCTTTACGAGAGGAGATAGAGCTCCCGGAAACACAGCTTCCAGAATAGGCTCATCGAAGTTAACTATGATTGAAGCTCCGTAGGATAATGCGTGAGCAGTGCTTCCTGCCGAGGTTGAGACAATCACGCCATCACTACGTGCTTTGTAGAAGAATCCTCCTACACGCATAGTAAACTCTATCAACTTACCTCTAGGTGCCCATAGACCTACCTCATTGAGAAAATACCCGGTGATCGCTTGGGAAGAGTACTCGCCGAGCCTTACCCTCCGTACCTCACATTCACCAGCCATCGCTTTCTCCAGGACTACCTCTAGGGTTTCAACGCTATGCGGGAGCAGGTATCCAAGGCTCTCGGCAGCGAATCCCAGCACTGGTGGGGGTGATCCTCCGCAGAGGTCGATCAGCCTTAAGAGCGTTCCGTCACCCCCCACGACTACCACTAGATCGGCGTCGCAGGCGGCGCTCTGCCCCCTACCTACTGCTGACGACTCCACAACAGCGGCTATTCCCTTGGATTCCAGTTTCTTCGCAGCTTTATAGCCCCACTCAGCTGCGGATCCTCCTTTTTCACGAAACCTTATTACAACTTTTCTAAGGTTCATAAAGTCACCGTGAGAGCTAGTACGCGCTGCTTTTTCCCTCAGCGCCTCGCTATTCTCCTTATGTACTCGCTCAGAGGCTCTCTGATAACGATGCCCCTACCGCTGACAATGTCGAAAATGTACTTGCTTGGCTTGACGGGCGCCCACCTAGCTTTCCTTATGTACATTATCCTCTCGACGCTTCCATATATCTCCTCTATACCCAGAACTATTATTCCTGAAGCTAGAAACTCTTCTACGCCGAACCTACTCAGCTTAGAGCTACCAGTAGGTATCTCACTGGTCATCACCGTCGTCAGCTCACCAGTCTTCTCGATCGCGAACACCATCTCGCGGAGAAACTCTCTAGCATAGAGGATGTCCTCTTCCTTGCCGCCATAAACGAGCGGTGCTATAGGGTCGATGACGAGCCTCCTCGCACCTATCTTCTTCGCAGCGTTGAGAACCTGCTCTATGATATACCTAGGCTCGATGTGCTTCCTCTCGTCTCTTAGGTAAATTTTGCTAAAATGGGTTCTCATATCTAAGAACATGAGGCGCCTAGAGGATATCAAGTCGCCAATGTCCCAGCCAAACAGCCTTAACCCCTTTAGCAGCTGGCTAGTAGGCTCATCTATCGCAATGTACAGGCCAGGCTCGCCAATAAGCGCTCCGTGAATCAGAAACTGTATGGAGAAAATAGTTTTGCCGCATCCCGCCTCACCCGCTACGAGGTAGGTTTTTCCGCGTAGGAAACCACCTCCAAGTATCTCGTCAAGCCCCGGAATACCTGTTGGCGCGTAGTGGTCTAGCCTCTGAGTAAGCAGAAACTGCTGACCTCGCGTGGGCTGGGCGCTCACCTGGTCAACGATACCTGTGAGCGCCACCTCTGGGAGACCGGCCTCTGGATAAGCCTTAACCTGCATCTCTGTAGCTCCCTCCGCCACTCTCTCGGCGACGGGCGCAGCCGCTCCCTGGGTCGCAGACGGCTCGGGCAGCGCGATTCTACACGGAGGACTTAAGGGATCCTCGACCGTGGTTTTAAGCTTCAAACAGTAAGCCCTTGAGGGTATGTAGAGTGGGCATTCTCTGCACGATGTACGCCGAATCATACACTGACCTCTGTTTCTATAACTTAGAAACTTGTCGTATAAAAAGGTGCCCTCAGTGCTGTCCCGCGCCGGTGTTCATCTCCCCCTTCGGCCGTTGCGGGCCTCTGGGGCCCGCCCCGCGGCTTCCGCTTGGGATGGCCGGGGCGGGTCATGGGGTCGGCTGTCCGCCTCTCCGGCGGTGGCCTAACCCTCTCTTTTCAGCGCCCCGTCGCCGGGGCGCATCCCCGGAGGGGGGCCTCCCGGTTGGTAGCGGGGGTGGACCCTCGATCCCGCGCGCGGAGCCCCCGGGCACAGCGCCGTCGCCGGCAGAGTCCCGGGAAGGGGGGGCTCTGGCGCTCGAAACTCGGCGCTAAGACACTCGGATGCTCGCGGAGCCAGGCGCGTAGTTTATCGGCGAGTGGGGTTTGGATGTTGGCGCGCGGAGGCTACTGCGCAGCGCGGTGAGGGGCGCGGTTTTCTTCAGCCTGCGCCGCGGCCTGCTGAGCTGGCAAATACCTCTCCGAGACCGAAAAAATGGCGCCCAGCGCCCTTAAGATTGTGTTAAGAGATGCCCTCAACGATGAGATATCCTCGCTGAGCAGATTCACGAGAAAAGCTTCGGGAGCTCTGGCGATAGAGATCTCTGCTCTGTACCTAGGAGTAGCGCCCGACTCCGGGAGAAAAGCAGCGTAGAGAGAATCCAGAAAGGAAGAATCGCTGCTCGAGATAATTACCTCTACGCGAACTTTACATCCTTTATGCGCAGTGTCCATTACCCGCACCACGATCTTCACGAACACTCAATAATAAACTTTTGTCGATTTAACCAGAATTTTTAATCCTATTTCTTGAGAATTATCAATAAACTTCAAAACGTAGGCGAGATGTTCCTCGAGTACGTGCTCCACCACTAAGACCCTCGCTTCCCTGAACGTTTTTAGATCCTTTTCGTCTAGGCAGCCAAGGTACGAAGAGTTAACGGCGTAGGCTATATCCTCCGCGATGCCCTCCGACTCTTCGGAGCATCGGCCTACGGAGACTACCAGAATTCGGGCTGAAGGCCTCCTAATGCTCCTAAGCTTCTCAGGGAAAGCTACGCCTCGGAGCCTTAGAAGGAGCAGAGGCCTAGTCTGCGTGCCTCCAATATCGAAGAAAACTATCCTCCCCGGGTTCCCGTGCAATCCCCTTCCCACTATGATGAGCCTTCTGGCTCCCAGCGAGCGAGCCCGCAAGATAAGTTCGCTGAAACTACTACCACCGCGGTTCACCCGTTTAGCTGACCACAAGGCGTAGCTCAGCTCTCTGGCTAGCCTTCTAACAGGCGGGGTCACATGCCTCGTAGTCGAGATTACGATTTCGTACAATTCGCTCCTCACCTCGCGGTTGAGAGTAAAGCTTTATACTTTGGGTATTAGGGGAGTGGAGGGGCCCGTAGCGCAGTCAGGAAGCGCGGCGGCCACGCCTTTCAGGCGCCGCAGTTCTAAGGATGAGGAGGGAAGCCGCAGGTCCCGGGTTCGAATCCCGGCGGGCCCGCCAGTTAGCTTTGCGAAAATAAAGTAGGAAACCTCGAGCGAAGCTCTGCAGAAGACTCGCAGGGATCTCGACAGTAAGTTTTTTTCGCCACAACAAGGAAGATAGTGGTGAAAGCTTGGATGGCAGAGGACGTCAAGAAGTCTATGATGAGTATAGCGAATTATATCCACCGTGCCGCTGAGGAGATAGACCCTGAGCCTGTAAACAGGTTCCTTAAGGTTCTCACAGCCGCGCTGGCTAATAAGAGGAAGATACTGGTTGTGGGGGCTGGGAGGAGCGGCCTTGTCGCGAAAGCTTTCGCGATGCGCCTCATGCACCTCGGGTTTAACGTTTACGTGGTTGGTGAAACAATAACACCTTCCATAGGCGAGGGTGATGTGCTGATAGCCGTATCAGGGTCAGGAAGTACACAGGTTGTTCTCTCGGTGGCTTCAGCGGCGAAAACCGTCAAAGCTACTGTTGTAGCTATAACCTCTTTTGAGGAATCACCGCTAGCCAAGATAAGCGACCACGTGGTAAAGATACCGGGACGGACGAAAATTGCCGCTGAGAGCGACTATTTCGCTCGGCAAGTACTCGGAATATACGAGCCGCTAGCACCTCTAGGCACACTCTTCGAGGACACAGCAATGCTGTTCTTCGACGGCGTCATACTCGCCTTGATGAATATTCTCGGATTAGAGGAGGAGGATCTAAAAAACAGACATGCGAACATAGAATTTGTCTAAGATTTTCTATAATCACGCCCCAGCCCCGAAAGAATAGAGCGATTATTAGGGACTCGGCAAAGTTCTTGACAGAAAGGGTTAAAGCCGATCCCCCCAGGAACGCTCAGGGGCCGTTGTCCAGCCTGGTAGGATGGCCCTGTAGCGGTTCCTAAAGCCTGGCTTGGGCCCAGGTGGAGGGCGCGTCGCTAACGCGTCCGCCGAATCCCGGGTTCAAATCCCGGCGGCCCCACCACCTGCAAGGCAGCAACTATACCCACTCCAACCTAAGCCTAAATCTTAGGGAAGCTTTTTGGTGAAGAGAGATGTTGGTGCGGGGGCCGGGATTCGAACCCGGGAAGGCCAGCGCCAGCGGATCTTGAGTCCGCCCCCTTTAACCTGGCTCGGGCACCCCCGCTCTGGAGAATTATATGCTATCCCCATTAAAACCTTCTTCGCTCCTTCTACGCGTAAGCTACCTGCTCGGGGTGCCCTCGCGGTTTTATAGCAAAGCCTAAAACTCTCGCCGCGGTTACATCTGCAGAGCTGTGGAGCAAAGTCTAGTGTTGAGGCTGATCAACCCTTACGGGAAGCCTAAGCGCGGCCAGTCTGCCATAGCCTCGAAAGTAGGAGAAGCTTATCTGAGCTCCAGGATACTGGCACTCCAGTATCCTCCGGGTTCTGGGAAGACTCTCGCCGTCTTAATGGGTGTGCTTGAGGCCGGAGTACCGAAGGTAATCTACTTAGCGAGGACGCGGACCCAGTTTCAGGCTCCTCTACGAGAAGTTAGGCGCTTCGAAGAGCTAGGAATACCCGTGCCGACGGCCACGCTTGTGAACAAGAAAGATCTGTGCATCTTCACGAAGAACTACTCTCTGGATTACAGAGAGTTTCTTAGGTACTGCCAGATTAAAGTGAAAAGCGGAATCTGTCCTTTCGCCCGTAAGGTGGTGGAAACCATCAGATTTCCGGGAATCGTGGACACCGAGGCTCTCAAAAGTATAGGGTTGGCGAAAGGGGTATGCCCTTTCACTTTAGCGTGGAGAGCTCTAGACCACGCTCGCATTATTGTCGCATCCTACTCCTACCTGTTTGATGAAAAACTCTTCGATATTTTTCTTAAGAGAAGCGGAATAGAGTTGGGGGATTCCCTTTTAGTTGTTGATGAGGCGCATAATCTTCCGAGACAGATTGTGGACTTTTCCAGAAAGATTCTTAGTGAAACTGCGATCCGCCTCGCTCGAAAAGAGCTCTCGTCGATGAAACAGGCTTCGCCTGATATACTTTCAACCGCGCGGGTTCTCGACAGCCTGCTCAGAATTCTCAGAAAATATAGCCAGCGCGGCGATGAAGTTGAGGTCGCCGTTGAGGAGCTTGGTGGAGGAGAGAGCTTTTCAACAACTGTCATGAAACTCGCTCGAGCTTACGAGACATTGAGCGGAGCCCCATCGAGCCTGTGGCGCGTGGCCGAATTCCTCCATGCAGTAGAGAAGGCTGATAGAGATAGCTTGGTCTATGCTTCTTCCAAGACTGGAGAGAGACAGCTAGTATTGGTTAATATTAACGCGAGCAAAGTTGCACGGCGAGTCTTCTCTAAAGTTCGCGCAGCAGTTCTCATGTCTGCAACGTTGCCGCCCAACGATTACCTGGTGGCTGCGCTTGGATTAGAGGAAAACCGCCTCGAGAGATTTGAGTATACAGCCCCTTGGGGGGCTAGGGTTAGGGCCGTGGTGGTTAGTGGCATCTCCTCCAGGTACGCTGAGCGTAGCCAAGAAACTTATAGAACATACGGAGAGCTTATCGATAGAATATACTTCTCGGAGAGAGCTGCGAGAGCCCTGGTGGTCTTCCCATCTTATACCTTCCTAACTAATGTTTACCCGTTCGTAAAAGCAGCACCTAAAATCCGTGAGCGCCCTGAGACCAGTCTCGACGACCTTATAGGTAAGGTGGCCGGCCTCGGAAAGTTCCTCCTCATGGTGGTGGCTTGGGGTAAGTTCAGTGAAGGTGTCGAGTTGAAAGTTCTGGGAAGAAACCTAGTGGACACGGTAATAATAGCAGGGCTTCCACTCCCTGACCCCTCCATTGAGAATAAGAAGATAATGGAGAGAATGCGCGACAGGCTTAGAGACGAATACAGAGCGTGGAGCTACACGTTCTATTTCCCAGCAGTCGCTCGAGTAGTTCAAGCCATAGGTAGAGGTCTACGCTCCGAGAGCGATTACCCGCAAGTTTTCGTTTTAGATGAAAGGCTGCAGGGTGAAGGTGAAGAGTACTTGAAACGCCTGGGGATCACCATCCATCGCGTTGACATAAAGGACATTCTCCAGGTCTACGGGAGCCGCTAGAAAAAAGTTTATATAGAAGCGATATTTTTGCTTCTGCGAAGGGAGGCAATATGGCAGCTGTTGGACAGATAGGTGGAGTCCCGGTACTGATTTTGAAGGAAGGAACATCTCGGCAAACGGGACGGGAGGCTTTGCAGCTGAACTTGATGGTTGCTAGAGCTATAGCTGAAACCATCAAGACCACGCTCGGCCCCAAAGGAATGGATAAAATGCTCATCGATACGCTCGGCGACATCACTATCTCCAACGACGGTGCGACGATCCTGGACGAGATGGATGTCCAGCACCCCATCGCAAAGCTCATGGTAGAGGTCGCAAAGGCCCAGGATAAAGAGGTAGGAGATGGAACCACTACCGCTGTAGTGCTCACCGGAGAGCTTCTGAAGGAGGCGGAGAAGCTCCTCGACAAGAACATCCACCCAACGGTGATCGCCAGCGGTTATAAGAAGGCACTAGAAAAGGCACTAGAAAGCATCAAGGCCAAGGCCGTAAAGGTTGACCTCGACGACTACGAGGCATTGAAGAAGGTCGCGATGACTGCAATGCGCAGCAAGACCGTAGCTGCTCTGAGAGACTACTTTGCAGACATCGCCGTGAAGGCGGTTAAGCAGGTGGCTGAAAAGGTCGACGGAGAGATTAAGGTCGACATTGATAACATCCAGATAATTAAGAAGAAAGGTGGCTCGTTCCTCGACACGCAGCTCATCTACGGTATTATCGTCGATAAAGAGGTTGTGCACCCCGCGATGCCTAAGCGTGTTGAGAACGCGAAGATTGCTCTGCTTGACGCCCCGCTGGAGATCGAGAAAACGGAGATCGACGCCGAGATCAGGATCTCTACACCTGAGCAGATGCAGAAGTTCCTGGAGGAGGAAGAGAAGATACTGAGAGATATGGTTGAGAGGATTAAGGAGGCTGGTGCTACTGTGGTGTTCTGCCAGAAGGGTATTGATGATGTGGCTCAGTACTACTTGGCGAAGGCTGGGATTTTGGCTGTGAGGAGGGTGAAGAAGAGTGATATGGAGAAGTTGGCGAGGGCGACTGGTGCGAAGATTTTGACGAGAGTGGAGGATATTTCGCCGGAGGCGCTTGGCTTCGCGAAGCTAGTAGAGGAGAGGAAGGTTGCAGACGAGAAAATGGTCTTCGTAGAAGGGTGCCCCAACCCCAAGAGCGTCACCATCCTCGTCAGAGGCGGTTTCGAGCGAGCTGTGGACGAGGCTGAGCGCTCCCTCAAGGATGCACTCTATGCCGTGGCGGATGTTCTGAGAAGACCGTACATAGTGCCAGGTGGTGGTGCAATCGAGGCTGAAGTTGCCAAGGAACTGAGGAAATTCGCAACCGAAATCGGTGGCAGAGAGCAGCTCGCTGTAGAGGCGTTCGCCAACGCAGTAGAAGGGATACCAAGAACCCTGGCCGAGAACGCGGGCCTCGACCCCATAGATATCATGGCTGACCTCAGGGCTGCTCACGAGGATCCAGCGAAGTGGACCTACGGCGTCGACGTGTTCGAGGGCGGCGTAGCCGACATGCTGTCCCTTGGAGTGTTCGAGCCAGCCATCGTTAAAGAGCACGCACTAAAGATCGCTACCGAAGCCGCAACGATGATACTCCGCATAGACGACATAGTAGCAGCTTCGCGACTAGAGGAGAAGAAAGAGGAAAAGAAAGAGGAAAAGAAAGAGGAGGAAGAAAAATCATCTGAGTTCGACTAAAGCGGCTTAGCGGCCCCTACACAAGCTTTTTCTTTCCAAAACTATTAAGAATAGAATGATGACCTTTATTTCCCTCCTATTATTGATTCCCTTCCGATGAACTGGTTCCCTGAGAAGTTCGAAGAGTGTGAGCTGGATACAGTCATTCTCGTAGCTGGAATGCCCGGTGCAGGAAAAAGTATAGTCTCCGAGGCCGCAAGGACTCTCGGGTTAAGGATCGTGAGAATGGGAGATATTATACGCGAGATCGCAGCAGAAAACTCGAAACCTCCCTCTGATGAAGTTCTAGGTTATATTTCACAGAAGATCAGAGAGCTTCACGGTCGCGACATCGTAGCTAGAGCTGCGCTTCACATAGCATGCAGCGAGGAGCACGGAGGCCCCGTTCTGGTCGAAGGAGTAAGGTCGCCAGAGGAGGTTGAATACTTCAGAAGACACTCGAGAAGGTGTCTTACCATCGCGGTGCACTCGCCTCCCAACGTCAGGTATCAGCGCTTACTCGCGCGGGGAAGGAAAGACGATCCCAAATCGTGGGAGGAGTTTAAAACTCGTGATGAAAGAGAGCTAGCTCTCGGGCTTGGCTCGGTAATAGCGCTCGCCGACATCATTCTAGTTAACCACGAGAAGCGGCCTGAGGATCTATTCGTGGAAGCGAAAAGTATACTTGAAAAGGTAATCGGTGTGTACAGCTCCGATGCCCGTGGTTGAAATCCGCGTCCCAGTCTTCCTGACAGAGGACAAAGAACGCGTTCTCAAGGCGATAGCGAATGTCCTTCATATGGATCTCATGAAATGCCGTGAAGTTAAAGCTCCTGAAGAAGATAGCTTCATCCTCGAGTGCACAAGCGACTCTTTTAAACCGCTCGAAAAGCTGCGCTCCTTACTGAGAACACAACGCACGCTGGACGCTGCCAGAACATACTTGGAGAAAGGATACAGCGGTGGGGTGGTAAGGTTCTATCTTAACAAGCAGGCAGCATACACAGGAAAGGTCAGCTTCTGTGCATATGAGTTCGGCGAAAGCCCTCTCGGAGCGATCACCGTGACAGTACATCTCGAGGGGTGCAACCCTGAGAAATTCATGAACTGGCTAGCGCCGCGAACGGCTCAAGGCGTGCCCGTAGCCGAAGAGACTGATCCCTGTTGATGGAAAGAAAGCTGGCTCGAGACTTGAATTACCCTTGGTGTATGAAACCACACGGTCAACGATAACCCCTTTCTCGCCACAATCACACGCGGAAAGATTCTCTTAGCTTCACGCGCGAGTTCCTCCAAATCTCTGTAGCGGGGGCTAAAGTGAGTTATAACCAACAGCTTCACGCGCGCCTTGAGGGCTATTTCCGCTGCCTCGCTAGCTGTCGAGTGGAGTGCTTCGCCCAAACCCGAAGCCTCGCCAGCTAGCGTTGCTTCGTGGATAAGCACGTCTGCTTTCCTGCACTTTGCCGCGAAAAGCGCGTTAGGCAAAGTGTCTCCACTATACGCGATAACGAGACCGGGATCAATGCTTTCTATAAAATTATCAAGTTTAAAAATTTTATCTCCATAATGGACAATCCCTTTCTTAATTAAAATACTTCGTAATTTTGGGGGGACGCCTTCCCTCTCAAGCCTTTCGGCAGAGAGGTGTATCCTTTGAGGGAAACGGATCACGAAAGAGTACGATAAGGGCACGTGGAGTGCTCTCGTGTAAACCAGGTTAGCACTCTGAGTACTACCTGTAAGGCTCAACTCGCCGCTTTCCGTAGCCAGCTCGGTAACGTGAAGAGGAAAATTAACCGCGAAATCTCGCCTCGATAAAATTCTCCAAAGCCCGAGAGGCCCGACCACACGAACCGGCTTACTTCTGCCAGCTAAGCTTAGTGTTTGCAGGAGAGGTAGCAAACCAAGAACGTGATCCCCGTGGAGGTGCGAAACTATAATCGTTAGCCGCTCGTTGTACCCTACTCCAAATTCCTCAAAAGCTCTCTGACAGCCTTCACCGCAGTCCAGAATGTAGACCTCGGCGCAAGCTCTCACAAGTATGCAGGAGGGGTCCCTGTCCTTAGCGGGCCTCGTAGATCCCGTGCCCCAAAAGAAAATCGTTACTTTATCACAGCTCATAGAAGTTCAGCCTGCTGGTTTTTCGCAAAGCTCTTCTCTATCACCCACAGGACTCTCACGAGAGAGGAGTGAACGTAGATCGAGCATACCCTTTCAGCGGACTCGGCGACGGCTGAGTACTCCTCGCTCCCGGGAGAGAGGAAAGCCGCGCGAGCCCCCGGCTTTAGAGAAGCCAGTACCCGCTCCAGTGCTTCTGTGAGCAGCAGGTGGGGCTGCTTTCCCTTACACGATGCAGCCCGACCGTAAGGAGGGTCAAAGGCTGCTAGCGCAAACACATCTCTCCTAAAGGGGAGGTGCGCGGCATCACTAATGATTAGATCGATAAGGTGGTAAACACCGTGCTGTAGAGAATTGCGGCGCGCGCCTCTAATGTTCTCGTAGTCGAGGTCGACCCCAACCCCGTAGAACCCCTCGAGCGCTGCTTCGATCAGCGTTGCACCCGTTCCGCAGAATGCATCGAGGAAGGGGCCGTGCAAGGGATTAAGCGAGAAATTAAGAATGAGGCGCGCTACTTGAGGAACCAGGGCAAAAGGTCTTCTGTAGACTCTCCTGTGAGGCTCTCTACTTCTATACCGATCTCCTCTGAACTTTTGCAGGATTACTCCAAAAGACAGGTAGTCGCTTAGAATACCAACCCATATGTGAAAGTCGGGTGTGCTTCTCAGCGTTACTAGTCGGTTATCCCGAGCACGCAGCATGCTGATCAGCTTCTCCGCCACTAGTGCTCTCTCAGCGGCACTAAGCCTAAGCGCGACATCGCTCACCTCCACGTCCACTCCGACCCGTTCCTTAGATGCGCGCATAGCTAACTCTCTGCTCAGAACCTCCGCGGCGGCCCCCAGAGCTATGTCCCATCCCTCACTCAGACTAGCACGATAAACCTCCTTTACGATGCATCGTGCGCACACGAGTTTGGATGAACATCTCACTATATTCTCAGAGTTCTTGCTTACGATGCTAATTACGCCCTGCCCGGCGACTTCCACTCGAAATCCACAAACTTTACCCAAAACATGTAGAGCCTCGGCCGTCCCACAATTTCCTGCACACTGGCTTAGCAGAAGATAGTACCGCTCCATGATGCTCTCTACTTAGAGCGCTCAGCTTCCATGTACATTACTGATACCGCGATAACGACCACTGCCAACTCTACGAATGACCAGGTGAGAACACCCTGAATGCTACCCCCTCCAGCAAGATACTTAGCCATCTCGACAACTATTTGCCTGGACAGAAGCACAGCGGTTACGAACAGCGCTTGCGAGATTCTCAAAACTCTCCCCGCAATCAGCTCTTCCAGCATCCCTCCGACGAGGAACAGCGTCGCACCGATTACGAATAAATCCACTGCTATCAGCTGACCTCCTACGGGTGCTAGCGCAAAAGCTGCTATAGCTCCTGCGTCCATTCTCTGAAGCTGTAGAACTCTCGCAAAACCTTGGAGAAAGCCGAGTACAGAGATTAGCAGCGCGAGCACGAATGCGATAAATCTCACAGACCCTGATTGGTAGATCTGGGCAACCCTCTTATCAATCCCGTACCCCTTTACGAACATAAAGCCTCCGAGAGAAGCGAGAACGAGAGTCCAAGCAAACTGGGGTAGCACAGCCGAGAGAATCGTGTAGATTGCTAGAAATGCCCCTGTAAGCCCCATTGAGTACTTCCTGTACTTCTCCTCTAGGAAGAGTTTCTTCACGTAATTCACCAGAAGAACAAAAGTCTCTTCTACCCCCCTTGACTGCTGGACGACCACCCTACGTATCGAGATGAGAGGAATTCTCGACTGTATCAGAGGGGCCACGACCTCGTCCGTGGGGCCATCCGACACGAGTATCGCGCCCGTGAACTCTCCATTACGCAGAACTTCGTCTAGCTCTTGCAGGATTTTCATGTCGGCCTGAACACCCTCCTCCTCTGTGCCGGCAAGTAGAGCAACTTCGCAGCGGTCAGCGTAACCCATTCTCCGTAAGTCGCGAAGCGTTTGAAGAGCCGCGAAGATGGCATTCGCATCCGAGTCTTCAGGCCTTCGGAGCGCGAACTCTATAGCTACTCTCGTCAAAGCCTCCTCTCCTAGTATGGGGGTTTGCACACCTAGCGTCGTGCCTATATCGTTATCCCTGTCGACGCAGAGTACTAGCAGTTTACCCTCTTGAGGCACACCCCGACACTCCGCCGATCTTTCCCAAAAAGCGGTAACTTATACCTAACTGGGGTTCGGGCTCACTTGCTGTAAACCGCTAGGGCGCGCTTAGCGAATTCTTCGATTATCTTGCGGAGCCTCTTGCCCTCCGTCTCCCTCAGCTCGAAGAATACCTTCACTACAGGTTTGTTGAGCTTCAGTACGCGGGATATGTCCGCGGGAGTACCGAGAATTATCGTGTGGGCATCAACACGGTTCAGCGTTTCCTCGAGATCTCTCATTTGCGTCTCCCCGTAGCCGAGTGCCGGAACAACGCGCCCAAGCCATGGGTACTTATCGTAAACCTCTTTCAAGCTACCAACAGCGTAAGCTCTTGGATCAACTATCTCGCTTGCGCCATACTCGATTGCTGCCTGATAGCCTGCTGCATGGCTTAGCGAGCCGTGTGTAACGGTGGGAGCATCCTCTACGACAACGACTCTCTTACCACGCACCAGTTCGGGCTTGTCTACTCGCAGTACTGACTCAGCCTCTATCACCTCTGCTCGGGGGTTCACGGACCTGACTGTCTGGAGAACGTGCTTTACATGCTCGCGAGGAGCAAGATTAACCTTGTTGATCACTATGACATCTGCTGACGTTACGTTCACGGCACCAGGGAAAGAGGTTAAAACGTCCTTAGGTCTAGTAGGATCCACGACAGTGATGTGAAGGTCAGGCCAGAAGAACGGTACATCGTTGTTACCTCCATCCCAAATGATCACATCGCCTTCTCTCTCAGCTTCCCGTAGTACTCTCTCGTAATCAACACCAGCGTAAACTACGCTACCCTCAGCTATATGCGGCTCGTACTCTTCTCTCTCCTCAATCGTACAGTTGTACTTATCCACATCTTCGTAGCTGGCAAACCTTTGAACCACGGACTTGCTGAGATCTCCGTAAGGCATAGGATGCCTGACGATCACGTAGCGCACTCCTAGCTCTCTAAGGATCCGTGCCACGTAACGCGAGACGGTGCTCTTCCCGGCCCCCGTCCGCGAAGCAGTAATCGCGATCACAGGCTTACTGGACTTGAGCATAGTTCTCCTCGGCGAGGGCACGACGAAGTCCGCCCCCATCGAGACTACTTTGTTCACAATCTCTGCAAGCTCCTCGCACGTTATATCGCTGTACGATAGTAAAACCTCATCTACGAGATTCTTTTTGATAATCTCCTCCATTTTGCTCAGCGAGATAATCGGTATACCATTGGGGTACAGGGGGCCCGCAAGCTCCGGGGGATATAGCCGGTTATCTATGTTGGGGATCTGAGTGGCCGCAAAAGCTACAACCTCGTACTCAGGGTTGCTGCGAAAAAGAACATTAAAATTGTGAAAATCCCTCCCCCCAGCGCCCAGTATGATGACACGCCTCTTGGGAGATCTTCCCGGCTCACTCATCCGGCTCGATGCACTGCATATTAGTTTAGAAAATAAACTTTCACCATTGATAACATGTATACCATTCCTATCTTATCGCTAGGACATCGTGAGGTGCGCGTGCTTCTGCTTCGGCAAAAACTTGAAAGATACTCCTCGACGTGATTTTCACGGTTTGATTGAACAATGCCGAAGTGTTACGAGGCTGTTCTCGACACGAGCAGCATACTATTCGCAGTGGATAGGAAGGTAGATATTGTCGATCTAACGCTTCAGGCCCAAGTTCCTGTCTGCAGGATCATAATCCCAGCACCGGTTCTCCAAGAGATAAAGTTCTTGGCAGAAAAGGGTAAAGGCTCCCGAGCTGTAAAAGCTGCAGTAGCGCTCGCGGTAATTAATCAAATGCTTGAGAAGTGGGGGAAGATGATCTCTATCGTTGACCCTGGTTTTTCAGAGGGGCCGGTCGACGATATCGTTATCGAAGCTGCGCGCGCGGAAGGAAAGATACTCGTAACGGCTGACCGCAAAATGCGCAAGAGAGCTAGAGAGTTGGGAGTGAAGGTTTACCTCGTGGCGAAAGCTTCTTTAAGGCTGCGTTAACTTCCCTAAAAGCGAAATGTTTATAAGGTAACTTCACGTAGCCTTAGGGTAGCGTTTAAATAGGTTTCGGGGTGGTAGAAGTGTTTAGATACTTAAGGGAGGATAAGCAAGAGGAGCCTCCCGAGGAGGCGGCTGCTGAGCTGAAGTGCCCGCATTGCGGCAGCACAAAGCTTGTGTACGATCCGAGCCGGGGAGAGGTAATCTGCGCGGAGTGCGGCTACGTGATGAGTGAAAGAGAAATAGACCTAGGAGCGGAGTGGCGCGCTTTCACGCCAGAAGAGAGGGAACGGCGGAGCCGCGTAGGCGCACCCATCTCTAGCTTTGGGGTTGAGAGCCTAGTCACCGATATCGATTGGGGTGGCCGGGACGCTGCCGGCCGCGAGATCAGCCTTCGAAGGAAGCTTGAAATGCTGCGTTTAAGGAAGTGGCAGGTCAGGGCTCGGGCCCAGAGCTCTATGGAGAGAAACCTTGCTCAAGCGGTTATCGAGCTGGAGAGGTTGAGCGCGCAACTAGGCCTTCCCAAGACTGTCCTTGACCGGGCTCTCGAAATATACAAGAGAGCTCTGGAGAGCAATCTTGTTAGAGGACGCTCGATAGAGTCCGTTATGGCCGCTGCGGTTTACGCAGCATGCCGGGAGCTTAAGCTGCCGAGAACATTAGACGAAATCGCTGTTTACACTAGAGCTGGGAGGAAGGACGTAGCCAGGTGCTACAGACTGCTCTTGCGCGAGGCATCCATAAAGGTCCCGCTGCCCAATGCTGCCGACTTCGTTCCGAGAATCGGCTCTTACCTCAGGCTCTCTGGCCAGACGATAAAAGCAGCGATAGAGATCTTAGATAAAGCTCGCGCTGCCGGCTTAACTGCGGGGAAGGACCCGGCAGGCCTTGCGGCTGCAGCAATTTACATAGCAGCTCTCCAGAATGGCGAGATGAGAACTCAAAAAGAGGTCGCTAGGGCGGCGAAGGTGACTGAAGTAACAGTGAGAAACCGCTACAAGGAGCTTGTTAAGAAGCTGGGTCTCAAACTCCCTGTTAAGAAGTGATACCAAGCTACAGTAAACACGGTATTCGGTAATGCTCGTAATAGCCGGTATAGGGCTCTACGGCTTGAGAGACCTACCTCTGGGAGTCATCGAGATCGCTAGAGGAGCTGACCGGATATACCTCGAGCAGTACACCAGCCTGGCGCCGGGGTTCAGTCTTGAGGCTCTAGAGGAGCTTTTCGGAAAGCATGTAGAGGAGGTCGCTCGCCAGGATTTGGAAGAGCAGTCCGGCAGGGAACTGCTCGAGCAAGCACGGAAAAGCACCGTTCTACTCTTAACATTCGGGCACCCCCTCATAGCAACTACGCACACCTCTCTCGTAGTTGAAGCTCGAAAGGCTGGTATACCTGTGAAAATTCTACCCGCCCCTTCGGTTTTCGACGGGGTTATCTGCTCAACAGGGTTGCACGTTTACAGGTTCGGCAGACCGGTCACGCTGGTGTTTCCTGAAAGAGGAAGGAAGATCTACCCTTACACTACCTATGCTGTGATAAGGGATAACCTCAGGAGAGGATTGCACACACTCCTTCTCCTCGAGATCCGGAGGCAGGAGGGTGTGTACATGGATGTTGCTACAGCTGCCGCTCTACTGCTCGAGCTTGAAGAAGTTTTTCACGAGCATGTTATCTCAGAGGATACACTCGCAATAGGTGTCGCCAGGGCTACGGCTCCCGATGAAGTGGTGAAGGTTGGAGAGCTGCGGGAGTTAGCTGGAGAAGATTTTGGTCCTCCTCCACACTCCGTTGTTATTCCTGGAGTATTACACGATTCAGAAATAGAGTTCCTAAGCAGCGTTCACGGAGCTCCGGTCGAGGTGATGATCAATTGGAACAAACATGTGAAGAAAAGGTTAGAAAGTACCTTCGAGCCGTGAAGCAGGTCTTATCTGAGCTGGTAGGGGTTACCGGCAACGCTGCAGAAATCGTCGATCTAGCATCGCGTTATGCATCTGATGCCGAGTGGTATCTCTCAAGAAACGACTGCTTGACTGCACTGGCGTGCATTTCCTACGCAGAGGGTCTTCTGGACGCTCTGCGGCTTGAGGGAAAGGTTAGCTTCAGCTGGCCGAGTCAGGTCAGGAGAACGAAGGTGCTGGTAGGAGGGGTGTTCGATATTCTGCATCCAGGCCATGTGGAGTTTCTCGCTGAGGCAGCGAGCCTGGGCGAAGTTTACGTCGTCGTAGCTAGAGATGAAACTGTTAAACAGAGTAAGGGTCGCTACCCAGTCCTATCGGAGGAGGAAAGGTTGAAGCTGGTAAGAAGCTTAAAGCCCGTCCACGAAGCATTCCTCGGCGAGTACCCACCTAACTACCATCAAGTGCTTCTGCGAGTCAAGCCGGACATAATTCTCCTTGGGTACGACCAGGCTTGGTTGAAGGAGGTTATCGAAAGCGCTGCTGCGAGGCTGGGCCTAAAGACCTCGGTAAAAATTGGTAGCAAGCTTGAAGGTTACTCTTCAACGTTGTTAAAGGAAAAGATCATTAAGGGTATATTATCTAACACTTAACACATTATAGATTTTCTCATTTTAACACTTATCTTATGAGCCTGTAGAAGAGGCTCGGGTAGCCTTGCTCCGGGACGCGTAAACGCTCGAGCCAGCCTTAAAGCGGTCGCTAGAGATATTTTATGACCTACGCTCACGTAAATCGGCCGCGACCCGAGTTTAACCGCGTAGCCGAGAACCTCTCCGCCCACCGAGACTTCTGCTACGTCGTCTAGCCACCGCGCCTCACCGATTAGCAAGCTCTTCGCAACACCTATAGTGGGTTTACCTACGGCTAAACCCAGCTGGCAAGCGAAGCCCGCCCTGTAGGGGTGCAAACGCCCATTACCATCGACAAAGAGTACCTGGTAATCATGCGAAAGTTTCTTCAGAGCCATAAGCGCAGGCCCCATCTCTCTGAAAGCGAGCAGCGTGGGCACGTATGGAACCGTGGTGCGCATGAGCGCGGCTTTCTCCTCGACTAGGCTTAAGCTCGGGTACTCTACGACTGCTGCAGCACCAACTGCGATTTGCCCCTTGAAGGAGACATCAACCCCCGCTGCGTACCTGATGGGGTAGTCGATTTGATCTGACTCTACTACGCGTTGAGCAATCAGCTGCTGAGCGCGCCGAGCCCTCTCAATCGAGAAACCTTCCGGTAAGTGCACAACGTGCACAGTGTGCAGAGTTAAATAACTGCTCCCCCGCAAGTGCGCCTGTGAGCTCTGCTCACGAGTACGCGGTAGCGGGAAGGATAGCCCGAGAGGCGCTAGAGCTTGCAGTAAACCTCGTTGAAGAAAATGCTCTACTTCTCGATCTAGCCGAGAGGGTGGAGGGTCTCATAATCTCTAGGGGGGCTCGCCCAGCCTTCCCGGTTAACATATCGATTAACAACGTTGCGGCGCACTACTCACCGGGTATCGATGACTCTTCCCGAATACCGCCGGGCGCACTGGTGAAGGTGGATATCGGTGTGCACGTAAACGGGTACATAGTAGACGCTGCAGTAACAGTGCCTTTAGACAAACGGTGGACCCTCTTGGCAGAGGCTGCTCGGGAAGCACTCAGGGCCGCTCTTACAGTAATGAAGCACAACACCCCGGTTAACAGTGTTGCAAAAGCGGTCGCAGAGACAATTGAAGAAAGGGGTTTCAAGCCCGTGAAGAACCTTACTGGGCACATGGTAGATAGGTACGTACTCCACGCTGGCAAAACACTACCCAACGTTCCTGACGCCGAGTACCTAAGAACTAGAGTCCTTGCTGGTGAAGTGTACGCGGTAGAGCCTTTCGCCACCACGGGGAGAGGCTACGTGGTGAACCAAGGAGCCAGCCACATCTACCGCGTAGTCTCTGTGAAGAAGATGAAAGAGGATGCCACGGCTAGCGAATACCTAGAAGTACTATGGAGAGAATTCAGAGGCTTACCCTTCTCCGAGAGATGGCTCCCGAAGCTGGGCATCACCCTCAAGGACCTCGAAAAGCTGGTAAAAGCTCGTAGAATCCACCACTACCCACGTTTAGTCGAAGCCTCGGGCGGCTTCGTCTCCCAGTTCGAAGATACAGCTCTAGTCCTCGAAAACAGCTGTGTACCTCTCGCTGGAGTACTCGAGATAGAAAATAACCCTAAAAATTAACTTTACAACAAATTTTACCAGCAGTTTTAACTAGATAAAAATACAGTAAGAATAAATTTGATAAATAAATTACTATCGCTCTGTAAAATCTAAAATCTAAAAAATAAAATACTTACTTAACTCCTCTTCATACCTCTTGTAACGTTCATCAGCAAGGATCACCAGTGGGTCGTCCTCGGGCCTCCTGGTAGCGCGGCCGACGCACTGAAGGGTGGTGGAGAGCATCGATGCCTCGGCGATTCTATCAGCTCCACTAAACCCCATTTTCGAGAGGGTTCGCCGAAGCCTGCTAGTAACCCACGGCGGGGGAAAGGGGGCCCCCGCCATGACCACAACGTCCGCCCTGATATCGACGCCTTCGGCGAACTTCCCCCTCGTGTGGAGCAGGAGAACCCCCTTCCACTCGGGGATTTCCGGAGGCTCATAGAGGTCGGTGAACTTCGAAAGACTCTTTGCAACCCTCTCCGTAGCGAAGACCAGCACCTTCTCGTACTTCTTCCTCAGATCCCACAGCAGCTTCCCGTATTCCTTCACTTCCTTCTCGCCGAACTCGTCGAAACGAGTTGTCAGCCCTTCTGTTATGATTGCCCTGTACTTTCTCGACCAAGGTACCTCGACGACCTTCCCTCCCAGGAGGTCGGGGTAGGGTAGGGTAGCCGAGATGAAGAGAGCGGGCCGCCTCCGCGGGATCGCGACGCTGGCTCCGCACAGGTATCCTCCCTCCACGTAAACGCTCTGAGCCCTCAGAACCCGGTAGAGCCTTCCCAGCGCCGTCCTCCTCCCCCCTCTCTCGAGAAGCCTCAAGTAAGCTACGTGGAGCGACGAGACTTGGTTGTCGTCTACAGGTACCTCTCCTTCTCCTCTCTCGAGGAAGGGGAGAAAACTTCTCAACCACTTCGCGAGCTCGTTGCTTCCCGAGGACCTCAGCTCCCCAGCAGCTTCGATAAAAACTTCTGTGTTTACGCAAACTTCGCGCGGAACCAGAAGGTTGTGAGCCTCATCCCATACGTCGATGATGCGGGGTGGAGCGCGCCGGAAGTAGTTGAAGACGTAGACGTCCGCGGATGGGTGGAAGAAGTACGGGCAAGAACGCGCTGTAAAGTAGCCGCACTGATCCCTCCTCACCCTGCACCACTCGTGTACGTCACTTCCAAGCTCTAAAGCATAAGGGCAGACTTTCTCCCTACCTGGGAGGACCTCTGAGCGCAAGTCGAGCAGCGCCGCCTCCTCGGCGATATGGCGGGCGAGAGCTAAAGCTCTCACTCGCCACGCAGCGGGGAGAAACCCTGCCTTCAGAGCTACCAGCACGGTGAGCGTCTTCCCGAAGCCTGGCGGTGCTGTGAAGACCACTGCGCCGCCGCTTTCTAGGAGACCTGCGAGAGTTTCCGCGGCCTCGACCTGCCCTGGTCGAGGCTTGACGGGGAAGAGCTCGGCGATATTGCGCATACTAGCTGCTCAGCTTCGCTGCGAGTTCCGTCACTTTCTCCCGGGTGGGTTTCTCGCAGCAGATCATAGCTTCGGCGATGTTGCGCGTGTGCGTGAACCATAGCGCCACGTCGAAGTAAACGACTTCTGCTTTCTCAACCATGCTCAGCAGGGCTCTCTTCCAGCTTCCCATCGTGGTGACGTACATGTTGAGGATCCCCGTCAGCTTCGCGGTGTCGAGGCTTGCAGCTCTAGTTTCCATCCAGCTTCTCAGGCGCTCAAGCGCCAAGCGGGTAGGTGTCGCGACCATGAGGATGTCGTCGGCTCGCTCCAGCAGGTAGTCGAGAGGTCCGTGCGTGTAAGCGGGGAAATCCAGGACCACGTAATCCGCCTTCGTCTTCGCCACCCGCAGAACCTCCTCGAGCTTCTCGGGGTGAAAACCGTCGGTCAGCGGGCTGCGGCTCGGCGCTACGAGGAGCCCGGAGGTAAGGTTGCTTTCGCGGAAAAGGCTCTGTGGATCAGCTTTCCCTTTAAGGACGTCGTCCAAGCTAGGCTGAGCGGGGACAGCTCCGAGCGCAATCAAGCTGCTGTCGCCGCCGCCAAGGTCTACGAGAAGCGTTGGGCCAAAGCGCTGCGCCAGCGTATAAGACAGCGCAGCCGATAGAACACTCTTACCCGTACCCCCCTTGCTACCGCTGACCAAGCACACTACTTTCAAGCCCCTTCACTAGAGAGAACAGTAGTTGATAACGCGGCAGCGCAGATGTTTTTCCGCTGAGCCGCTTCATATCTTTTCCCAACATACGCTGCTGAGAAGCATGATGCTGAGGCTACTAGCCTGCAAACTCGCGTACCGGTTCAAGCTTCGGAGAGCGAAGAGAGTCAAGGAGTGTGCGGAAAAGGTGCGGGCTGCTCTGCGCGAAGACTTCAGCTGTGCAGTTAAAGCGTACTCTCTGATCGCGCTCCTCTTCTTAGCAGCGTCGGCGGCCGCGCTCGCCCAGCCCTCGACAAACGTTCTCAACAAGGTTTTTCGGCCTTTCGAGGAAATCATCTCGCTGCTCGTGGCGCTCGTCTTCGGGGCAGGTATCCTCGGCTTCGTGATACTGCTTGTAGACGCTCTTATCAGCTGGATAACGGGGGGTAGCTTCGGGAGATCGCTTGCAGTTTCAAAGCTCCTGCGCGCGGTGGAGACACTGGCCGTTTTCCCTCTCACGTTCTTCCTGCTAAACGTGCTGAAGGAGCTGGGGGTCCCAGAGGTGGCGACGATCGCGGATATCGCTAACGCTCTGCTCACGCGAGGCTGGCAGCTGATGCTAGAGGTGCTGAGGGGGTCCGGCTGATGGAAAGCATATTCTCCTGGGCGATCCTCGCGGCAGCTCTCACCACTTACTTCGCCCTGGGGGTGATCCGCTGGATTCTGGGGCAAAGGCGCGAGGCTCTTTTAGAGTTCGAGAAGGGTATGCACGTCGCCGTATACCTCCTTGTGGTCTTGCTGATGCTGCGCGCGGCTGAGGAAATCTCCTCGAGCCTCGGCCTGGAGGTTAGGCTCAGCGACCCTCTCTCCGCGGAGAGCACCTTGCGGCAAGCCGCCTCGACCTTCTGGAATGCGAGTCGGGCTGCGGTCGACGTGGTGCTCTTCGTGAGCACTGAACGGGCGATTTTAGCCGCGGCGCCCCTCACGACTCCTCTAAGCAGCGTGCTCGGCGCGGCGACGGGCTGGTCGGTTACAGAGCTCAGCATAACCGCCATTTTCTTCATGCACCTCAGCTTCGCCGCCGACGCCCTCTCGAGAGTGGCGACGCTTATCCTAAGCTTGGGGGCGTCGCTAACACCTGTGCCTGCGCTTAGAAAGGCTGGCGCCGCGCTGCTCGCTGCCTACCTGTCGGCGGTGATATCGCTTTCGTACGCTGCGCTGCTTACTCACGACGCGCTCCAGAACGTGAGGGTGCCGAGTGCTGCGAGCCCGATGGACTGGGTTAAAGTCGCGGAGATAGCTGGCGATGCTGCGGTCTCTCTGGGCTCCGCGGCTACAAAGGCTGGAGTGGCGCTGGCGATGGGGAGCGTGGCAGGTGTGGGTCTGGCCAGCTTCTTCGGCTCTATATACATCAGTCTGACCCGGCTATGAGCCTGGGCTACAAGCTCCTGGGCGCTGCTCTCGTAGCTCTGTCCGCCGAGCTTGCACTGCTGGTAGTAATCAGGAGAAGAGGGCTGCGGGAGCACTTCGCTAGAGAAGCTGCCGACTTCCTGCTCCACGCGGGAGTCTTCTCCCTGATGGCGACTTTCTCGAGCATGATAGCACCCTTCGAGGTGATTAGCGCCGCGTTGAGAAACATAAGCGAAGTCGAGCATTTCTTCTTCGCTCTTCACAAGAAACTGTTCCAGATAACCGCAGGGGCCGCGTTCCTGTACCTCGTCCTAACTCTTTACCTAGGTTACTCGGGCGCTTTCGACCTCGATTCAACGCTCACCCAGTACGCTTACGAGCTCGATGGCCTCCTCGGACCTCTCTCTCAGTTGGCGACGGCGGCCGGGATCCTGGGACGGGGCGCAAGTCACCTTGCTGCTCTACTCAAGCTCTCGGAGTGGCTGCGCCCCTACTTCGACGTCTTGCTTGCTTCAATACTGGTGCCCCGCCTGCGGCGGCTCACAACTCCTCTGGTCGTTTTCCTCTTCATTCTCACAGCTGTGCTACCCTACTCGCTCGCCCTTCTCACTCCTCAGCTTAAGCCCCTCCCCGAGGTCACAAACGTTGAGAGAGGGGGCAAGGTCGTAGTGGAAGTCTACGATCAAGGACAGATGCCCCTTGCGGACACCGTGCTGATCGCTCTCAGAGATAGCGATGGAAGAGTCTACATGGCTCGAGTCAGCCATCTGACCGAGCTGATCCTCCCGGAAGGGAACTACACAGCGCTGTGGGTCGCCGCCTACTTCACGAACTTTACTGTTCCCGGCTGCTGCTACGAGCCTGTGCCCTACGCTAGCTGCAGCTGTCCGCTGTGGCCCGCCAAGCTCAGCGTCAAGCCCGGGAACTCGACAGCTCTTCTCGTCAACTTGCCGGTGAACTTGATCTACTGCAATGGCGGCCTCGGCGGTATCTACGAAGCTAGGAGAGAGGACTCTCCCCTTCGCGGCAGCATGGGCAACTGCAGCGTACTGCTAGCAGTGGATCCTCCTAAGCCTCTCGTTGTCGCCGCCAGGGCTGGTCCTTACCGCTTAAGCGCAGCGAACGGTACTATTATCGCGAGAAACGGCACGTGCTGGCGAGTGACTCTCACTAACGCTGCGGTTCTACCCCCCGGGACGGTTATCGACTTCGGTGTTCTCCGCAAAAACAGCGAGTATTACGAGTGGTGGTGGGAGAAAGTTTTCCGCGCTCTACCTGACAGTGTGAGAGAGCTTCTAGCGCCGGCGAAGATCTCGGTGCCTAAGTTTCACGACTACGGCCTCCTCATAAGCTTCGCGCAGGTCAACTGCACCGGGGCGGCCCCGCGAGAAATACGTATAGAAATAGAGGGGCGCTGCTGCTGGAATTTGACGCACGCCCTCCCCTTCAACCCATTCTGGCAGGAACATTATACTCTCGCGGAGCGGTTGCCAGCGCTTGTCGGCGACGCCGTCCGGCTCGGTTCACTCGTGTGGAACACCTTCCTCCTCGTTCTCGCATGGGGCGGTGGTCTTCTCGCAGCTCTAGCCTTATCCGCAAGCATACTTCCCGAAGTGGTGCGCGAGCTTTACGCGCACGCGTGGAAGTTTCCGGCAGGCAGCCTCAGGCTCTTCAAGCACCTCGCTGCACCCGTCTTCAGCAGCGCAGCTGGACTACAGTTAGAAGCCCCCGATGCTGCGCATCTGGCGCGCAGAGTTGTGAAAACACTGCAGCAGAAGCCTGTCCCCGCAGCGCTTGCAGCTCTCTCATACGTTCGATCAGGCCCCGGGACCAGCTTCGCGAGCCAAACGAGGCGCAAGCTAGTGGACGTGCTGTACTCGCTGTCGACATACCCATCGTTTAAACATCACCTCGAGATCTCGGAACGCACCACGATCCCCCTCGCCGAGGGCCTCTTCTTGGCGAAACAGCTGGCCAGGGAAAGTTACTACAGGCTGAGAGGGTACAAGGTCCTACTGCCCTACTCGCTGACCGTCTGGGAGGTGGAGCAGTACGCGCTGGGCATCAGAGGCTACGCTGAGGCCGTGACCAAGAGGTACGCTCGAGAGATAGAGGAGCTGAGCCGCAAGATAGCTGAGAGGATACCGGAGATTACGAGCACCAAGGGTTGGGAACTCTACCGAATAACCTTCCGGACCGCCGCGGAACCTAGGACCCTGAGCATAGCATTGGCCTTCCTCCTGGATGCGCACCCTTCCGCCCGGCGGGTTGCAGCAGAACTCACGGGAGTCGCGCCGTCACCATGGATGCACCTGGACCTAGGACTGGAGCTGCGCCTTAAGGTGCTCAGAGAGCTCGCCGCAGAGGGAGAGCTGTGGGCGCAGCACGTGGCCGGGCTATTCCTCTGGTCTAACTACAGATTTGCCAGCAGCTGGCAGGGCCGGTCTCAACTCTACATGTACAGATTGAGGAGGGGATTGCGGTGCAGGCTCGAAGCCTTGCGGCCCTTCTACTGATCGTGGCAGCACTGCTCCTGAGGGGGGCAGCGCCGAGCCTGTCCCCACTGCTGGTATCTCTGGCTCTCTTAGCCTTGATTCCCGAGGTGTACGCGTTCTTCCTATCTCTCTACTGCGGAGGATGGCCGTTGACGGAGCTCTACTGCTTTAAAAGCTACTGCACCAGCGCCGATAGAGGCGGAAACTGTACCTACGTTGGAGTAGAAGTGGTTGACTGCCGCCACGGCTGCTATGACCTTTCCGAAAAGGAGTTTTTCAACCTTTCAACAACCCTCTTTCACGGCGGCTTCGCGGCCCCCTCCGTAGACTACATCGTGGTGGTGCACAGGAGGAGGTTCTACGTGGTTCTGCGGTCACGCTCCAGCATCGATGAGGCGCGATCCAACCTCTGCGAGGCTCTAAGGTCCCTGGGGGAGGCTCTTTCGATCGTAGGTTGTTCCTGGGTCCCGCTGGAGGGGGTTCAGCTTCTCAGGATCCTGAGACCCGACGTCCTAAAGCCTTCTCGGAAATCAATACCTTCGAGGGCTCTCGTTCTAGTAGCAGCTACGCTACCCTTGGCTCTCCAGCTCTACAGCCTCGTCCCGCTATCCCTCGCAGCGTGCTTAGCGATCGTCAAGGGCTGGTCGGCGCAGGGGTACACATCCGTAAGACCTCAAAGCATATCCACCATCGAGTGCGTGAACAGCTTTTACACCTTCCCCACCACGAGGGACATCTTATCGAGGAGTAGGACCCTGTACTCACTGCTCCCCCGCGACTCGTACATCGCTATTCGAGTGGAGCCCGCAAGTATCGAGGAGGAACAAGCGATCGACGCTGAGGCATACCGCAGCTACGAGATAGGTACCGCTCTCGAAAAACTATCGCTGATTCACAAAAGCAGCAAATTTTTCGCGGCCACTCGAAGACGCTGGGAGAGGCGTGAAGCCCTCTACAGAGTCTCAGGCATCGTCATAGCGGACGAGCGCTTCAAGAGGCTTTTGGCGAGGATAGGGATCAAGCTTTCGAATCTCCCAGTCGGGCTCGAGGTGCTTCAGTGATGAGCCTCTTCCGGCTCCTTCACCGCGCGCTAACTCCGAGACCCCTGGCCCTGAGCGGGGACCTCGCCGTCTTTGCCTCCCCTCTCTCAATCCTCCCACCCCGGGAAGAAGTGCGGGGCTTCTTCCTCGGGCTGGACGACATAGGCAGGGAAGTCTACATCAACCCGGCGGCGCTGCCCAGCATGCACGGAATAATAGTAGGCACGACCGGCAGCGGTAAGAGCACGCTTGCACGACACCTAGTTCTCGAGGCAATAGAGCAGGGCATACCGGCCTGGGTTATCGACCCTCACGGCGAGCGGAGCTACAGAAGGCTTTTCACCATCGGGATCGACCTAGGCGAAGACAAGGTGAACGTTTTCCACGCACCGGGGTGGCAGGTGAGTGAGCTTGCCGGTGAGCTGGCGAGCTACTTAGAGCACGTCTACGGCTTGCGGGGCGCACGCTTCCACTTCAGGGAGCTGCTGCGCCGCTGCTTCGAGAACCTCTCCCTGGACGAGCTCGCGAGGTATGACCACTTACCGGAGGTGAAGAGGCTTCGGGAAGATCTGGAGAAGCTTCACGGCGAGGGGGGAGCGACTATAGATAGCCTAGCGGAGAAAAGCATGTACTTCACATTCCCAAAGCTCTTCAGCCGGGAGTTTAAAGAGCTGGCGAGCCTCATCCTCCTTCTTCTCCTTCAGGGTTACCGCAGAACTCTGGGAGAGAGGCACCGCCTCGAACTGATGGTAATTCTTGAGGAAGCCCATTTCCTTGCACCCTATCTTCTCGATCTTTACAAAGAGGTTCGGAAGTTCGGGTACGGTGTTATAGCCGTCACCCAGCTACCGCGGGAGCTGGACCCCCTCCTCTACCAGCTCGCAGGCTTCGTCATCGCACTAAGCGGGACTGAGAGCTACGTGAATGACATCTCCCTGCTGTTCTCGCTAACTCCAGACGAGCGGGACCACATACTCTACAAGGTTCACGGTGCCGCGCTGCTTGTTAGACAAGGCGATCCTCGCCCAAGGAAGGTTATGCTCAAACCCAGAAGGGAGGCACTCGCACAAGAATAGCGGAAAAGCGCGGGCTTCAGCAAAATCTTAATTATTCCAGTTTTCCGCTCTAGCCGCGATCCCCAATGAGATATGACGCTGTAGTAGTCGGCGCGGGTCCAGCTGGGCTCACGTTCGCGAGGTTTCTCGCCGCGAAGGGTTATAGAGTGGCAGTTCTTGAGAAGAACGAGCAGCTTGCCGTGAAACCTTGCGGCGAGGGCATTAGCGCCAGGGTCCTGGAGACGGCCGACATACGTCAGGGCGACGCCAGCAGGTTCATTTCCAGAAAGATTCGCGGTGCTCTAGTTGTTGCACCTAATGGTAAGGGTGTAGAGATCTCGCAGGCCCTGGGTATGGGCTACATTATCGATAAGAAGAATTTCCTCAAGGTTCTAGGCGAGTACGCGGCAGATGCTGGTGCAGAGATCTACATGAAGGAGCAGGTGCGCGACGCGAAAGTCACTGAAGGAGTTGTGAAGGTTCACGCGAGAACGCTAGAGGCCGAGGCACGCCTCTTGGTGGGAGCAGACGGCTACATGTCGTTCATATCGAAGAGATTTGGCCTCGAGAATCCCGGTGAGAGGAGGATTATACCCACCGTGCAGTACGTCATGACTCACGTCGCGATGCCGGACCCCGACTTAGCCTACTTCTATCTCGGAAACGAAGTCGCTCCTAAGGGTTACGTGTGGGTATTCCCAAAGGACGGCACCCTAGCTAATGTGGGGATCGGCGCGCAAGGCGTATCACCTAAAGCTTACCTCGACAAATTCGTGAAAAATCACCCAGAGTTTTTCAGCAAGTCCAAGATACTTGAGTTTCGGGGTGCAGCAGTCACTATCGGCGGCATGCTCAGGCGAGTAGTTGCCGACCATGTGATGCTCATCGGTGAAGCAGCAGGGCAGGTCATACCTGTTACTGGGGGCGGCATTCACGCCTCCATTGCGGGTGGTAGAACCGCTGCAGAAGTGGCGGCTAAGGCTCTCGAAGAGGGGGATCTCTCGGAGAGGAGCTTGCAAGAGTACAGAAGACGCTACGACGAGCACTGGGGGAGAAGAATACGGGACAGCCTGAAAGTGCTCCACGTAATAGAGAGACTCAGCGATGATGAGTTAAACCAGCTGGCCGAGCTGCTCACCCCCGAGGACGTTGTGAAGCTGGCGAACGGAGAGGATGTGGCAAGAATAGCTGTGAAGTTCTTGAAGCACCCGATCTTCAGCATCAAGCTCGCGCAGGCGCTGCTATCTAGCTGACCCGCAAGTAAAGTTTTTAAAAGAGATGCTTTTCACATTTTCCGGTTCCGGCCATAGCGCTCCTGCCACGCCCGCACTCGTCAGATCGCGGAAGCTAAGGGGAGCGCGCCGCTCCGAGTACTGGGGTCTGCGGCCCCGGGAAAGGACGGTGCCGGAACCATTTTCTATCAGGTGTTTGGTAGCGTACTGATCCCAGATGAGTGTAAGCGTAGCAGTCGTAGGTGCGGGACGGTGGGGCGTTAACCACGTTCGAGTGCTCTCGGAGCTTCGAGGATCTAGAATAGAGAAAGTTTACGTGGTGGACGAAAACCCCTCTAGAGCCAGAGAGGTAGCGGCAAAGTACCAGTGCGATGGCTGGTTTACGAGCATCTCGGATCTCGTGGGATCAGGCCACAAGGTGGATGCAGCCGTAGTTGCGGTCCCCACTGCCCTGCACTACAGCGTGGCCGCGGCAATTGTTGAAAAGATGGACCTCCTGGTGGAAAAGCCCCTTGCCGCAAGCCCGGAGGAGGGATTGGAGCTCGTCAAGCGGGCCCGGAAAGCTGGAAAACTGCTCATGGTGGGGCACATCGAGCGCTTTAACCCCACAGTCCAAGAGGTAAAAATCAGAGCCGAAGAGCTTGGCGGGCCCCTCTCGATAGAGGCTAAGAGGCTCGGACCAGGTCCCGCTAAAAGCTATACTCTGAACTTGGGTGTTGCACACGACCTCCTCGTGCACGACGTAGATGTCGCAAATTTCATCATTGGCGCGCCCCCCACCAGAGTGTACGCTATCACCGCTAGGCAGGAGGACTACCCATACGAGGTGGAAGTGCAGGCGCTGTACGAATACCAGGAAGGCGTTACAGCGTTCCTCGTTGCCAGCTGGAGAAGTGAGCCCCACTACAAGCACAGAAGTCTGACTGTCCGCACCCCCTCCGCCCTCATAAGAGCTGACTACATCCTGAGGAGAGTGGTTATCGACAACGGCCTTCTGAAGAGACCACTCACCTACACCGAGACAAGCTACCACTCCGAGAGCAGCCTGCTTGAGATCTCATACCTCCAGCCCGAGCCCCTCAAGCTAGAACTTCTGAATTTCATAGACTCGATAACCGGGCGTTCAAAACCCGCGGTGACCGGCGTCGACGGCTACGTCGCGCTCAAGTGCATCGTAAAGGCGGTGGAAGCCTCGGTTAAGCGGCACCCAGTAGAGATCGAATGGAGCGAAATCAGCTCCCTCTACTGAGAAGCTTCCGGCCGGAGACAAGTCTTGACGCTTAAGCTCAGCAGCCCCCTCAGGACACTGCAATCGCTCAGCATAGTAGACCTTGCAGCGGCGAACGTGGGTAGGTGCTCGCAGAGACCCTCCCGGCTGAGCAAAACCAGAACTGCCTCGAGAACCGCCGGGAATCGCCATCTGGGGACCACACCCCTCGCACCCACAACGCGCATCTCCTCCCTGGAAAGCACCAGCCTAACGAAGTGCGCGGACCCGCCGAACCCCATCTTCACGCTGGACTCCCCTCTCTGCTCGCCAACCTCGAAGAACACATCCTCCCCCGCATCGATAGCGATCAAGCTAGGAGCAGGCGCGTACCGCCGTCCCACAACCTCTAGCGCGGCAGCTGCGGCAAGGCTCTCTACAGCCTCGTCGAGAAAAGCTCGACCCGAGAGCCTGACGGTGCTTCCCTCAACCCTCTCGATTATAATCTCCGGCTCCACCGAAAGCTCGCTAAGCAACTCCGCCGACTCCTCCCGGCTAAGTATGCCCGCGCTCGCGATCATGTCGGCAAGAGCCGATGATATCTCGCTACTCGCAAAGAACTCCAGCCTATCCCCTGCCAGAACCCTCCTCTCCCGGGAATCAGCGCAGAGCGCAAGCTGCACTCCCAGCGGTGATGGAGGAAGACTCACTCTCCTCTCACCTTTCAAGTCCTCCAGGAGCGATAAAGGAAGCTGGGGTTCTTTGACTACCACTCTGACGCTGCAGGCGCAATCCCGCATACTCGACGGGTAGACTAGGTCCCTGATAAGACGGCCTGAAAACCTGACCCCCTCTCGCCGGCCTCTCAGGAGCCCGCAGAGATATCTAGGCGATATAACCGGGCTGGCAGGCTGCTCAAGCACTATCGCCAGCCTGGGCGAAAGCCTCCTCAGCCATAGCGCAACCGTTAAAGCCAGATAGCCCCGACCCTCGACGCACACGCTTCTCACTATCGACGCATTCACGGCACCATAATGCTTAATTCAGCATATATCGCTTTACACCTTCGATATGCCGATTCCAACGCCCGAAGAGCTGCGGATGCTTAGGCTGAAAACAGGTCTAACTCAAGCTGAGGTAGCTCGAAGAGCCGGCGTGAGCCAGTCACTCATCGCGAGGATCGAGTCAGGTAAGGTCAACCCTAGGGTATCGACCCTTATGAAGATTTACCAGGCTCTCTCAGAGCTCGTAGAAGACGAGCTCACCGCTCGAGACATAATGTCGAGCCCTGTGATCTATGTCGAGCCACGCACGCCTCTCGTGGAGGCGACGCGGATCATGTGGGAAAGGGGGTTCAGCCAGCTTCCGGTTCTCCAAGATGGTGTGAAGAACGTTGGAACAATCTTCGAGGACGATGTGCTTCACGCTTTCCTGAGGGAAAGTAGGCGCGCAGCCAACCTGACGGTAGCCGACGTGATGTCCGACCCGCTGCCCCTCGTGAATGCTGAGACGAGAATCGGCAAGGTAACCCGGCTGCTCTCTAGGGGTATCCCGGCCGTCCTCGTGGAGAGCGACATGCGCATAGTAGGCATAATAGCGAAGAGCGATATCGCGAAACTTCTCCTTGGTAGAAGCTTGTGAGGAAAACGCCGATATCTACGCAGGTCTAACGATTACCCGCACACGGTACCTCGTGTTGGGCTTATGCCCCCTCTTGACCAGCTTGTTCTCGCTAACTAGCCGCGACACGTAAGTCGAGATAGCTGTTATCTTCAAGCCTGGAATCTCCTTAGCTGCGATGTTGTAAAGATCCTTAAGCGAGAACCAGGTGCCATCGCCAAAGTTCTCGGCGATTACACGCCATATCTTATCTTTAAGCGATACAGGCTCCTCGTAAGAAGACCCCGCCTCAGCGCTACCTGCATCTCGCATCTCGCGAAGAACCCGCAAGAAATGTAGAACCTTCTCCTCACTGACATCCGGCCCTTCGATACTGAGTGATACTCGTTCCCCGCTAGGAAGAGTATCCTCTATGCGTACCTTAGGCATTCACCTCACACTACTTCCTAGGGGTTTAATTGACTATCCTGCACGATAGACAGCTTCGTGGAAGATGTATAATCTACGAAAAATCTCTGTTCGTGCATAGAGATTCATTCTCCATCGTAGATGATGAACAGAGAAAAAATCTTCTGAATAAATGGCTCATCGTCGTTTTTCGCGCTAACTCCACCGCTCCAGTGGAAAAAGAGGGGTTATTTAAACCCCCTTTCTCCCAGAGCCTTTCAACAGATCAACGTGTATAATGCAGCAGAGCACTGTGCGGTTCGCTGCCACCCCTCTATTTCCACTGAAATCTTCTAGAACAGAGATCCTTGAGTACTTCTACTTTCAACTCGATTATACTTGAAGGTTCAGAGAAACCGCATCGAGTGGAAACTAAGGGGTCTGGACGGCTACGGGAAATCACAAAGCTTAATTCGCCGTTCTCACCCGCGTCGTCAGAAGTAGAAGTGATCGGGATCGAAAGTAAGGTGTATGTTCCAGACACCTCAGCTATACTGAGTGGAGCGCTGCGTGAGGCTCTTGAACGAGGCGAGATAGCCGGTAGGCTTCTCGTCCCTGTGTACTACATCAGCGTTTTCGAGGAGCAGGCCAGAAGGGGCAGCAGCTCGGGCGTTGCCGGCTTGAGAGAGTTAAAGCTTTTGAAAGAGACTGCCGAGCGCTTGCAGGAGCTGGTTGAGCTGGAATACGTCTATGAGTCTCCCGAGGTCGCGAGGGCGCTTCGCCCCCAGGACCCGGACATCGTGGCTAAGCTCCTGGCAGCCGAGAGCGACGCGGTCTTGGTCACCGCTGACGAGGTTTCAGCTGAAGCTGCCCGCGCTATGGGTTTGAGAGTCATTTTTCTCAAGAAAGGTGACAAGAACGGCTTCTTCCTTGAAAGGCTGTTCGACGCTGCAACCATGTCCGTTCACCTCAAGGAGGGAGCGCCGCCTAAAGCTAAGCGAGGTCTCCCAGGAAAGTGGTCCTTTGTCGAGCTAGGGAGCGCGCCGCTCACGCGCGAGGAGCTCGAGGAGTACGTTAGGCAGATTCTTGAAAGAGCAGGCTCTTCACCCAACTCTTTCATCGAGTATGATAGCCCTGGGGTCACCATAGTGCAGCTGAACGAGTACAGGATCGTCATAACGAAGCCGCCCTTCTCCGACGGCTACGAGATAACTGCTGTGCGTCCTGTTGCCAAGCTTTCGCTCGAGGACTACAACCTACCTAGGAAGCTTGTGGAACGTTTAGAGCAGCAAGCGGAGGGTATACTCATAGCAGGCGCTCCGGGCATGGGGAAGACTACTTTCGCTCAAGCTCTGGCGGAGTACTACTTCAGGAAGGGTCGAATCGTCAAGACTATCGAGTCCCCGCGCGACATGCACCTACCCCCCGAGATCACGCAATATTCGAAAAGCTACGCTACCTCGGAGGAGATACACGACGTGTTGCTCCTTTCGAGGCCAGACTACACTTTCTTCGATGAAATGCGCGATACAAAAGACTTCCAGCTCTACGCCGATCTGAGGCTCGCGGGCGTCGGGATGGTCGGCGTCGTGCACGCCACAAGCCCGATCGACGCGATCCAGCGCTTTATCGGGAGGGTGGAACTGGGAATGATTCCTTCGATAGTCGATACTGTCATATTCATAAAGAACGGGAACGTCGAGAAGGTGTACTCCCTCGAGACAACCGTCAAGATACCTCACGGCTTAAAGGAGGAGGACCTCGCCAGGCCGGTCGTTGTCGTGAGAGATTTCCTAACCGGTGAGGCTGAGTATGAGTTGTACGTGTTCGGTGAGCGGACGTTCGTGGTCCCGATAAAGAAGCACGGTAGCCGGGTGAGCATGGAGGAGTACAAGCTTAAGAGTGCCGTAGAGCGCGCGCTGCAGAGGTTTATCGGGGATGGAGGAGGCTACGAGGTCAAGGTTGACAGCTCTTCGTCACTAGTAGTGGTCGAGCTCAGCTTGGAGCAGTACAACTACATAGCTGGGAAGCCTAGGCGGAAGCTCGAAAGGATAGTCAGGAAGTTCGGGTACGAGCTGGAGCTGCGCCCCGTCTTCTAGCGAGAAGAATAGGTCTACTTCTCCGCCATTTTCCTCGGGCAGGGGCGGTCGGCTACTCAGGTAAAGTTTAAAAACCTCTAGCAGTGGTTGTGGCGCTAAGCGGTGAGACAAATGAGCTTTCAGGAAGGCAGCGTACTAGTAGGAAACAAGAGCGCCATGAACTACGTTCTCGCGGCAGTCATACAGTTCAACCAAGGCGCCAAGCGCGTCCTGATTAAAGCGAGAGGCAGGGCCATCTCCAGAGCTGTCGATGTCGCTGAGATTGTGAGGAGCAGGTTCCTCAAGGACGAGGTTGACATAACCAACGTGCGCATCGGCAGCGAGCAGGTCGGCGAAGGCGACAAGCGCAGAAACGTCTCCACCATAGAGATAGTCTTAGAGCGTAAGAAGTAAACCGCCTACTCAGCTTCCACTTCGAGCCGGTCCAGTAGTTGAGGTTTCTCTCGCAGATTCACTATAGGTACTGCGACGTAGCCCGGTTTAATACCCTTTGAAACCTCAACGTACTCTCCGCTCTCATCGGATCTATAGAGCAGGTAGTTCCCCGGCAGCTCTTTCTCCGATATTACGTAGTAGAACATGGGCACGCCGTAGAGCCTGTAGTAGTCGCGGAAAACTATGAACACTCCATACACGTGCTTCCCCTGCTCTGCAAAGTGAATCAAGTAGGAGGGGTGGCCCATAGTCATCGTGCTGCCGACAAGTCTGGCCAGGTCACCCAGAGCCCTCAGCTTCAGGGGGATCACGCGCCCCATCTGCTCCGTCAGGCTTGCATGTTCCGCTGTCACGCGACTAGAGGGTGAGAGGCCTAGAAAAAGCTACTGCCTGCTATTCGACAGCTTCACCGGTTGCAACGCGAAGCTTAACCGTGTCTCCTGGCTGCAGCCTTGAGAGGTTTTCGAAACCCTCCACCACCTCTCCAGCCTTGAACAACTCGATCCCCTCCGGCACCAGGGGCTCTGTGAGGATGGCTAGGCAGCCCAATTGGTAAGCTACTAGCACATCTCCCGGTTGGAAGCTTCTGTAGAGACTGTGTTCGTGGCGGAGGCTGGCTGGCACTTGAAACAGCAGCAAGCCGCCGCGCTTGGACACTCGCGTGATGGTGCTCCGAATCTTTACCAATTCATCAAAGTTGAACGGGATAACCTCTCGCCGAATCCTAGCTACGGCTAGCTTAGATCCCTTGTATTCTACGTAGAGCAGGGCCTCGTCGCGCGCCGCACGCATGCCCGTCGGGCTTTCGCTTCTCACATGGCTACTGCGATCTTGCAGATAAAAGGCTATTAGTGCCACTACTGCTTCATTCGCGGTGGGGCGCTGGTGATCGACGAGTATAGGAGGAAGTACGCGTACGCGGAAGATTACGGTACAAGCCACTTTAAGTTCGGTCCCGTTGCGGAGAGACCTTACGTCATAGAGAATAGAGGTGTTATCACGTCGGAGCTCGAGTCGAAGGTTCTGCTAGAGCTTTTCGGAGTTTCTAAACCCATCGTTGTGGGAGAGGAGGTTTCCCGGTACCTGCCCGCTGTGGACACAATGGGTCGCGCTCTCATATACCCGATGCATGATGGTCTCGTGGAGAGAGGTAACGAGCGGGCCTGGGCTGTCATCAAGGAGATAACGAGGTACGGTTTCGAGAAGAGTTTGAAGGAGATGAAGAAGGCTCAGGACTTCGATGGCTTTTACGTTACAGCTGCCCTCTCAGCTATAGCTCCGAGGCACATGTATGAGCGGTTGTTCGACATTCACGCGGAGCTTGACAAGGAAGGCCGCTACGTCAAGGCAGTGACGATAATCCCCCAGCCGCTCGCCGTGGCGATTGCTGAGAAGATCACGGAGTGTATCGTGGTGGAATCTGGCCACGGCAACACTCAGGTTACACCTATCGTCGTTTACCCGGTGCGCGACGCAATAACGGTGCTTAACCGGGGAGGAGCCGAGGCCGACGCTATCGCCGCGGAGATTTTACGGGACCTCGGCTACGAAGACCGGGCCAGGGAGGAGAAGTTCGTAAGAATGTTCAAGGAGAGCGTGGGTCTCGTGCCGAGGGACCTTGACCTCGCTATCGAGAAGGCTAAAAAAGAGCCGGAGCGTTTCCGCGTGGTGTTCAAAGTCCCGCGAACTACGATTGAGATAGATATGGGTTCAAACTCGTGGATGCGCTTCCTCATAGGGGAGATAATCTTCGACCCTAATCACGAGATCTACGAGAGTTACTACAAGCGAGGCATGCCGAGGCCTAGAGACACTGTGGTGGGGGACCAGAGGCTTCCGGGCACTCTTCCGCTCATCGACGCGATAAGATACTCAATCGGCAGGACAAGCTTCGAGGCTCAGCAGCAGATAAGAGTGGCTATACTCAGCGGCGGTAACTTCGCGTGGAAGGTCCCGCAGGGTTTAGAGGACGTAGCTGTGAACTCTGCGGAGAAAGTTGCCCTACAGCTGAGGCAGAAGGGGCTGGACTACACTGTGAAACTTGTATCAGATCCTCTCTACTCGGTTTGGAAAGGGGGCATTGTGTATAGCCTGGCTGTACCTGATACGATTGAGTGGAACTGGGGCCGGATGGAAGGCTGGTACAAGAGAGGAGTCCACTATTAAATTCGCGACCAGCATGCTTAATTAGCTACACACACGATTAATTTTCAGAAGAATGGCGCGCGTACTGTCGAGGTACAGGGTGCTTGCCGCGGTCAAAAGCTACCTCGAAAGCAGAGGTTGCAGAGTCGAGGAGCTTGAAGACCAAACTTTAGTATGCTACTCAAATAGCGAATCGATCGCTGTCAGGATTGTTCTCCCAGCTTCGTCCAGCGGGGTTCTCGAAGCTGTGTGGGAAGCATCAGCGGGATGCCGTCCCCTCTCGTTCGACCGCGTATACATCGCGGTGCCATCAAACTTCCTGAGAAGAATCGCAGGCAAGAGGATGACTATGCTTCGCGATGTTCTTGAAGGGTACCACAAGGTTGGGCTCCTAAGAGTCGGCGACGAAGGGGCTGTTGAGGAGGTTCTACCCGCTCCACTTAGGCGGGGCGAGCCACCGGGAGCCGGCCTCTCAAGACCCACCGGCCTACGCGAACACGAGCAAGCCCCTCAGCGTAGCGTTCCTGACGCTTCGGCTGCCCTCCCGCAAGGGCAGCGGATCCAGTTCAGCAGTGAGCGAGCGGGAGAATCGGCTTCTCAGGTTTCCACACCCCCCAGCGCTTCAAGCATACCTGATGATTTGCCCGAGTTTGCGCGCAACAATCCATGGTTTATGATCTTCAGCAAGCGGGGAGTGGATAGCAAGTAGCTGCCGAGGCGATCTTATGCATCGTGAGAGATACATGGGAGTTAGCGTTGAGCGAGTGCTGCGAGAGGTACTCCGGAGGGAGCTCTCCGATGATCCTGAGGCTTTGAGGCTCGCGGAAGAAATCCTTCAGGCGTACGTGACCAGAGGGCGTAGGGGGGTTAAGCAGCTAGTAGAGGCGATGCTAGAGGGAGAGCCGCGTGCCGGTGCTGCTGAAGAGGGTGGAGATTGAGGGATTCAGGTACTTCGCCCAGAAAGTTTCACTCGAGCTAGACCAGGGGTTAACTGTAATAGCTGGACCCGTAGGCTCGGGTAAGAGCAGCCTTCTCTCCGCGGTGTCCTACGCGCTTTACGGGATGGAGCCGGGGCTGCGGAGAAGATTTTACGCTAAGAGCGATCTTATCAATGCGAGAAGAGATAAAGCGCGCATAGAGGTAGTGCTGAAGCACGGGGATAGCGTTCTCAGCATAATGCGAGAGATCTCCAGGGAGCATAAGGAGTACGCGAAACTGGTTCTGCCCGACGGGCGGGTAGTTAGAGGTAGCGGTGCGGTCAGGGAGTACGTGGAGAGTTTACTGGGGTTAGATTTCGAGGAGTTCTACCGGACTGTGCACCTAAGTTTCGCCACCCTTCTTCTACTCGCCTACGGAACACCTGAAGCCAGGAGCAGGGTCCTCGATCGCTTGCTGGGTCTAGACTCCGTGGCAGGGCTCGTGAAAAGCATTCCAGTAAGGCGGGTGGAGTCCGAGCTGGAAAAGTTGAGAGGCTTGCTTTCCGCAGCTGAAGAGAACTTGCGCAAGCTGGAGCTGCAGTACGAGTCCACGTCCAAGGAACTCGCCAGGCTTAGATCTCAACGTGATGAGCTGCTCGGCAAGCTGTCAGCGATAAAGGTTGAGTTGGAAAAACTTGAGGGTGCTAAGAATGAGTTTGAAAAGCTTCAGGCATCAATCGCTGAGGTTTCGCAGATACTCCAGAAGTTGAAGCAAAAGATTGGGAAGGGGGGTTTCGACGAGTACACACTCGCGTCTCTAGCCGATGATTTAAAGCACAGGCTCCTGAGGGCTGCTGAGCTTCTTCCTGTGCCTGCCTCCGTTAAGGAGAAGCTTGAGAAAGTTGATCCAGCGAGCATGAACCTGAAGCGGGTCTACGAGGCGCTAAAGGAGGCTCACAGCGCGATAGTCGACGAGTTTGATAGAGGGCTAAGAGAGGTGGAGGCCGGGAAGGCTGTCGAGGTAAACGAGTGTGAGCTCAGGTTAAAGCAAGTCGAAGAGATGCTGGTGAACCTCGAGGTACAGGTTCGGGAGTTTGAGGACCTGAGCGAGCGGCGTGAGAGAATTCTTTCGGAGGTAGGGTCCGAAGACAAGCTGCGCTCCGAGATTTCAAAGCTCGAGAGAGAGTACGAGAGGCTTAAGGAA
Source organism: Thermofilum sp. (assembly GCA_038741495.1). Classification (NCBI taxonomy): domain Archaea; kingdom Thermoproteati; phylum Thermoproteota; class Thermoprotei; order Thermofilales; family Thermofilaceae; genus Thermofilum; species Thermofilum sp. The sequence goes on along the minus strand of JAVYKX010000002.1, from coordinate 100,362 downwards.
TTAGTACTCGAGGGCAGAGCCGCCGGTATCCTGCGGAGACGAATTGTGGAGGAACTTAGACTTAGAGGCGAAACCCGGTGCCCTGTCTGTGGCAGCGAGCTCGATAAAAGCTCGGTAGAGAAGCTTGAGCCGCGGATCAGGGAATCTGCTGCAGAGCAGGAGTCCGAGCTGAGATCTAAGGAGGAGAAGATCCAGCGATTGAAGAGAGTCTTATCGGAGCTGCAGGAGATCAAGGCTAGGCTTATCGAGCTGGAGGAGCCTGTCAGCAGGTACGAGGAGCTCGAGAGCTTGAGGGAGAAGTTGAGTAAGGAGTGCGAGGAAGTCAGAGAAGAGCTTGAGAGAGCTAGACAAGAGTACAAAGCCATCGAATTTCAGTTGAGCAGGGCTGGCAACCTGCTTCTTCAACTGCGAGAAGGTGTCGAGAAGCTTGACGCCGCAAGGGAGATCGAGAGCCTCGAGAAGACACTAGAGGACAAGCGGCTGCAGCTCGAGCAGCTGCTTCCGCAGAAGCGCAGGTATGATGAGCTGGAGAGGCAGTTCAGGGATCTGAGGGAACAGTTGAGAGGTATCGAAGCCAAGATCGAAGCGCTGGAGAGCATGCCGCTAAAGCAGCAGCTTGAGGAAGCTGAGCGCGAGTACCGCGAGCTAAGCGAGAATCTCAAGAGGGTTGAAAACCTCCGGAAGAATCTCTTAGCGGTTCGGAAGGCTATGCTGAGGGCGCTGGCCGACCTCCGCGAGGAGAGAGTAAGGAAAATAAGCGACACCATGAATCTTCTCCTGAAGTCGATATACCCTTACTCGGATATTGAGGAGGTGAAGCTAGAAGTCGAGGAGGTTCGAGGCCTGAGAAGCACCTTCAAAGTTGCAGTGAAAGTCGGCGGTGAGTGGACACCCTTTACTGCGCGGCTGAGTGATGGGCAGAAAACAGTAGTTATCTTAGCCTTATTGACGTCGATCTTCAAGCTTCTACCTCACAATGTTGGTTTCATGCTGCTAGACGAACCACTACCTAACGTAGACGAGAGAGTTAAGCTCACCTACATGCAGAATATCTTCAAAACCGCCGGCGTCGACCAAGTCGTAATAACTACTCAGGCTGAGAGACTGGCAGAAGCTCTCCCAGAGGCGCGTGTGGTGAGAACGATGGAGCTCGTCTCTTCCGCAGGCCAGGCGCCCTGAAACCGCATAAACTTAAAAGTAGTTTGAAATGCACAGCACAGGGATGATGATAGTAACTCTGCGCAGATGTGTGATGTTGCGAGCAGCCTCTGACCCAGAAGGTGAGCTCTCGTGACGCTGTGGTACTTGAAGTGCGAGGTTTGCGGGTCTCAACGCACGATGAATGCAGGCTTTAATCTCTACGAGTTTAAGAAAGTGTACTTATACTGTAAAACTTGCCAGCAAAACACATTCCATATAGTTTTAAAGCATGAGGACTAGGTCTATTTTAATCATTTTAAAGCTCGCGCGGCGGTCCTAGGATCTGTCCATCCGCGGTTTTCACGACACCGTTCTCTAACCTGAAGTAAGGTTCGCGAAGAGAGTTCGCCTCTATCAAAGCTTCCTCTAGTTTCTCGAGCTTTTCATCCTCGGGTAGCTTGGAGAGCAGAACGTCTCTCACGCTGATCGCAGGGTTATCTCTGTAAAGGCAAACCTTCAGCTTGCCATCATGAGTGAATCTCACTCTGCTGCAGCCAAGACAGAAGCTGGGGTTCAGGTAGTTTGCGATAACCTCCACCTTTACACCCGTGTCGAGAACGTAGACAGGGCGGTTGTGCAGTTCGCGGCGCCCGCTGCTAACAGACCTCTTCTCGAGGTGAGGAAGCACCATTTCTACCGGCATGTACAACTCGCTAAAACCGTAGTGCCCCTCTCCTAGCGGTATGAGCTCGATAAGATTCACGTTAACCCCCTTCGAAGATGCAAAGTCTAGAAGGCGTGGGACTTCTCTCGCGTTGAGCCGGGTCAGCACGAAGTTGAGCTTCACTCCTAGACCCGCATCAATAGCGGCATCAACTCCGGCAAGCGCTTTAGAGAGGCTATCCCTCCCCGTGAGGAGCTTATAGGTATTTCTCTCAAGGGAGTGAAGGCTCACGTTAACTCTAGAAACGCCTGCCTCAGACAGCCTTGAAGCATTCTCAACCAGGAAAAAGCCGTTAGTCGTGATAGAGACTTCAAGATCTTTCTTCCCCAGACTAGACAGCTCTTCAGCGATCTCGACTATGTCGCGGCGCAGCAGCGGTTCACCACCAGTCAACTTGACCTGCTTAACTCCCAGCGAATAAGCTGCCTGCACCATTAGCCGGAAGTGCTCAGGCTTAAAAGTGAAGGTCCCCCCGAGCGGCTCCCCTTCCCTATGGCAAAACAAGCAAGAGTAGTTGCAATCGTGCGTAACTGTCACGCGAAGGTTGCTTAAAGGCCTTCCGTACCGGTCGGTAAGCACAGCGATGAGTATTAGATGAAAAATCTAATAAGCGTTATTCTCGATCGAGTATAACGCTGGCAGCGGTAGTCTACTTTAAACGTTGCTGATAACCTTTAACTAGTGACTCGTTGAGCGGTTACAGAACCGTTGCTTCGGAGACGCAACTCTTAAAATAGACGCATCAAGCGGCGCGCGATGAGCGGAAGAACGTTAAGAGGATATGCCGGCTGGATAGCTGCTCTGATAGCTGCCTTGTTCCTCGGATACATGCTCGGAGCGCTACTGCAGGCAGCGCCACCGCGCCAGAGCGAGGGCACCGTTGAAGTTCCCCTTGGAGCGCTGCTACCGCTCACAGGAGACCTGGCAAGCTTCGGCAAGAGAGAGCGTCAAGCTCTAGAGCTTGCTGTGCGAGATGTGAACGATTTTGCGTCACGTGTGGGATCCCCGTACCGGTTCAGGCTGATTGTGGAGGATACCCGCGGAGACCCTGAAGTCGCTCGGAGCAAGATACAGGTTCTCTTCGCGCAGGGGGTGAGAGCAGTGGTAGGCCCTCTAAGCAGCAGCGAGGTTTCAGCGGTAAAGCAGTTTGCCGACTCTAACAAGATAGTCGTGGTTAGCCAGGGGTCTACGTCGGTAGCGCTGGCAATCCCGGGAGACTATGTCTTCAGGCTTGTTCCCACCGACAAGTTCCAGGGTAGAGTTCTGGCGGAGCTCATCTGGCATTTAGGGTACAGAAAGGCTGCGGTTATCTACAGGAATGACGCGTGGGGCCAGGGGCTTTTCAGCTCATTCAAGCAAAACTTCGAATCTCTGGGCGGCAGAGCTGAAGGCGTAGCATACGATCCCAGAGCGCAGGATCTGTCCGCAGAGGTCGCTAGGCTCGCGGACATAACCTCCGGTTTCGGCAGCCCGACAGCAGTGATAATGATATCGTTCGAGGACGATGGAGTGAATATTATTCGCCTAATGTCCAGGAACCCGGTATTCAGCGGAGTGGTGCTGTTCGGCACAGACGGGTCCGCTCTCTCCTCGAAGTTCATCGAGGAGGTGGGAGAGGAGATATTGAAGTTCGGCGGAAACCCCAGCACGAACTATGTTCCAGCGAGTAACCAGCTGCAGCAGAATTTCATCAGAGTCTACAGGAGCTTGTACGGTGAGAACCCGGACGTCTACTCGATGAACGCCTACGACGCGGTGTGGCTCATAGCTCTCTCGGTTATCCTAACAGGGTCCTACGATGGAGAGATCATCGCTAGGACCCTACCGCTCGTCGCTCAGCACTACTACGGCGTCACCGGCTACATCCCTCTTGACGAGAACGGCGACAGGGCTTACGGCGACTACGGTATCTTCGAAGTTAGACGGGGTCCCGAGGGCTTGCAGTGGGTTATGACGGCGATTTACGAGATCACGAGTGGAAGGCTCCTGCCGGTTAATGCTACGAGCGGTGTATAAGGGGATGAGGGGGCCGCTTCTCGAAGCGCTCCAGGTAAGCAAGAGTTTCGGAGGCTTTCGAGTACTCGAGAATGTTTCAACAAGTGTAAGCAGAGGCCGCTTGACCCTGCTTGCTGGACCGAACGGTAGCGGTAAAACCACTCTACTGAACATCCTGAGCGGAGTGCTGAGCCCCGATGGGGGGAGGGTGCTTTTCAAGGGAATTGACGTGACTGAGCTTCCCCCTCACGAAAGGTTTAGGCTCGGCCTAGCTAGATCTTTCCAGACCCCGCTGCCCTTCCGGAGCCTAAGCGTGCTAGAGAACCTGCTCGTCCCGCTGCGTTTCTACGAGGAAGAGAAGCCCCTCAACATGCTCCTGAGCCGCTCTTGGATCCGGGAAGAGGAAGAGGCCCTGGAGAGAGCCTGGAAAATCCTAGACCTGGTAGGCTTAGGAGAGGTGTGGGATAAGCCAGCTGGAAAACTTAGCGGAGGACAGATGAAGCTGCTAGAGCTTGCCCGCGCACTTATGGGGGAACCGGATGTGCTTCTCCTCGACGAGCCACTCGCGGGGGTAAATCCCTCGCTTGCTCGAAGGATAATGAGCAGTCTTCGGCGCTTAGCGGGCGAGGGTCTGGGCGTACTGTTCGTGGAGCATCGACTCGACATAGCGCTGAGCTACGCCGACTACGTTTACGTGCTTCACAGAGGTGTGGTAATTGCCGAAGGGTCCCCCCAAGAGGTTGTAGGCAGCCCCCGTGTCCTATCAGCGTACCTGGCGGCAGGCTGATCCGAATGCTGGTGGTTGATGACCTTTCCGTAGGGTACGGCTCAATAGAGATAGTTCACAGGATCAGCTTCAAATTATCTCGAGGCGAGATCCTGGCGGTCGTCGGGCCGAACGGCAGCGGAAAGAGTACTCTCCTCAAGGGGATCTTCGGACTTGCGAGAGTGTTCAGAGGTGCCGTGAAGTTCAATGGTAGGGAGATAACTCGAGAGCCCCCCTACAGGAGGGCTCTGCTAGGCATGTCTTACCTTCCACAAGTTGGGAGTACGTTTGAGAGCCTTAAGGTTCGCGAAAACTTGCTCCTAGCAGCTTCGACGCTGCCCCGAAGCGTCGAAGAATCGAGGTTGAGCGAGGTGCTGGAAATCTTACCAGAGCTGAAGAGCCTCATGGACAGAAAGGTGAGGACGCTGAGCGGGGGAGAGCGGCAGATGGTCGCCCTGGCGATGAGCCTGCTTCACAGGCCACAGCTTCTTCTGCTCGATGAGCCCACTGCAGCTCTAGCGCCGAAGCTAGCTTCGATGCTGCTCCAAAAGGTTAAGGAGCTCAACGAAAACCTCGGTCTAACCGTAATGCTCGTCGAGCAAAATGCCACAATGGCTCTCAGAGTGAGTAGTCAGGCACTTCTCATGGTCTCGGGGGAGGCGAAGTTTTTCGGCCCCTCAGAAGATCTTCTGGAGAACGAGGACCTAGGTAAAATGTACCTCGGGCTTGGGTGACCTTTCTTGCTAGTGCTTGTCGAGGCAGCAGCTTACTCTAGCCTTTTAGCTCTATCCAGCCTAGGCCTCGCTCTCTGCATTATTACTACCCGGGTCAGCAACTTTGCTCACGCGGACTACATGACCATCGGGGCTTACGCAGCCCTCATTACGAGTGTTGTGATGCGCGTACACCCTTACGCAGCCCTCCCAGTGTCGGCGCTACTGGGGGGGTTAGCAGCTCTAGCCTCCTACCTCCTGGTCTTCGAGCCTCTGAGAAGGCACGGCCTCGTTACCCTCATGATTGCTTCCATGGCTCTAGACGTCATCATCAGGGCTCTGCTGAGCATCCTCGCAGACTACCTGCAGGCTAGCCTAAGCGTGTACTCCAGAGGTTTCATCTTCAAAGACATCACTGTAGAGCTGGCCGGCTTTAAGGTCGAAGGCTACCCCTTAGCTGTAATGTTCGTCACCACCTCCGCTCTGGTATCCCTCTACCTCCTGCTATACCATACGAGAGTCGGTGTGAAGATGCGCGCAGTCGCTGAAAGCGCGGAGCTGGCAGAGACTCTCGGAATAAACACTAAGCAAATCCTGGCGCTAAGCTGGTTCCTGGCGGGTGCTTTCGCCGGTCTCGCGGGCGCGATGATACCGTACAGGTTCGTTGTGAGCCCGGATACGGGGAGCTTCATACTCTTAACGCTATTCGCCGCGGTGACTCTGGGAGGCCTTCAAAGCCTTCTAGGCAGCATCGTTGGGGCTTACGTGATAGGATTTTCCGAGAGCGCACTCGCATACCTTCTGGCCTCCATGGGCCTCAGTACAGCGTACAGGCCGCTGCTCGCGTTCTCCGTCATAGTCGCTACTCTGCTTGCGCGGCCAAAGGGCCTGGCATCGATCTGGGAGAGGTGACGTTGATGGATCCTCTAGCGATGCTCGTGGATGTTTGCGTGCTTTACTCCGTGTACGCGATACTTGCGATCTCTATGGAGCTCGAGTACGGTGAGCTCGGGCTGCCGAACTTCGCTAAAGCGGCTTTCTTCGCCGTCGGAGCGTTCAGCGTAGGGGGTTTGAGCGCCAGGCTTGGAACTTGGCTGCTTGGGTGGAGCTGGGAAGGATCCTTCAGGGAGCGGTCTTGGCTCTACGCAACGATGGTTACCAAGCAGGTGGCTGAGAACCCGCTTCTCGGCTTGTCAATACTAGCGGTTGTTGTAGTAGTCGCTGTAGCAGGAGCAGCCCTGCTAGGGGTTTTAGCATCCTACCCGGCTATTCGCCTGAGAGAGGATTACTTAGGGATCACCCTGATCGCATTCAGCGAGACGGTTAGAGTCATAGCGAGGAACGACGAGAACATCGTGGGGGGAACGTTTGGCGCTGGGGTTGTCGACGTTTTCGCTTGGGCAGGGAGCTTCAGGCCTTACGCATTGTTCGCGTTTGCTTGGGGACTTATGCTCTTGACCTGGGCTGTCTTCCGGGAGCTTTCTGCATCGCGTTACGGCAGAGTTCTCAGGGCGATCCGAGATAGTGAGCTCGCAGCATCGATTCTGGGCAGGGACGTTGTTAAGATGAGAATCACTACGCTGGTGATCGGCTCGGTGATGGCAGCGCTAGCCGGGGTGGTGTACTCGTTCTACATGGGTGCTGTGAACCCGGATGATTTCACCGTGGGAAAGACCTTCCTGGTCGTGATGATCGTGATCTTGGGCGGCCGCGGGAACCCGCTGGGTCCGCTTGTCGGAGCTGGAGTCTACATAGCTCTCGATAAAACTCTCTCTTTCCTAAAGCCTCTCCTCAGGTTACCTATAGATGTAAACTACTTCGCCTACGTGGTTTTCGGCTTAGGGTTGCTCCTGCTTCTCGCGAAGCGCCCCGAGGGCCTGCTCCCAGAGTCTCCGAACATCACTCTGCATCGCTTGAAAGCTTTGAGAAGCGGTCAGCGGCAGATTGCAGCAGGTCTTTAAACGTCAGTTGTCGAAAATGGGCTTTAGTATCTATCTTTCTTGATAACAGCTGTTCTTAAAGCGCACCACGATAATTGCTCGAAATGTCGATGGATGAGCGGCTATTCAAGCTTATAAGGCCAGAGAGCGTGGCAGTGGTGGGTGCTTCCCGCAATCCGGGCAAGATCGGCTACCAGGTAGTTAAGAATCTGCTTGAAAGCGGCTTCCCGCGTGAGCGAATATACCCCGTCAACCCGAACGCTGAGGAGATTCTAGGGCTGCGGTGCTACAGGTCTCTCTCCGAGCTCCCAGAGAGTGTAGACCTAGTGGTCATAGTTGTGCCCGCGCCGGTAGTGCCTCAGGTTCTAGAGGAGGCCGGCCAAGCAGGAGCTAAAGCTGCGGCGATTATTACCAGCGGCTTTAAGGAGGTCGGAAACGTTGAGCTCGAGGAGACGCTGGTCAAGATAGCCAGAAAGTACGGCATGAGGATTCTAGGCCCCAACATTGTCGGTATCTGCGACACGGTGAAAGGTGTCAACGCGAGTTTCTGCCAGACATCCCCTAGGCCGGGAAACATTGCCTTCATCACGCAGAGCGGTGCTCTGGGTATAGCTCTCATAGGATGGACGAGAATGATGGGTATAGGTCTCTCCGACCTAGTGAGCTTAGGGAATAAAGCTGATGTCGACGAGGTCGACATGCTGGAATTGTTCGCCGAAGATGCTCATACTCGAGTGATTACAGCGTACCTAGAGGGTATAAGCGATGGGAGGAGGTTCGTGGAGGTCGCCAGGCGAGTAGCCAGAGTGAAGCCGGTTATCGTCTTGAAAGCCGGGAGGGGTGCCAGGACAATCGGGGCGATAAAATCGCACACAGGCTCGCTCGCCGGGAGCTTCGCGGCTTACGAGGCAGCGTTCAAGCAGTGTGGTGTCCTACTAGCTAACGACTTCATCGAGCTCTTCGACTGGGCTTTAGCTCTCGCTAACTCTCCTCTACCCGAGGGGGGCGGAGTCGTTATCTTGACCAACGGAGGAGGCGCGGGAATAATGGCGACGGACGCCGCGGAGAAGGCAGGCATAAAGCTGATGGATATCCCCGACGACCTAGCTCAGAAGCTCAGAAGGCACATGCCGCCCTTTGGCAGCGTCTTCAACCCCATCGACCTCACGGGGATGGCGGATGCGGAGAGCTACACTGGCGCGCTTAAGGATCTCCTCCTGGACAGGAGAGTTCACTCGGTTGTCGTGCTCTACTGCCACACAGCGATCACAAACCCCGGCGAGATCGCTGAGGCGATTCTAAAGGCTATGAGGGATACTGGTGTGAAGAAACCGGTAGTTGTCTCGCTGATAGGCGGCGAGGAGGTTAAGCGAGCGTGCAACCAGCTGATCGAGAAAGGAGTGCCATGCTACGAGTCCCCGGAGAAAGCCGTCTCGGCTCTAGCTGCCCTGTACAGGTACTCCGATCTCCGCAGGAAGCTTGACCAGAGGACTCTCGTAGAGGTGAGCGGGGACAGGGAAGCGGCTAAAGCGATAGTCGCTAAAGCCGTAGGGGAGGGCAGGGCGGCTCTAACTTCATCGGAGGCCGCCAGGCTGGTCTCAGCGTACGGGATACCGGTGCTCACCAAGGTACTCGTGCTCAGCGAGGAGGAGGCCTTGCGAGTAGCGAGAGAAGTGGGCTACCCTGTCGTCGTGGAGGTTGAGTCCCCCGACGTGCTCCACAAGAGCGACGTAGGGGCGATAATCATGAACATCAACAGCGATGAAGAGCTCATTGAGGCGTATCACAAGGTTCTCTCGAATGTTTCCTCGAAGGTTCCCAACGCTCGAGTAAATGGCGTCATCGTGAGGAAGATGGCTGAGAAGGGGAGGGAGGTCGCTCTTGGAGTCCACAGAGACCCCATTTTCGGGCCTCTAGTGATGGTGGGGTCGGGAGGCGTGCTAGTTGAGCTCATGAAGGACGTTAGCTTCAGGGTAGCTCCCCTGAGCCTGGAGGACGCTTATGAGATGCTCGAGGAGACAAAGGTCTACAGAGTGCTTAAAGGGTACCGCGGCGAACCTCCCGCGGACTACGAGGCGGTGGTGCAGTCTCTCATAAAGCTCTCAAAGCTAGCTCTAGACATACCAGAGATCGAGGATATCGACATCAACCCCTTCTTCGTATATGAGAAGGGTAAAGGAGGACTCGCCGTAGACGTCAAAGTTACCCTCAAGCCGCAGGCCTGACGCGAGCTTTACTCACCTAAAACTTGTACTACAACTTCCCGCCGGTTTCTCGGCCCGTCCAGCTCGACGAGGAAAATGTTCTGCCAAGTACCTCTAACCAGCCGCGAGTTTACCACAGGTAAAACCTTGCTAGAACCCAGCAACGCTGAAGCGATGTGTGCATGAGCGTTATCATCTATCCGGTTGTGCATGTACTCCGCGTCTGGTGGAAAGAGTTCCCTCAACTTGTTCAGAATATCCCTGATGAGACCGCTCTCGTGTTCGTTCAGTATCACCGCAGCTGTTGCATGGGGAGCGTGCACTACACAGATACCATTCTTCACTTCGCTCTCCTGAACTACCTTCTCAACATCACGAGTTATGTCTACCAGCTGAAAGCGCTCAGATGTACGAAGCTCGAGCACTTTCACATGCGTGCGCATCGGGATACGTGTCTGCGGTAGCTTAAAAAGGCTAGTATGCGGCACGGCTGAAGTTTCGGTCACCCGTTGAGAGTCGCGTGACTAGCCGGGGACAACGGTGGTATACGGTGCGTCTAAGCCCAGAGCCATTTCAACAAGGTGAGATACCCCACCGATCGTTACTCTAGTACCGCATCGAGCCGCTTCGAACGCGTAGTGTAATTTCTTTGCAACGCCTCCTGTGATGTCAATGCCTCTTGCATCTCCGAGGATCACGCCGCTCTCGCTTCTCAACTCGCGCACTAGAACGGCTCCCGGAGTGCTCGGAGGTTTTGTGTATATTCCTCCCGCCCCCATCACGAAGATTAGCGCCGAAGCCCTCAGCCTGCACGCAAGGTGAGCGGATATCGCATCACCAGAGAGCACAGACATACCTCTTTTGATATCCGGGACGACGTCTCCGCATAGGAGCGGCACGAGCCCCATCTTCAGAAATCTCTCTATTGGCTCTAGATCCATGTAGTGTAGAGCTTCATCCATAGCCACCGTTATCGCAGATGTTTGAACAGCGACGGCTGGAATGCCGTGATCCAGGAGGGAACGGACCAGCAGCTGGCTCAGTTCCGTCATCCGGTACCTGGTCTCTGCGAAGCCCAGAAGCTTCTCTGGCTGGTTTCCACCCTCGTGGAGCCTGTACCGTAGAGCCACCGGGTGGCCGAACGAGCCCCCTCCGTGGACAATGAGAATGCTAACGCCCATCTCTCTCAGCGCCTTGATCTTCTCCGCGAAAATCTCAGCGCTTTCTCTTCGGAAACTGAAGGCTTTAGCTTTGTCAGTGATTGCAGAGCCGCCCAGCTTCACTAAGACAAGCATAGCTTATCAGTGCTCTCTTTTCATGATGAAGACGGCGACATCCCTCAGGATCGACTTATACTCTGTCTCGGGTAGAGGCTCGAGAGCTTTGAGGGCTCTCTGAACGTAATCGTTCCTGATGCGCTCAGCTCTTTCCCTGGCGGAGGTGCGCCGCACAAGCTCAATAGCCTCTTTAATATCCTCGGAGGTTACGTCATTTTTGGAGAGAATCTCGCGCAGCTTCTCACTACCTTCTTCTACTGCTAAGAGTAGTACTATGTTCCCGAGCTTATGTTCGCGGATATCACCTCCCACGACTTTACCCGTCTTCTCCTCTACGCCGAAGATGTCTATGATATCGTCTCCCACCTGGAAGGCCATCCCGAGGCTGTAGCCGTACTCGCTAAGAGCCCTAACGTAGTCTGGAGGAGCTCTCGCCGAAAGGGCCCCGAACTCGCAGGCGGTTTGGATAAGTACAGCAGTTTTCCGCTCGATCATCGCGAAGTAGTCGTTGAGCGATACATGCCTGCGCCTGTTGCTCACGATGTAAGGCTCGTCGCTGCGGCCGGCCTGCTCGAAGAGGATGTCCAGCCTTTCCCCGTCCACGATGAGCTTAACCGTCCTTGCTGCAATCTCGTTGAAGAGCTTCGGGTCGGGGGTCTCGTTTAGCAGCTCGGACACTGTTTCCCTGTAGTGGACCGCAACCAGGATCGCTGTGCTGAGCCCATACTTCTTCCAGAGAGTGGGCTGACCCCTCCTAACCTCGCTGTGGTCAATAATGTCGTCCAAGATGAGCGAGTAATTGTGCACTAGCTCTACCGCCGCAGCAGCCGGGTAAGCCTGCTCCTCAGAGCCGCCGCTAGCAAGACATGAAAGTATAGTTAACGCTGGGCGAACCCTTTTTCCTCCAGTTCTAATAGGGTAAAGAATAGCGTCAGCGAACTCAGGGTCCGCGTGCCTCAAGAGGCTCTGTTCCATAAGTTTCTCCACTTTGCCGCCATAAGCGGCAAGAGCGTCGACCGCTGTCTTCACGGGTTTACGCTTGAATCGGAAGGTCTTAACTCTTTTCGCGTACAGATGCAGGTGAACCGGCTTCTCGCTGAGACTCGCGTCTAGTATCTCTGCGATAGCACCTCGAGCCAAGGATTGCCTACGACGAAGCTGGGAAGAGAGTCCTCGTGGGCACGGTTCTGCCAGCTATGCTGCTGTACGCGTGGCGTACCGGTAGAGTAGAGATTGGTAATCGCTTGCCCAAACTTGACGAGATTCTCGTTAAGCTTCTCAATAGTTAGTATGAGCCTGGCAATTTGATCGCTGTCGCTCTTTAAATGATTAGAGGCGCTGGGGCTCGCCGCTGCCGCCCGCCCGCGCTGGCCCGAGAGAAGCTCTTCTAGGCTCTGTTTCACAGCCTGCCTTACAGCTTCCTCTATTACGGGTACGAGCTCAGCAATAATCTCCTGCTTTATGCCTTCGAAATTCAGCAGCGGGCGCTGGAGCTCGTCGCGTCCGTTATCGGGTTGGTAGCCGAAGCTCCCCCTAAGGTAGAATGCGGAGGGATCTACTCCTCGCTCTCGAGCAAGCTTCCTGTACTTGTAGAGAGCTTTGTAGACCGTCCGCTCGGACACGCCTAACGCGTGCGCGAGATCGCGAGCTTTACCACGCTGCTTTAGGTACGCTACCACGATCCTCCTCTCAGTTTCTGTGAGCGATGCCAGTATTTCCTCCTGTACCAAAGCTTGCTGCACAGAACCGCTGCCGTATTACCAAGGTAATATAGATTCTCTCCATGCTCGAAAGTTTCACCTCTCTAGGAGAAGGTACAGGTGCGAGGTGGCGGCGAAAGGATTAAAGGGGCGCCTAGAGCAGCATCCGCGGGGGCCGTCGTCTAGCTTGGCTAGGATTGGCTGAGGGTAGCCCCTGAGGCCAGCCTGGGGCGCTGGTGGAGGGCGCGTCGCTAGCGCGTCCGCCGAATCCCGGGTTCAAATCCCGGCGGCCCCACCATCAATTCCTCGACTTTAACCGAAGCGTAGCCGCTGCCTGGTTGTTCCGCGAGGTGCTATTCCCCCTCATAGGCCCTGAGCCTCTGAGGATCCGCTAAGCTTTAATCGCAGCTCCTTCCGAAGGGAGGTCGTAGGGCTTGATGAGGAATATTGAGAAAGGAGCCGGGAGCTGTACCGTCTTTATAGGGTAGAGAAACTTTCGAGGTGCTCTGGGGAGTTGCGCTACCAGCCTTTCTCCTTCACCGCTTCCCGGAGGGATTCTTCGAGTATCTCCAACCCCGTCTCCATCTCATCCTGCGTGATGATGAGCGGTGGTGCGACGCGAATGGTGCTCAGGCCGGCACCGATTACCAAAAGGCCTTTCTTGAACGCCTTCTCTATGGTAGCTTGCAGAAGCTCGGGGTTTGGCGAGCCGTCCCGCTTCACGAGCTCCACACCAATCATTAGGCCTATCCCCCTCACGTCTCCTACGGCGCTTACACTGGAAGCGATCTCGCTTAGTCTCTTCTTAGCGAAGTCACCCACTCTCCTAGCATTTTCTAGGAGTTTTTCCTCCTCGATGACCTCCAGCGTGGCTAACGCTGCCGCGCAGCTGACCGGGTTACCGCCGAACGTGCTTGCGTGGGAGCCTGGCGGCAGGTCAGCTACGTCGGCCCTGCTCACGATAGCTCCAAGCGGCATACCCGACGCTATACCTTTCGCGATAGCGATTATGTCAGGGGTGGTGTTCCAGTTCTCTATGGCGAACCACCTCCCGGTCCTGCCGATGCCTGCCTGCACCTCGTCGTCAACCAGCAGAATCCCGTACTTGTCCGCAAGCTTACGTAAACGCGGGAAGAACTCGGGCGGCGGAACTATGTACCCCCCTTCCCCGGCGATGGGTTCGAAGACTATCGCGGAAACTTCCTCGGGAGGAACATACTTCTTGAGAAGCCACTCCTCGATGAAGTCGACACACCACAAGTTGCAATCCGGGTACCTGAGCTTGAAGGGGCAGCGGAAGCAGTACGGATAGGGCACGTGAAACACGCCAGGAACTAGGGGGGCGAAGTGCCGCCTCTGCACGGGCTTGCTGGAAGTTAAGCTGAGCGCCCCCATCGTCCTGCCGTGGAACGAGCCTGCGAAGGCGATGATGTAAGGCCTGCTCCCGCGGAAGTGCCCCCGCGAAACCTTCAGGCTCGCCTCTATAGCTTCGGCACCGCTGTTCACGTAGAAAACCTTCTTTGGGAAGCTTCCCGGCGTTATCGCCACAAGCTTCTCCGCAAGCCTCACCGGCGGCTCGTAAAGGAAGTCGGTGAGAGAGTAATGAAGAAGGAGCTCGGCTTGCTTCTTGATGGCCTCTACGACTTTCGGGTGGCAGTGCCCCGTGTTGTTAACGCCGATGCCGGAGTTAAAGTCCAGGTACACATTACCGTCAACGTCCTCCACCCACACCCCGTAGGCTCTCCTTGCGACGAGCGGATACCATCTCGCAAAGCTCTGCATTATCAGCTCGTTATCCCGGCGTGCAATCTCCCTAGCCTGAGGGCCTGGAGGTTCAACGACTATCTTGGGCTTCATCAATATTAACAGGTAGGAGCAAGAATATAAATGTGAAGCAAGCTTCTCTGCATAGAATGTTATGGATGGAACATTTGATGTCGTCTGGCTCGGCCGCGGAGGCCAGGGAGGCGTCACCGCCGCGCTTATCCTGGCTCAGGCAGCAGTTCTTAGAGGCTACTACGCGCTCGCAATACCTTTCTTCGGGGCTGAGAGAAGGGGCGCACCTGTCTTCGCTTACAACAGGATCGCTAAGACGAGGATTCTCACCCGGTCTAGAGTTCAGCGCGGAGATTTGCTCGCGGTGCTTGACAGTACTCTACTTCGCACCATTAAGCCCGAGGGGCTCCTTAAGCCCACGGGAGCTGTAGTAGTCAACTCTACTAGGCTTGAAGAAGAGCTCTCTCGCGTAGCGCAGGAGATGTACTGTGTTGATGCACTCGGAATAGCGGAGGAGCTCAACCTTAGGCTGGCCGGCATCCCTCTAGTCAACATGCCGATGGTCGGCGCTGTGGCGCGGGTTTCAGGTCTCGTCAGCCTCGACGAGCTGCTGGAGGCTACTAAGCTGCAAGTGAAGGCCAAGCTAAGCGAGAATTTAAAAGCCGTGGAGGAGGGGTGGAAACTTGTCGAGAAGTGTGGTTGAGATTCTATTAGCGAGACCTAAAAGGGGGGTTGTAGCCTCGGGAGGCTGGAGAGCGGAAAGGCCGGTCGTTGACAGCTCTAAGTGCAAGCTCTGCGGAGTCTGCTGGCTCTTCTGCCCTGATGGCGTGGTGGAGATAGGAGAGGAGAAGGTTCTCATCGATTACGAGTACTGTAAGGGCTGTGGGATTTGCGCGCACGAGTGTCCTTTCGGAGCTATAACAATGGTGAGGGAGCGATGAGAGCGCTTCTTCTGACAGGCAACTACGCTGCGGCGTACGCTGTGAGGGAAGCCCAGCCCGACGTGATATCAGCATACCCGATTACTCCCCAAACCACGGTTATCGAGAAGCTAGCGGACTTCATAGATGCGGGGGAGCTGAAGGCTAAGTTCGTTAGGGTAGAGTCCGAGCACAGCGCCATGGCTGCCCTGATAGGCGCGGCTAGCGTAGGGGCGCGCACGTACACTGCAACATCCTCTCACGGGCTCCTGTACATGTACGAGGTTGTCTGGTGGGCTGCTGGAGCTAGGTTGCCGATAGTTATGGGCCTGGTGACCAGGGCCATAGGCCCGCCGTGGAATATCTGGAGCGACCATGCGGACTTCTACACGCTCAGAGATAGTGGCTGGAACCTGCTTTTCGCATCAAACGCACAAGAAGTTTACGATTTCACTCTTCTAGCCTACATGCTTTCCGAAAACCCCAGAGTTTCGCTTCCGACGGCCGTCGCCTGGGATGCTTTTGAAGTTTCTCACACCTACGAGCCGGTTCAGCTCATCGAGAGAGCGCCAGATCTCCTCCCACCGAAGGGGGCCTGGAAGCCGCCTCTTAGCTTTGAGGACCCGGCTTCGCTGGGGAACTTGGCCTACCCCGAGGAGTACTTGAAGATCAGGAAGGCCATGAAGCTCGCCGCTTTAGAGGCGCTGAAAGTATTCAGAGATGCTGCAGCTAAGCTCGGGGAGGTTTCCGGGAGAGATTACTCGAGGGGCTTCGAATGCTATCGCTGCGATGACGCTCACATGGTCTTCGTAGTTATGGGCTCGATATTCGGCGAGGTCGTCGGTGCCGTCGACACGCTAAGGAGGGAGGGTCAAAGGGTCGGCGCTCTAAAGCTTTGGCTCTACAGACCATTCCCCTACGAATCTCTAGCGGAAGCTCTTAAGGGTAAAGAGCGGGTTGTGGTAATTTCGAGGTCGTCCGCGCTTGGTGCTGCCAGCCCTCTAGCAGCTGACGTGGCAACCGCACTGCAGCTTCGAAACGTGGCAGCGGCTCTAGTCGACATATCAGCAGGTGTAGGAGGCGCAGATGTGACCGCTGGAGATGTGATAAACATGTACAAGCTGGCAGAAAAGGGGAGCGGAGTCTTCTTCTGGCAGGTGGAGAGGTGAGGAGGATGGCGCACCGCGCTTTCCCTAGAGAAGAGTACTTGGAGCGGGGGCACGCGGCCTGCCCCGGCTGTGGGGCGATGCTCCTGTTACGGCACGTGCTCAAAGCGCTCGGACCCAACACGTACCTGGTGATACCCGCATCTTGCACTTCGGTAATTGCGGGCCCACACCCGAAAAGCGCTTTCCGGGTGCCGGTTCTCCACATAGCTTTCGCAGCGAGCGCGGCAGCGGCTTCCGGTGTGGTGGAGGCTTTAGCTAGGTTGGAGAGGCCTGGAAACGTCGTCGTGTGGGCCGGAGACGGGGGAACTGTCGATATAGGTCTTCAAGCGTTAAGCGGCGCCGCGGAGCGGGGCCACAACTTCATCTACATTTGCTATGATAACGAAGCGTACATGAACACGGGTATTCAGAAGTCCGGGTCGACACCTTACGGAGCATGGACTACGACCACACCGAGCGGGAACCCCGGGTTCAAGAAGGATCTTCCCGGAATCATGATCTCGCACCGCGTACCATACGTAGCCACGCTATCCCCTGCTTACCCGAGCGATATTGCTTACAAGGTCAAAAAGGCCGCGTCCATTAGCGGCGGGTTGAAGTACCTGCACGCGCTAGCCCCCTGCCCGCCGGGCTGGAGGTACGAGCCACGCCTCACAGTTGAGATTGCCAAGCTTGCGGTGCTGACCGGCATGTGGGTACTCTACGAGGTCGAGAAGGGGGTCTTCAGGCTTACGGGTCCCAGCGCCGGCCTGCTGGATAAGAGTAAGAGAAGACCTGTTGCAGAATACCTCAGGCTGCAGGGGCGCTTCTCACACCTCAGCCAGGAGGAGGTAGAGAAGCTGCAGCGCGAGGTTGACGAGAAGTGGGACAGGATTGCGGAGCTCTTAGAGGAGGGCAAGCGCTGATGCTGCTACAGCTAGGGTGATCAACCCTATCCCTATGAGCACGTTTCCCCGCGATACGCGAGAGATCTCTTCTAGAAGGTCGCCGCTGGTGTACAGCGACTTAAATGGAAAGACTGTGTAGCCTACCTTAGCTTCTTCTAGTTTTTCAGCCGCTTCTTCGATGCACTCCAGGCAGGTGCTTAGCAGCCGGTCGGGCGAGGTGGATCCTGCAGGGTAGTACTCGACACCTGTTCTACGTCCCGTCAACAAGTGCGTGTCTGTTGATGCCACTATCGGTACGCTGACATGCCTCTCGAGAGATTTCAGCAGAACAGGTTTGAAGTCTGCCTGAACGTTATTGCTATCTATGCTCACTATTCCCACTCTGAGGCTGCCGACTGAGAGGACAGCGCAGGAGACTCCTCCAGGAGCTACAGATATGCCGTCGGAGTAGTCTACACGCTTAAAGGCTGCCCGCAGGGACCCCTCTCCCCTGGGTTTCTCTAAAGCTTCTGCCAACGCGGAAAAAACTTCGTAGTATTCTTGGAGATTTGTAGTAGGTTTTTCCAGTACACTGTAGTCTTTCGAAATCATGCTGTGAGTATCAACAGCCACCACTCCTTGAAGTGAGAGCAGTCTACTCAAGTAGTGGGAAAGATCCTCCATTGGCACCAGCGGGTCAATGAAAGCTAGGCTCACGTGGTCGAAGGAGAGCACTACAACTCTGAACCTACCCCTTGCCGCAACCCCGATTCGCGCGTAGTTGTAGTGTGCTTCCGCCCTACCCGTTTGCATAAGCTCTCTTACCAGCCTGCTCACCTCGTCGGAGAAGGCTAGGTTCTCCGCGTGCGAAGAGGGGGCTTTCAGGTAGAGTACAGGTAGGGATCCGTGAGCTGCTATCACCTCGCGAGGCAACCCACTGCTGCCTAGGTCCCTGAAGGGTCCGGGGTGGATCTCCGACACGATAATCCTTCCGATGAGGTCGCCTTCCGAGTTCTCGAAGTCAAATAGGTGCAGGTTCAGTACCCTCTCGGAAGAAAGACCTGCGAGAGCCTCCTCGAGAGAGCGTTTCTCACCGGAGAGTATGTACCTTAGAAATCCTCTCAAGAGCGCTATGCCGCTGACACCCGTAGTCTTCTTAACCCTGTAGTCGATAAGGGCTAATCCTCCCAGAACAACCAGCACGTAGCCGAGGGCTATAACGCTGAAAATAGCAGCAACGCGGCCAGCTAGCACGCTCAGCGCTGCCAGGAATGAGAAGAGTGGTAAGGCCGCCTTCAGGGGGCCTGAAGTAGCGGATAGAAACAAGAAGCCTAACAGCGCTGCGAGGAGAGCTCCCGGATACGCGCTCCCGCTCAGCAGCAGGAAGAATACCGAAGATAGGAGGAATACCGCGTAGAAGCCGCCCGCCCTTCTCCAAGTAATAATCGCGCTGTCAACGATTCTTCCTACTAGAACCGTCAAAGCAGCGCTGGTTGCCGCCCCCATGAAGGAACGGGTAGCGTCGACCGCGCTGGCAGCTAAAAAGCAGAGCAGGGTCAGCGCCAGGATCGTAGCCGCGAGCGCTTCGCTGCGAGGAAGCGCAAATACCAGCTTGTAGGCCCGCTTGAGCTCACCGAACTTATCGCTCATGATCCGCGCCGGTGCTCATCTCCCCTTCATAGGCTTTTCGCCTCCGGGCCCGCCCTGCACCTCCTCGCGGGAGACCAGGGCGGGTCATGGGGGCGGCCGCCGCCCATGGCGGCCTGCTCGCGCCTTTCAGCGCTCCGTCGCCGGAGCGCCTCCCGGCTGCTCACCCCCTCGTCGCGCGCGGAGCCCCCGGGCACTTGGCCGAGCGCAGAGCCCGGCCGCGTCCCGGGATAGGGGGCTCTCCCCGGGGGCCTAGGCCCCGGGGGTTGGTGGTGGCGCTGAGGGCTGGGAACATTATCCCGCCGGAAGACGTGAGGGTTGTCACAGAGGAGGGCGCGACCTTCCTCCACGCGGGGAAGCTTCTCGAGGAAAAAGTTAAGCAGGTACTAGAGGAAGCCCTACCCCGCTGAAAACCCTCAAGCTATTCCTCCTTTTTTCTCTCTCGTGCTCTAGGGCTAGCGCAGCGCAGCACCGCCTCCGCGCGAGGTGAAGGTTTAAAACTGCGGCTTGGAGCCGGTGAGCGTGACGTTCAGCACCTCGGGGCGCACGGTGCTCATGAGGCTGAGGGGTGGCTGGCTCACCCTCTACACGGGCTTCGCAGCCACGGGGTGAAGCTCGTGGAGGGTGCTCTTCGAACGGTGCGCGGAGAATCGCTCATGAGTTTCAGCAGAGTTCTACCCTGCTTATGATTTAAGGATCTTATTCGTATCCCGAGCACGGGTGACCGCTATAGCGGGCAGCGGTAAAAGCTGCGATGAGAGGTTGAGAGAGATATCGGTAGTTTTCGTGGAACCTCTTTACGACCAGAACGTAGGGTACCTTGCCAGATGTATGAAGAACTTCTGCTTCGAGAGGCTTATTGTCGTTAGGCCGCGCTGCGAGCTCGGGATAGAGGCTAGGAAGTACGCGATGCATGCAGCGGAGATCGTGGAAGCCGCGTTCATTGTCGATAGCTTTGAGGAAGTGGTGAAGAGCCATGACCTGGTGGCTTGCAGCACAGGTGTGAAGGGTAGCGGGGCGCTCAGAAGGTACTTAACCCCGAAGGAACTTGCTAGCTTGCTGGTCGAGGCGAGTGGGCGTAAGGCGCTAGTTATAGGCAGAGAGGATATCGGCCTGACGCGCGAAGAGCTCTCAGCCTGCGACGTCATCGTCACTATAGATGCGAATCCCGCCTACCCATCTCTGAACGCTTCGCACGCGGCTGCCATCCTCCTGTACGAGGTCTTCAACGCAGCCGTAAGC
Organism: Thermofilum sp.; assembly: GCA_038741495.1. NCBI lineage: Archaea > Thermoproteati > Thermoproteota > Thermoprotei > Thermofilales > Thermofilaceae > Thermofilum > Thermofilum sp. The sequence goes on along the minus strand of JAVYKX010000002.1, from coordinate 80,283 downwards.
CCTGCTCCTTACAGGCTGGAGCGTCCCGCGAGAGATGAGCTAGAGGCTTTCTTCAGGACTCTCAGGAGGCTTGGCGAACTGCTAGGTTACGATGACCAGCGCATCAGAGGAAGCGAGCTAGTAGTGAAGAGGTTTCTCTCGGAAAGCAGAGTATCTAAGGCTGACCTGAGAGTCCTCTTCGGTTTCATGGGAGATAGCGCAAGAGTTATTGAGAGGCTGCTTAGAGAGAGGCAGGGCGCTGCGAGCAAGTAACCATGCAGTGACCGGTGGTGGGGGAATGTACCAACCTGCGCTGACCGGGGTGGTTGCAGCTGCTGTCGGCTACCTGGTGGTGAAAGTGGTGGCGCCTCACATGCTTCGCTATCTCAAGTCTAGGGGGATAGTCAGGCCCGATGCGCACAAGCCCGGCAAGCCAGAAGTCGTTCACGCAGGTGGCGTAATCATCTTCATAGGGGTGTTGAGCGGTCTTACCGCCTGGCTTGTTTTGCAAGGGTTAAGCGCTTCGTTCCTGAAGGGCCTAGTTGTGATGAGTGCTGCAGCTATTTGTTTCGGTGTAGGGCTAGTCGACGATCTGAAAGTTCTTGGAGGTTTAACTAAAACCGCTCTAACTATCTTAGGGATAGTTCCCATAGCACTTACCGCCCTCCTGGACCCCCATCTGATAAACTGGGGGAGGCCTGCTCTCCCCGTTATAGGGCAGCTCAGAATCACTCTGATCTACTGGATCCTCCTACCACTAGCCGTTGCGGGCCCCGCGAACGTAGTTAATATGCTGGATGTTCTCAACGGGATCACACCTGGGACGATGCTCGTCGCCTTCTCCACTCTAGCCTTGATCTCCGCCTTTCTAGGAAGAGAAACCGCGCTCATACTCTCCCTGCTTCTCGTCGGGGTGCTAGCGGCTTACTACCCGTACAATGCGTACCCAGCCAGGGTTTTCAACGGCGATAGCGGTAGCCTCTTCCTGGGAGCCTTGCTTGGTGGATTAGCTGTGGTGGAGCACCTCGAGTTCATTGCACTAACACTGCTTCTCCCGCACGTCGTAAACGGCTTCATGGTGCTCGTCAGCTTTAGAGGCTTCAGGGAGCATCGCACCGTTCCCGAGCGGCCGGTGATCGTTGAGCCCGACGGCACTCTGCGGGCTAGTAGGAGCCCCAAAGCCCCGCTCACCTTAACCAGGCTAGCGCTGTTAATCGGAGGGGATGGGAGAGAGGAGGAAGTGGTAAAGCTGTATATTCTGCTTGAACTCACGGTCGCTGCACTTGCTCTGCTCTCAGCCTTTCTCATGCTCTGAGGCGAGCTTCCATGAAGGTTGCTAAAGCGTGGTTCTGGTTGTCTCTCATGGCATCTTCCGCCTGGCTCGCTATCATAATTCTAGTGTACTTCCTCGAGATGTTGCTCTCAGCCTTCAGAGACCCCTTGCTAAGAGCTCTGCTGGGTCTCGTGCTATTTCTCGCCTGGCTCGTCTTCATGGCGCTTAGCGTTGAGGTGGTAAGAGCCCGTATCGGCAGCAGGAATCTTCTTCCAGAGAAGCGTGCTTGAGAGCTTAACGCCACCTTCGTGTAAGATGACCTCGACGGAGTGTATTTTAAGAGGTTTTAACCCGCGAAGCCGCCTCACCAAGTTGACTGCAAGAGCGCCGGCCAAGGTCTCTTCACTCACGAATATGCAGTCCAGCTCCGGGTCTACTACCGCAGGTCCGTAAGCATCGTCTATAGGGACTACCTCCACCACCACCTCGGGGTTCACTGTGAGAACGTAAAGAAGTACTGAGAGTGCTCTCAGCTCGAAGGGCTCGACCGGGTGCGTCTTCCTGCTCTGAGCGTACTCGTCGCTAGTCACACCTATAAGGAGCCGCTCGCTATTCAGGGCAGCGTAGCTTAAGAGGAGCCTATGACCCCTGTGGAGCAGCGAAAACGTACCTCCTACAGCGCCCTTCCTGCAGTCCTTCACCCTGAGCTGAAGAACTTCACGCAGGGAGGGAGATATCTTTTCCTTAACAAGTTTAAGCCGTCATGAACACCGTTATCACTGGCCATGAAGTAGACAGATTTTTCTTAGAGTGTAAAGAACAGGGTGTGTCAGCCGATGCCCAGCAGGATGTACGAAGTGAGGTGGCACGGCCGAGGAGGTCAGGGTGTTGTGACGTCCAGCGAGCTCCTTGCCCTCGCAGCGCTGCGGGAGGGTAAGGCGGTTTACCACGCGCCGGAGTTCGGACCTGAGAGAAGAGGAGCCCCGGTGAGAGCTTACACCCGCATAAGCGAGGAGCTCATAGAACTGCACTCCGGCATTTACTCTCCGGACGCGGTCGTGGTTATAGATCCGAGCCTGCAGAAAGAGGTCCCGCTGATCACTCAGGGCCTTAAGGAGGGCGGTTTGATCGTTGTGAACGCTAAGGTCCCGGACGGGCAGCTAGTAGAGGCTGCGAGAAAGTTCTCCGCTATCCTGTGGTACGTTGACGCCTACGGTATAGCGATGGAGATCTTCGGGAGGCCTTTGTACAACACTCCCATGCTGGGCGCTTTCGTGAAAGCCAGCGGACTAGTCGGCATAGATACTGTGCTCGAGGTGGTGCGCGAGAGGTTCGGCAGGGACCCTAAGCTGGCGGAAATGAATATTGAAGCGGTGACGAGGGGCTACGAAAGGGTGAAGAAGTATGGGTGAGTTTAACCCGAGAAGCTGGAAAGACCTGCCAGTGGGCAACGTTATTCCTCTGCCGAAGACAAGCCTCCAGTTTAAAACAGGCAACTGGCGGGCGATGAAACCGGTGCTTCACGAGGAGAAGTGCATAAGGTGCTTGTTATGCTGGGTTCACTGCCCTGAACCCTCCATCGAGAGGCATGAAGGTGACCGGGTCACGATAAACTACGATTTCTGCAAGGGCTGCGGTATCTGTGCTAACGTTTGCCCCGTACACGCCATCGAGATGGTCATGGAGGGGTGATTAGGTTTGTCGAGAGGAAGACTTGTCGGGATGAACGGCGACAGAGCGGTCGCGTACGCGGTTAAGCAGGCGAAGGTAGACGTGATATCGGCTTACCCGATAACACCGCAGACGATTATCGTAGAGTCCCTAGCGGAGTACGTAAACAACGGAGAGCTCGACGCAGCCTATATCCCGGTTGAGAGCGAGCACAGCGCTCTCTCAGCCGCTGTAGGCGCTTCGCTGGCTGGTGCACGAGTATTTACGGCGACGAGTAGCCAAGGCTTGGCATTCATGTGGGAGATACTCTGGATAGCAGCGGGGCTCAGAACGACCATCGTGATGGCTATGGGTAACAGGGCATTATCGCCCAACATCAACATCCACTGCTCGCACGACGATGCGTACGCTGCTCGGGATACGGGGTGGATGCAGTTCTTCGCTGAGAACGTTCAAGAAGCGTACGACCTCACACTGATGGCCTTCAGGATATCGGAGGATCACCGCGTACTCTTCCCGAGCATAGTCAACCTGGATGGCTTCATCCTCACGCATGCCGCAGAGGGTCTAAGGGTTCTAGAGGATCGCGACGTAGATGAGTTCTTACCGCCGAAGAAGCCCGTGAACGCTATCGACCCTGAGAGGCCGATGACCTACGGAGCACTGGACTTGATCGACTGGTATATGGAGCACAGGAAGTTCCAGTTCGAGGCGTTCGAGTCTACAAGGCCTGCAATCAAAGAGGTCTTCGAAGAGTACGGTGAGTTTACTGGGAGAAGTTACTCCCCAGTAAAAACCTTCAACACTGAGGGCGCGGAGGTAGTTCTCGTCGCCTTAGGGTCTTCCGCGGGCACGCTGAGGCACGCCTCCCGCGAGCTAGCAGCGGAGGGGAAGAAGCTAGGGGTTGTGAGCTTAACGCAGTACAGACCTTTCCCGGTGGATGAGATTAGGAGGGCGCTGAGCGAGGCCTCAGTTGTCGGAGTTCTTGACAGGAGCTTAAGCTTCGGAAGCCCAGCACCGCAGCTTTTCGCAGACATCGCCTCAGCTCTGTACTCCGCGAAGAGAAGGCCTCTGCTCTTCAGCGCTGTCTACGGACTAGGCGGCAGAGATTTTACTCCGCAGCACGCTAGAGAGTTGTTTAGCTTCGCCCAAGAAGTCTTGAGAAAAGGTGAGGCTCCTCAGAGGAGCATCTGGATAGGGTTAAGGGAGGGGTGAGGTTGGAGTGAGCACCGGCGTGATTAGGTCCCTGAAAGAGATACCTAAAGAGGAATTTTTCGCTCCGGGTCACAGGCTTTGCGCTGGCTGCGGGGCGACACAGGTTATTAGGTTCGCTCTCAAGGCTGTTCCAGGACCTAAAGTCGTCGTTAACGCGACAGGCTGCGTGGAGGTTTCTACCACTGTTTTCCCGTACACAAGCTGGGGCGTCCCCTGGGTTCACGTAGCATTTGAGAATGCGCCGGCAGTGGCTAGCGGTATAGAGGCGGCGTTCAAGGTACTTGAGCGCAAGCAGGGGGTAAGGAGGCCGAAGATAATCGTGCTAGCGGGTGACGGCGGAACCTTCGACATTGGTTTCCAGGCGCTGAGCGGCGCGCTGGAGCGAGGGCACGACTTCATGTTCATCTGCTATGACAACGAAGCTTACATGAATACAGGTATCCAGAGGTCGGGTGCCACTCCGAAGGGTGCACACACGACTACAAGCCCTGCCGGCAGGGTTATTCCAGGCAAGCTAGAGAGGAAGAAAAACCTGGTTGAGATAGCGATAGCTCACGGCGTAAGGTACGCTGCAACGATGAACCCAGCGTACCCTGTCGACATGTACAACAAGATAGCTAAGGCTGCCAGCTTCCAGGGACCCACAGTGCTCCACTACTATTCCCCCTGCCCTACTGGGTGGTACTTCGACCCCTCAAGGAGCATTGAGGTTGCTCGGCTGGCTGTGCAGACCCGGATATGGCCGCTTTACGAGTACGAGGATGGGAGGTATAGGATCACGGTGCCGGTAAAGGAGCCGAAGCCCATCGAGGATTACTTCAAGCTTCAGGGACGCTTCAGGCACTTACTCGAGCCCGAGAACAGGTGGCTTCTCGAGGAGATCAAAAGAGAAGTTGAGGAGAACTGGAATAGGCTGGTAAAGCTCTCCCAGATTTCGCAGTAAAGCGATACGTTTTTTCTTACCTTGCGCTTTTCCCCGCTAGTTGAGAGGTGGTTCTGTGGAGCTCGAGACAGCTCGCGCCGTATTCAGGGAGATGTGCTACAACTGCAGCGGCGCTATAACCGACTACAGGTTATCCCTAAAGCTTCCTTGTGGAAAGTGTCTCGAGGAGATTCCTGAAGAGCTGAGCAGAGGGGCGCAGGCAGACTTGTACTTCATAGCATCTGAGCTGGAGAAACGCGGCAAAGCTGGAGGGGTTAAAGAGCTGGTAAAGGTTCGGGAATCCCTCGAAAGGTTCTCCAGTTTTTTCGAAGAAGTCGTAGGTAGCAAACCTTGGTCGGCTCAGAGGACCTGGGCATTGAGGGCGCTACGAGGCAATAGCTTCGCCATTCTCGCGCCTACTGGTGTGGGTAAGACGATGTTCGGCATGGTGTTATCCCTTTACCTGGCCCGCCAGGGAAAGAGGTGCTATATGATCTTCCCGAATACCGCGCTTCTGACGCATGTTCACAAGAGGATATCGGAGCTCGCGAGGCGAGCCGGCGTAGGTGAGGAGGTCATAGTAGCCTACCACGCGGGGCTCTCGAAAAGTGAGAAGGAGAACATCCTCCAAAAGGTAGCTGCGAGAAATTTCAGCATTCTTCTATCCACGCCGCACTTCCTGCAAAGGAACTTCGAACTGCTTAGCGGGATTGCATTTGACTTGATATTTGTTGATGACGTGGACTCCGTTCTTAAATCTTCTAAAGGAATCGACAAGCTCCTACTCCTCCTAGGCTTCGCTAGGGAGGATGTTGAGAAAGCTATGGAGCTCATTTACACCAGGCTAAAGTTGGCAGCAGCCTTACGGCGCGGTAGCCCGCCCGGCGAGTTAGCGGAGAGAGTTCGGGCTTTAGAAGAGGAAGTTAGGAAGGCAGCGAAGAGTAAGCACGGCATCCTCCTGGTTTCCACGGCAACGGGGAGAGCGCGGGGTTTGAGGGTGCGTTTATTCCGGGAGCTGCTCGGCTTCGAGGTGGGCAGTAGGAGCGAGCAGCTCCGCAACGTTGTCGACACTTACGTGCTTGCCCAGGGGGAGGGGTTGGTAGAGGAAGTAGCCCGCCTATCTTCCCGACTAGGGAGGGGGGGTTTGATCTTCGTGCCTCTGGGGACGGATGAGAGTACTCTCAACAGCTTGCTGGATGCGGTGCGCGCCAGAGGTTTAAAGGTGGAGCTCGTTCGGGGGAGGCTGAAAAAACAGGTTCTTGGAGACTTTGAGGAAGGGAGGCTGGACGTTCTGGTAGGCACTGCAAGCTACTACGGGCTCTTGGTGCGCGGGCTCGACATGCCTCACGTAGTGAAGTACGTTATCTTCGCAGGAATCCCGCACTTTAAGCTGAAGACGGATGTGACTCTCCTGACTCCTGTAAGGCTTCTGCAGCTAGCGTCGAATGTCGCTCAGATAGCGGAGAAGGAGGATCGCTCCGAGATGGAGAGACTGATCTCAGCGGTGCGCAGAGCGCTTCTCGCATTGGAGCCGCACCAGTACAGGGCCCTAATGGAGGCTCTGAAGCGAGGGGAAGAGCCCCCAAAACTGGCTGGGATTTTACGAATTATTAAGAGATTGCAGGAACTCGTGAGAAAGTATCTTGAGTCTAAAGAGCACCTCTATAAGCTAGTAGCGGAAACTTCTGCTATGCTGACTCAAGAAAATGGTGTGCTATACCTCATAATTCCCGACATTTTAACATACATCCAAGCGTCTGGAAGGTCCTCGAGACTGTACACGGGAGGAATCTCGAAAGGTTTATCAGTACTTGTTGCCGATAACGAGGAGCTTCTTAAGAAGTTCATCAAAGCTTCGAGAACTTTCCTCGGAGACGGCGAGTGGGTTCAGCTAGCTGAGCTTAACCTAGATGCTCTGATCAGAGAGATAACTGAAGAGAGAGAGCGCATAAGAAGGATCATCAGGGGGGAGAGTAAGCCGGAGGAAGTCAGCGAGCTTCTCAGAACAGCCCTGGTAGTTGTGGAAAGCCCCACTAAGGCTAGAACTATAGCATCGTTTTTCGGCAGACCTTCGAGGCGTAGGATAGGTAGGTACGTGGTCTACGAGGTTACTACGGGTAACTATCAGCTCCAGATAGCAGCCTCGATGGGGCACATTTTCGACCTGATAACAAGCATGTTCAATTTCGACGGAGTGGAGGATGTTTTCGGCGTACTGACAGAGCGGGAACGCGGCCTCTTCGTTCCAGTTTTCACAACAATAAAGAGGTGCCTAAGCTGCGGGAGGCAGTTCACGGACTACCGGGAAGAGAGCGGTGCGGGGAGATGCCCCTACTGCGGAAGCACCACTATACTCGACAAAGCCGAGATAGTGAGCTTCCTTAGAAGCCTCGCCGCGGAGGTTGATGAAGTGCTGATAGCCACCGACCCAGATACCGAGGGAGAGAAGATCGCCTGGGATATCGCGGTCACGCTTAGCCCCTACGCGCGGAGCATTAAGAGGATAGAGTTTCACGAAGTCACGAGGAAGGCATTCGAAGAGGCTTTGAAAAATCCGCGAGAGATTAACACGAGAATGGTTGAGGCGCAGCTGGTGAGAAGAATTGAGGACAGGTGGATAGGTTTCGCTCTGAGTAAGGCGCTGTGGAAGGAGTTCGGGATGGATTGGCTTTCAGCGGGGAGAGTTCAGACCCCAGTGCTGGGATGGGTTATCTCGCGTTACAGGGAGGTATCGAAGAGCATTAGACCTGTCTTCACGCTTGAGCTGGAGCCGACCTTCAGGCTGCTTGTCGACAATATGAAGCTTGACGGCAAAAAACCTAGCGAGGTCAAGGATGAGCTCCTGGGCAGCGAAGTTCGAGTGACAAGCGTCGCTACCCAGGAGAGGGAGATTCACCCGCCGCCCCCCTTCACAACGGACACCATGCTCCGAGAGGCTAACAGGCTCTATGGTTTCAGCGCTGATGAGGTAATGCGGCTTGCACAAGATCTATTCGAGATGGGTCTGATCACCTACCACAGGACTGACAGCACCCATGTTTCAGAAGCGGGCATAGCTGTCGCGAGGGCTTACTTGATGGAGAAGCTCGGGGAAGAGTACTTCTGGCCGAGAAGGTGGGGGGAGGCTGGTGCTCACGAGTGCATAAGACCTACTCGACCTTACGACGCTGAAACACTGCTAGGGTTGATTAGGCAAGGGGTGCTGCAGCTTCCAGTACAGTTGAGCAGAGAGCACTTGCAGCTTTACAGTTTGATCTTCAGGAGATTCATGGCGAGTCAGATGGCGCCTTCTAGGGTAAAAGAGGAGAAGCTGAGGGTCGAGGGTCTGTACTTCGAGAAGGAGGTTCACCGAGTTGCTGAGATTCTCTTCGACGGGTTCGCAAGACTCCTTCCACTCGGGAAGCCTGTTCCTCTTCAGCCTGGCGTGTATAAAGTTGTCAGAGTGGAGTACAGGAGAAGGCCCACTCTGCCGCTGTATACCCAGGCAGACCTCGTGGGGCTCATGAAGGAAAGGAAGCTAGGCAGGCCGTCAACTTATGCTGAGATAGTCAAGAAGCTGCTAGCCCGGAATTACGTGCTCCCTGTGAAGAGAGGCAAGCTTGTTCCCACGAAGCTGGGGGTAAAGGTCTACGAATACCTTGCAGGGAACTACGGGCAGCTAGTATCTGAGGAGAAGACGGCGGAGGTTCTCGAGAAGATGGATCTCGTGGAGCAGGGTTTAGCTAACTATAAGGAGGTGCTGGCAATGTTTTACGACGAGCTCGTCGCGGTGATTCGGCGGCTATGAGCAGGGGCTTATTCATCGGCAGGTTTCAACCCTTTCATAAGGGGCACCTCGAGGCTGTTAAGTGGATACTGGAAAGAGAAGAAGAACTTGTCATAGGCGTAGGTAGCGCACAGTACGCCTATCTCCCGAAGAACCCTTTCACCGCTGGCGAGAGGCTCCTTATGATATGGAGCTCACTCAAGGTGGAGGGGCTACTGGATAGAGTCATTATCACGCTGATACCTGATACGGACTCCGTACACTTTCTCTGGCCAGCTTACGTTGAAATGGTGAGCCCTAAGTTCGACAGAGCATACAGCAACGATCCCTTAACGCAAGCTCTTCTTAGAGAGCGCGGGTACGAAGTTGTCGGAGTACCGCTGAAAGAGAGAGAGGTCCTTTCTGGCACCCATGTGAGGAACCTTATGGCCCAAGGGGATGAGGATTGGAGAAATCTCGTCCCAGAAGCTGTTGCGAAGATCCTTGATCAGATAGGGGGAGAGGGTAGAGTAAGGACTATTTATAAACTGCATGGTCTTCTCTAAGCTTAAAGGGCCCGGCGGCGTCCCCGCAAAGTGGCCGGCAGGCCGTGGACCCGAGCCGGCACCTGGCTCCGACCAGCCTTCCCGTGAACATGCCCTGCCGGCCTTAGGGCTGCTCCCTCCCGGGCCTAACCCGGTTCGGCCGTACCCCCCTGAGCCTCCCCTACAGGAGGCTCGGCGGGACAGAGCATCCCACGGGGGCCGGCTTCATCGAAGGTGCGTCAGCGCGGGCACCCACGGCCTACCCGGCGCCTCTGCGGGTTAACGCCCCCCGCCCTCAGCCCGTTTGCGGTTACAGGGGAGGGCTGGCCCCCCGGGGCTTAACCCGCCGGGCCCTTTAAGCTACTGAAGAGGAGAGCATAAAAGATTTCGCCATGCTTGAGCTATCTGGAGATGGAACAGGGCGGGAGGGCGAGAGGATGTACAAGCTGGTGACGATCGAGGACATTGTCGATATTCCGCCTCACTTGTTCGGAAAACAGCTAGAAGAAGCAGCGCTAGAGGTCCTGAGGGAAACTTACGAAGGAAGGGTTGTCGAGGGCGTAGGCCTCGTGATTTCCGTGCTTAGTGTAGAGGTATCCCCTGAAGGGTACCTTACCTTCGGGGATCCTAGCTCTTACCACGAGTGTAGGTTTGTTGCGCTAGTGTACAATGCTATTCCCAACGAGGTTGTTGAGGGCGAGGTTGTTTTAGTTGAAAACATAGGGCTGACGGTCAGGCTAGGTGTGATAGACGGCTTCGTTCACCGGTCGCAGGTGTTCCCAACCAAGGACGTTATATACGATCGAGACCAGGGGGTGGTTATAGCAGAGAGCGGCAAGCGAGTCATAAGAAGAGGTGACATCGTTAGAGCGCGAGTTACTGGCGTGAGCTACGACGAGCTCAAAGGTATTCTCAGGGTAAGGCTTACTATGCGAGCCCCCTATCTCGGCAGGCTAGACCATATTCGCGAGATGATAGAGAAGAGGAAGGAGGCTGATAAGAGTGAGTAAGCGGAAGCTTCCCCTAAAAGCCTGCGTCAAGTGCAGGTTTCTCGTGGAAGAGGATGTCGAAACGTGTCCTAGCTGCGGAAGCAGAGAATTTACCGACAACTGGGAGGGTTTGATCGTCGTTCTGAACGAGCAGAGCGTTGCTGCTAAAGTGCTTGGAATCCAGAGGAAAGGGTTCTACGCCCTAAAGGCTAGGTGAAAAGCTGCTTGGAGCCGCAGAGGCTAGAGCTTAGAAGAGAGATGCTGAAAGTTCACGTCGAGGATCTCTCCCTTGACGAGGTAGTAGAGAACTTCGGAGAAGCCATGAAAGTCTTCAGCAGGATTGGGGGCTTCTCTCTACGGTACTTACAGAGAGCTGTTGAAATCCTCGATGAAGCATACAGTAAGAACTGCGCTCTTATCTTGTCATTTCCAGCAAATATAGTGGCGACCGGTCTGCGGGGCCTCCTCGCTGATGTGATCGCTAAGGGCTTCTGTAGAGCCGTGGTTACAACTGGGGGGACTTTTGACCACGATATAGCGAGAGCTACTGGGGGAAGGTACTACGTTGGCGACTTCGAGCTCGACGATGAAATGCTGCGGGAGCTTGGCTTGCACCGGCTTGGGAATATACTCATCCCGCTAGAGCACTACGGTCCCTTAATAGAGTCGTTCGTACACAGACTGCTCAGCGAGCTTTCCCGGGTTAAAACTTCATGGTCGCCCAGCGAACTGGCTTACGAGTCCGGAAGGAGGCTAGAGGATCAGAAGTCAATCCTTAGAGCTTGTTCTAGGAAGGGCGTACCAGTCTTTTCACCTGGTCTGGTGGACTCGGCTTTCGGCACCGCGGTCTATACTTTCAACGAAAGGGCAAGGGCTTCCTCGGAGCTGCGGGGAATAGTTCTCGATACGGTTGCGGACATGGCGAAGATCGCAGAAATTGTGTACGAGGCGGACTGCCTGGCCGGCTTGATGCTCGGAGGAGGAATATCTAAGCATCACGTGATCTGGTGGGCTCAGTTCCGGGGCGGCCTTGACTACGCTGTCGCCGTTACGTCTGCTCCTGAGTGGGATGGCTCCCTATCCGGGGCGAGAACCAGAGAAGCTATAAGCTGGGGGAAGATTAAGCCGTCCGCGAAACATGTGACGGTTCCGGGGGATGCCACACTTCTTTTACCCATAATTCTGGGCGCTGTGGCCAAGCGCCGGCTACCTTAGTGGAAAAGCTCGGGATGCTCCAGCCGCAGTCTATCGAAAAAGCTCGTCAAGATAAATTTCACCGACTCTTCCCCCAGCAAGCCCGTGTTGATGACTAAATCTGCCACGCTGTAGTCGCGGACATCAAGGCCATAGTACTTCCAGGCTCTTTCCCGGTTGCTTTTCTCTCTTTTAACAAGCTCTTCAAGTGCCTCGCTAAAGCTTTTCGAATCCCTGACGGCTATACGCCTAGCTCTCACCTCCAGAGGGGCATCGAAAATTATCTTGGCATGCGCTATGCTTCTAAGCACCCAGACGGCTAGGTGGCCCTCGATAACAACACCTCCTTTGAGAGCCTCTCTAAGAGATCTTTCTTCTATCAGAAAGTCAATGTCCTCCTCTATCTCTGCTACGCGGTGAAACTCGACTAAATCGTACCCTCTCTCGCGCGCTATTTCCCGGAAGAGAGCACCTCCTGAAACGTAGCGTAGCCCGTACCGCTCGGCTAAGAACTTTGCGTAAGTAGTTTTACCGCTTCCAGGAGTACCGCTAATCGCTACGATTATGCATGCCATTAAACTGCTCAACCCGAGAGAGCTCTAGCAGCGCGCTTTAAGCCCAGAGATAGGCACTTGTGGCATAAGTAGCCTCCGAAAGGCCTGGTGGGAGGCTTAAGCCCCTTCCTCTCCTCCCTAGCTGTGACTTTGGGAAAACCGCTTAAAGGCCTGCCGCACGAAGCGCACTTAGGGTAATCATGCTTCTTGTCGAGGATGCGGAGCACAAGTCTCCCTCCGGGCGTGCGGACAAGCTTCCTCTTCTTCGTCCTAGACCTTTGGGAGGGGCGCACCATAGCTTATCTCCTCGCGCTCTGAGAGTAGGGATGCTTTAAATATTTCTCCTATTCGGCGATCACTGAGCTCTGATGGAGAAGCGGATCGTGGGCTGGGTGTCTAACTTAAAGGTGCTTGGCCGCATATCGTTCCTTGAAGTCATCGACGACTTATCCGTGAAACCCTTAACCGTGGTTGTCAAGAGAGATGAAGTGCCCGAGGAGACTTGGAGGACTGCGGTGAGCCTGAAGCTTGGCAGCGCTGTGAGGGTGATCGGCCGAGAGCCCGAGAAGGTAATAAGCATGAAGGGGAGAGAGCTCCACGCGGTTAAGGTAGAGGTTCTCTCGGAGCCGCAGGCTCTTCTGCCCTTGGACCCGACGGGTAAAACTCCTGCGAGTTTTGACGCTTACATCGACTACAGGTACCTGTCTCTGCGGCTGCCGAGGTTTAGGGCGCTTTTCCTGGCCAGAAGCGCCCTGATGAGCTACACGAGGGAGTATTTCTCGTCGAGAGGTTTCCTCGAAGTGAATACTCCGAAAATCGTTGGTGCTGGTGCTGAGGGTGGTGCAACTCTCTTCACGGTGGAATACTTTGAGAGGAAGGCTTACCTGTCTCAAAGTCCTCAGCTGTACAAGCAGATGCTTATGTGCGGAGTTCCCAGAGTATTCGAGATAACCCCTTACTTCCGAGCCGAGAAGTTCAATACCGTTAGGCACCTTAACGAGAGCTGGGGCCTCGACGTTGAGATGGCCTTTATAGATGGGATGGAAGAGGTCCTGGATTTACTAGAGGATTATCTAAAGTATGTTGTCCGCAGGCTCAACGAGGATCTCGGCGAAGTTCTCCGAGAGCAGGGGTTTAACCTGCTTCCTCCGCTCAGCAGTGTACCGCGCATTACTTATGAGGAAGCAGTTAAGCTGCTAAATCAGCTAGGTGTCAACGTCAGCTTCGGTGAGGATCTGGACAGTAATTCTGAGAAGGTTCTCGGCGAGTACATGGAAGGAAGAGGCAATCCCGCGTATTTCATAATTAGGTACCCTTGGGAGGCTAAGCCATTCTACATTATGAGGGGTGCTGGCGGGCTCAGCGAGTCCTTCGACCTGGACGTTAGAGGCATAGAGGTCGCATCCGGGGGGCAGAGGGAGCACCGCTACGAGGAGCTGTTAAAGAACATCGAGGACAAAGGACTGCGGAAGGAGGAGTTCTCGTTCTACTTGGAGGCCTTCAGGTACGGCATGCCTCCTCACGGAGGTTTCGGACTTGGCCTAGATAGACTGCTGATGACGATCCTCGGAGTTTCGAATATACGTGAAGTCGTCCTTTTCCCGAGGGATCGCTACAGGCTAGTGCCGTAGAGGGTCAATGGTGCACGCTGACGAGCTCAAAGCTAGGAAAGCTTTGCTTGCAGGACGCGTAAAGCGCATTAGACTCTGCGATCCTACACCTAGGGATACTCCGCTGTTCGCCGTGCTCAGCGCTGGCAGAACTTACCATCACGTCGTGGTGCCCGGGCGCTACTGCTCGTGCCCCGATTTTCTTTTCTCAGTCGTGATAAGAAGAGTTAAGGAGAAGTGCTACCACATGCTAGCCGTCGAGAAGGCGCTGAGAAGCGGTATCGCGATTGAGGAAGAGTGCTGGACTGCCGAGAAGCTAGCCAGGGAGCTGCTTAAAGCTATGGGTGGTCGGCTTTGAGCCTAGAGGATGAGGAGAAGCTTGTAAGGAGGGTTTTAGAGGCCAAGCCGGGGCTCACGCGCGAGGAGCTTGAGAAGCTCGTCGAGGCCAAGATACAGGAGCTTGGAGGGATAATCGGCAGAGATGCCGCGCTGCTCTTAGTGGCAAAAGAGCTAGGAGTACCGGTTTCACGCGAATTTGCTCCGCGGTCTTTAGCCATGCTCCGCATACGAGACCTAGCAGCAGGCTTTCGAGGAGTAGACCTCGAAGGGGTTATACTCGCGAAAACCGCTGTAGCACTTACGAGGGAAGGTAAACCCTACGCGCGCTTCCTCCTTACGGATGAGGAGAGTGCGATATGGGGCGCCGCTTGGGGTGATGTAGCCCACGAGATCGCTAAGGTTAGAATCTTCTCGAAAGTTCTGCTCCGCAGGGCATCTGTTGTGAGGCGCAGAGGGAGGCTTGAGCTAGCCCTAACGCAAGGGTCACAGATTGAAGTAAGAGGAGAACTGAGCTTAGAGTCTGCTATCGAGCTGCTGTCGAGGTTTAGAGCAAAGGTCGACGTACTCGTGTTCAAAGAGAGTGCTGAAAGCCCGCGGGGTAAGGTCATACTCTGCTTGGACAGGCAGTGCAGACCCGTTGGAGTGCTCCTCGCTCCTGGCAGTGAATTCTCCGCATCATCGAAGGGTATTATCGTTTCGAACTACTTCGAAGAGCGTCTCGGAGAGCTGAGGGTTCTCAAGTGTAATAACAGGTGCGTTGTAGAGCCTTTGAGGGAAACTCCTAACATAGCGTGCCGCGATGATCCTTTCGCGGGAGTTTCTGCGCGAGGCAGCGTAGCCTGTTACCTGCTTTTCAGGAGATCTGGGGGGAAAGTTCTCCTCATCGGCGAGAAGGGGGAGGTCTTCGAGCTCCTCGTACCTTCCGATCAACAGCTCGTCGATATCGGGAAATTGCTGAACAGTGAAGTCGAGATACTAGGGGTGTACAAGAGCGGTGTCAGCCTAAGAACCACACCATTAACGGTAGTCAAGGTCTTATCCAGCTCCCGGAAGGACGCTGATTACAGCAGAGGGTACTTGCTCGCTGCTACGGAGGCAATCGAGCTCGAGGCCTCCCTCGTTTCACTAAAGCTTAAGCATAGATGCGTGGAAGGCTCACCTCTTTACCAGGTTACTGCGTGGGTCGACGATGGCACGGCGAATATGCAGGCTATCTCGAATTCTGCGAAAGTACTGCAGAAGCTTTACGGTGTGGACGAAGCTTCGCTGTGCGACACGGATCCCGAAGCTATAGCCTCGATTGCGAACTATGTAAACGAAGAGCTGGCGGGGACCGATGTTGCGCTACGGGGGCAAGTAATAGGGTCTGCGAACAGGCTGATTGTAGTGCATGACTTAGACATACTTTTCTAACACCCGTTCATCGGCTCCGCGCCGGTACTCATTTCTCATGGGGTACGGCCGCCTTAAAGCGGCCCACTCGCCCACTTTCAGCGCCTTATCGCCGGAGAGTCGCCTGGCAAGTGGGGTTTGAGAGTTGATGCTCGGAAACTGCTGCATGCCGCGGTTAGGGATGTGGTCTTCTTTAACCTGGCTGGCAACTTGCTGCAGTATCACAGCTTGCTAATCGCTGAGGTGAGGGGTGGCTTAATTAGCGCTGGTGAAGATATACGGGAGGCTTTGAGCGCGTTTAACGGATGCGCTGCTTTTTTCCCCTTAAATGTCACACTAATGCGCGATCCTCGAGGCAGCGTTAGCCCTGTTGAGTGGAAAAGGTTTTTGAAAGCTGGTGAGCAGGCACTGGTCAGTTTCCCTTTGTTTTTGCTTTACGTGGAACCCCGCTATACCTAAATAGTTCACCATACCCTTTGCTCGGAAGCAGAGATGGGGAGGAGGAGGCGTAAGCGTGCGCGTGCACAGCTAGTTCCTAAGCGTAGGCTTCCCACGGTATTCGAGTGCCCTTCGTGCGGGACTACCGCGGTTTCAGTTTCCGTGAGCAGAGGTAAGGAGAAAAAGGTTCGGGTTGTTTGCTCTAGGTGCGGGCTTCAGGGAGAGTACGAGTACAATCCTTATCTATCCCATGTAGACTACTTTAGCAAATTCCTCGACGACTATGAGGCTGGTAAGCTTGCAGAGGGTGCGGTCAATGAGGGGAAAGGTTAAGGAGTACATCCTTAACGAGATTAAGGCTAAGGGAGCCATACACATGACGCTTCTAGACCCTGATCGTGTCAGTGCGGAGAGAGCGGCTACTATAGCGAAAGAAGCTGCAAGGGCAGGGACGTCCGCGATAATGATTGGAGGAAGCATAGGTGTTTCAGAAGGAATGACCGACGAGACTATTCTCGCCATAAAGAAGGCTGTTGACATTCCTGTGATCCTGTTCCCCGGTTCTCCCTCCGCACTTAGCCGCTACGCGGACGCTGTCTGGTTCATCTCGGTTCTGAACTCCCACAACCCCTACTTTATCACAGGAGCTCAGATGCAGGGAGCTCCTATTGTGAAGAGATATTCGCTTGAGGTTCTACCGCTCGGTTACATCATTGTGGGGTGGGGTGGTGCCGTATCCATTGTTAGCTACACTCGGCCGTTACCTTTCGAAGAGCCTGAGATCGCAGCTGCCTATGCGCTCGCAGCGGAGTACATGGGCTTCGACTTCGTCTATCTCGAGGGAGGGTCTGGTGGGAAACCCGTGCCACCGCGGGTGGTGAGAGCTGTGAGGAATACTGTGAGCATACCTATCGTGGTCGGGGGAGGAGTGCGCAAACCATCTACTGCTAGAAAACTCGTGGAGGCTGGTGCTGACATAATCGTCACAGGTACTATAACTGAAGTGGCAGAGGACGTTTACTCTGCTATAAAAGGTATAGTTGAGGGAGTGCTAGAAGGTGCTCGCAACCGCCTCGAAGCAAAGAAGAATTTAGGCTCATCGAGGCGTGAAGAAACCTAAATGTGCCATGACTACCAGGAGGGATAAAAGGAAAGCGCTGATCACAACATACTCGGGCCTTAGCTTTATACCACCTATATCTTCTTCGTAGAATGTTAGGAGCCCGGCAGCAGGCATCGCTGTAGGTCTTCTCTCAGAGCTGCCCCCACTCTTCTTAGCTTTTTTCGACCCAGACATCTCTGCTCACAACGCACAATGCTTCGTAATGAATAAACTTTTTTGTGAAAGCAGTTTCTGCTGAGAAACGTGGCTAGACTCGTAGCTTTCGTCACCGGCATCAGCGGAAGCGGTAGACTGGCTCTGCTCCAGGAGGTGCAGAGACGAAGCCCCTCTGTTCACGTGATCGATGTTGGTTCTAGGATGTACAGCAAATCCGAAGAGCTGGGTGTTCAGATACCTGAAGGAAAAATTCTTGACATGGACCCGCTTGCGCTAGACTACCTTAGAGCAGTCACTTTCGAGGATATCTTGAGAGAGCTTGAGAGCACCAGCCACGAGGTTGTAGCGATAAGCACGCACGTGAGTTTCCGGTGGAAGAAACACCTCCTACAGGCGTTCAATTTTTACTATGTTAACAGAATTGATCCAGATATTTATGTAAATGTTGTTGACAACGCGCATAGCATTTATGCAAGACTGAGTGGTGATAGAGCTTGGAGAAACAGGCTTACGATAAAAGATATACTAGTGTGGCGAGACGAAGAGTTCTTCATTACAAAAATGCTTGCAGATTACAGGCGGAAGCCATGCTACCTTTTCCCGAGGCGCGAAGACCCAGCCATGCTCGAGAGAATTCTCTTCAACGTGGAGAAAGCATCCAAAGAGGGAGGTAGGAGGATGTGGAAAGCCTACTTAAGCTATCCTATAACACACGTGAAAGGTGATGAAAAGTTTTTTGCCGAGAAAGAGGACATTAAAAAGAAGTTGAAAGAGGCCGGGCTGGTGATTTTCGATCCTATAACGATAGAGGACTCTGTCCTAATAGACTTAGCCATCCAGGCGAAAAGCGAGGGAAAAGAGTACGTGGAGATATCTGAGGACGGTTTCCAAGCTAAAGTAAGTGTAAATGATCTGCTAGCAGCAGTCGAAGATATTAGGGACCAGATAGTCGCTAGGGATTACCAGCTGATCAACCAGAGTGATATGCTTGTCGTGTTCTACCCGGTCAGAGTCTTATCACCGGGAGTTCTCAGCGAAATAAAGTACGGCTACACTCACAACAAGGATGTGTTTGCGATTTTCCCTCACGAAGGAGCCAGCCCGTTTTTCGAGTACTACACGACTAAAGTTTTCAAAGACGTGGACAGCCTCATCGACCACTTGAAGGAAACTGGAAGACTTTAACGCTCCCGCTCTCGGGTAGGGCGCAGGCCGATTCATTTGCAATGATTCGAGTCGCGCGAATCGCAAGGTTCATAAGCGTTCATCCCGCATAGCGGTAGAGCGGCCGGGGTGGCCGAGCGTGGTTAAGGCGGCGGATTGCTAATCCGCTGCCCGAGAGGGCGCCCGGGTTCAAGTCCCGGCCCCGGCGCCAGCGATTTTCCGCGGCTAACTTAGCAACCGAGGCTTGTAGAAGTCTAATTACTGGAGAGCTTGGCAAGCACACTTTTAAAGCCGAACAACACAGCTTTTACTGTTAAAGATATATTAATAATTTTACCTCAGGAAGTAAGCATTTTGGATTCTTTACCGCTTTTTTTCAATATTTCTGTCAATAGATCGGCAAGCTTATCCAGGTTGATTCTTTTTTCAGCAGAGATGGGCAAGTATTCTACGCCGGGAAACACCATTTCGAAGCGGTGAAGGTGTTCTTCTTGAGCGATGTCAAGCTTGTTTACAGCTACGATTACAGAACCCTCAGGAAAGATTCCCGTAACCTGTTCGTAAACCCTCCTTTGGAAGTCGAGCGTGAAGCCACACGTTTCAGTTGGATCAGCAACGAAAATCGCGGCGTCGCCGAGATAGCGTAGCGCCAGCACTGCTTGCTGCTCGATACGGCTTTTATCCTCCAAAGGAGAATCCAGCAAGCCCGGAGTGTCCACTAACTGCACTCTGTAAACCCCATGTTCCATTACTCCTAGAATAATGTTCCTCGTTGTGAACGGGTAAGGCTGTACTTCAGGTTTGGCGCGCGTCAAAGCGCGGAGCAGTGAGGACTTACCGACGTTGGGTGCTCCCGCTATGATCACTGCAGCGAGGTCTGGGTTTATCTCAGGCAGCTTTAGCATCGAGAGCTGGGCCTGGCGTAGCATGATTAAGCAGTCTTCAAGCGACTCCAGAAGCGACCCGAGTCTTCCGAAGAAGCTCCTCCTGACCCTGATCGCGTCCTTGGCGGTTTCGACTCCCTTAAGTTCTCTGAGACTCTCTGCGGCGATCCTGCTCACGATTCTTTCCGCAGAACGCAGTCTAGCCAAGCACACTTTGTACTCATTCAAGTCGAATGAAAGCCGGCAAAGCTCACGGTAGAACGGGTGAAGCTTCTCTACGTAGGGACTGCTCGTGTAAACTTCTCGCAGAGTGCTTCTTACTGTCTTTGCCGCGATTCTTACGCACCTCGCTTGCCTGCGTTTAACCTCTTTCACCCTCTCTCGCGAACCTGCCTGTGCAGCGCTTCTGCACGACCTAGCAGCTACCTCGAAAAGCTCAGCTGCTCTTGGAGCTAGACGCATGTCTCTAAACATCTCGCTATGCACTCACCGCTCTATATGGCATAAAAAGACTTTTTAATCGACGAGCCATTTGCCTTGGTGCAAGCGTCATGGAGGCTCTCCCGGGTACTACTGTTGGGGTTAGAGTCGAAGAGGGTGTCGTACTAGCTGCTGAGAAAAGAGTGGCTTACGGTTTTTACCTAATGAGTAAAGCCGGTAAGAAGGTGTATAGAATTCTCGACCGGATAGGCATCGCTAGCGCGGGGCTCATAGCGGACATGCAGACTCTGGCGCGGATCCTCGAGGCGGAGATGAAGATCTATGAGCTCGATGCGGGACAGCCCCCGACGGTATGGTCAGCAGCTAAGCTTCTCTCGTATATACTCTACGAGAGAAGGCTGTTCCCCTACTACGCGGAGATGCTCGTGGGCGGTGTAGATGAAGCGGGCTCTCATCTATATTCCCTAGACCCTATCGGCGCTGTTCTGGAGGAGAACTACGTCGCCGCTGGAACGGGGGCGCAGCTTGCGATCAGCATCCTCGAAGCGAGCTACAGGAGAGATATGAGCGTTCAGGAAGCTGAGCAGGTAGCGTTGAAAGCCCTCGAGGCAGCAATGAAGAGAGATGCTGTGAGCGGTGACGGAATCGACATGCTAGTAATCACTAGAACAGCCTCTCACGAGAAAAGCTACACCTGGCCGCTTAAGGCGTAGCTTGAGATACGGCTCCACCAGAAGCTTAATTTCTTCCACTGCTAACTTTTCACGTGGAGTCCTGCTCATGGAGCTCGAGTTCTGGCTCCTGGATGTAAGCTACGACATTGTAGGCGGAGTCCCTGAGGTGCAGCTCTGGGGGTTGGATAGGTCAGGGAACCGCGTCTTAGTGGTGGATCGCTCGTTTCGGCCTTACTTCTACGTTCTGCCGGTCGGAGACCCTGAGGAGGTTGCCAGAGCGCTGCGCCAAGCTTTGACAGCTTATGGTTTACTCAGCGTGGAACAACTGGACAGGAGATTCTTCGGGAAACCTTCTAAGGTCTTGAGAGTAACTTTGATGAATCCGCGAGAAGTTCCGAGTGCCAGGGAGGCAGCTGCCAAGCTAAAGGGCGTGAAGGAAGTTTTAGAGGCAGATATCCGCTTCTACATGCGCTACATGGTAGATAATGATGTGAGACCTTCTGCCTGGCACGTCGTGAAGGTAGACGAGCTGAAAAAGCCGAGCAACGTTCACGTCGATGATGCGTACTTAGCGCTTGAAGCACCGAGGTACGTGGGTGGGCCTCCGCCAAACCTGAAAGTCTACGCTATCGACATAGAGTGCTATAACAAGTACGGTGAGCCGATTCCGGAGCGCGACCCTGTTATTTTGATTTCGCGCGCTACGCGGGATGGTGTTGAAGTTTTCTCAGCAGAGCAGGGCGAGACGGCGTTGCTGAAAGAGTTCCTCGATGATTTCTGGGAGCAGGACCCTGACGTGGTCGTAGGGTATAATTCGAACAGATTTGACATACCTTACCTGATCAGGAGGGCTCACGAGAATGGATTGAAGCTTAAGCTTAACAGGAACGGTGGCGAGCCAGCACAGAGCGTTTATGGTCACTTCTCGATGGTGGGGAGAGCGAACATCGACCTCTACGACTACGCGAGCGAGCTCGCAGGTGTGAAGCTGAAGACCCTGGATCACGTGGCTGACTATCTGGGTCTTGTAAAACGTTCAGAGAGAGTGCTACTCGATGCTTCGCGTATCTACGAGTACTGGGATTCTGGAGAGCTTAGAGCAGTTCTTAAGCAGTACTCAGCGGACGACGCAAGGAGTGCGTTTTTGATAGGGGAGGCTGTGCTCCCCTTCGCTATTCAGCTCTCGGAGATCGTGGGGTTGCCTTTAGATCAGATTTTCGCAGCATCGGTGGGTAACCGCGTAGAGTGGTTCTTGATCAGGCAGGCTTTCAAGCGCGGGGAGCTGGCGCCGAACTCGAAGGAGAGGAAAGAGGAGACTTACAAGGGGGCCATAGTTCTCTCTCCACGCCCCGGCATTCACAGGAATATTGCAGTCCTGGACTTCTCATCGATGTACCCTAACATTATGATCAAGTACAATATATCCCCTGACACTTACATTTCTCCTGTTGAAAGCGTCCCAGAAGGGGAGGTCAACGTAGCGCCCGAAGTAGGGCATAAATTTAGGAAAAACCCTCCAGGCTTTTTCCGCAGCATTCTTGAAGAGCTTATACGTGTCAGGAGAGAGATAATCCGGAGAATGCGCGAGCTAAGCCCCGAAAGCGAGGAGTTCAGGATTCTGGAAGAGAGGCAGAAAGCTGTTAAGGTGATCACAAACGCCGTTTACGGCTACACAGGCTGGCCGCCTGCAAGGTGGTATATGAGAGAGGTTGCCGAAGCGACGACTGCATGGGGGCGCGTTATCATAAAGGAGACTATCCGGAAAGCGCAGGAGCTAGGGCTCACCGTGATCTACGGTGATACGGACAGCATATTTGTTGTTTACGAGCCGAAGAGGGTTAGCAAGTTGATTGACTATGTAAATGCGGAGATGGGTTTCGAGATAAAAGTCGACAGAATCTACTCGAAAATTTTCTTCACGGAAGCTAAAAAGAGGTACTGTGGCTTCACGCTCGATGGTAAAATCGAAATAGTCGGGCTTGAAGCCGTTCGCGGCGACTGGGCTGAGCTCTCAAAGGATATTCAGGAGAAAGTGGTTGAGATAATCCTGGTGGAGGAGAATCCGTGGAGGGCTGTCGAGTACGTTAGGAGCGTGATAAGCGACCTCTACCTGGGGAAAGTTCCGCTGGAGAAGCTTATCATATGGAAGACTTTAACCAAAGAGCTTGACGAATACGAGGTGGATGCCCCTCATGTCCAAGCAGCTAGAATGCTGGCTAGAGCGGGCTACAGAGTGTACAAGGGGATGAAGATAGGGTACGTAGTGACTAAGTACGGCAGCAGCAAGGTTTCTGATCGTGCTAAGCCGCATATCCTGGTAAGGTCGCCCGATGAGGTTGACGTAGAATACTACGTGGAGCACCAGGTCGTTCCGGCCGCTTTAAGGATTCTCGAGTACTTCGGTGTGAGGAGAGAGCACTTGATCAGCAAGGGTAAAGGTCAAGCATCGCTCTTAGATTTCTTCGGCTAGACCCGGCTATTTAAACTATATCTAGAAGAATAATGTAAATGTTGTTTGTTAGCTCGTACAGCGTGTCAGAGCTGTTCTCGAGCATCTCCGCAACGCTGAGCAGTAGTAATGCTGTGTTTCCAGATATGTTGGCGCTCAGGATCTCGAACATTACGGACCTGTATATCTCATCCACTCTGTTCTCAAGGGCCGAGATCGTCTTTAGCTCTTCTAGAGCCTCGCTAGGAGACCCTTGAAGCTTGATCAAGATGCTTTCAAGTCCCTGAACCATCCCATTTACCTCGCTGCACATAGATGACAAGAGTGACTGTACGGGGGGCGGGACAAGCCAGGATTTTTCGATTAGGAAACTGAGGCGGTAAGTTATACCGCTGAGCTTGTCGAGAACGTCCATGACTCTCAGCCCTATCCTCACCCACTCTTCTCTGTGGACCAGGCTGCGCCCAACCTTGGATAAGTAGCTCAAATACTCTGTTTGTGATTCACTGACAGCTTTTTTGAGCTCTCTTATATGGTCTAAGCGCTTCAGGTTTTCCTCTTTGTATCTAGCGTCATTAAGGTCGTCGATGACTCTGCCCAGCTCCGAGAGTATATCACGAGCTTGTTGCAATTCTCTTCTTAGCAGCTGGATCAGTTTCGAATCAGCGACCGATATTCCCACGTTTCACACCCTTCTCGAGCGCACAGTAGCGATCGTGTTATCTGCTACTCCGAGGATTTTAAGCTGATCGTCGTTGCACCAAACCTCGTGAGGTGGCACATCGTCTCGCGGAGAAGCTTGGAAGAAGTGGTGTTTTTTCCCAGCGATCACGACTTCTATCTCACTTGATATACCTAGCTCTGCCATCGTTTTAGGGTTCATCAGGGCTTTCCCCTCCGGTACCTCGCTCTTCCTCCGAATTCTTAGTCTCCTCTCGCGCCTGGACTGTGTAGACATAGGCCCACCTGTAGCGGACATCAGGAAGAAGCGGCTTGGCAACAAGTTAAAAGTTACGCTCGATGCTTATTCATGTACGATCATAAGCTACCCCGAGAAGGGTTTCAGCTCTTAGCCTTGCGCACTCTTACTTCGCGTAGACTGCAGCCCGTTTTCACCACGAGGGCCGTCCCTCTTCTCTGAAGCTTCCCCAGCCTCCCTTGATCGACGCGGCAGCCCAGCCGCTCTAGCTCTATCTCACTCGGCTGATGCATTATAATCGCTGCGCAGTTGCGCGTAGACCTCTCGCTGATGTCGTCGACACGCTGCGAGACGGCGATCACGAGCTCCCCGAACTTTCTTAACTCGAGAAACAAGCGTTCGCCGATGCTGGGAGGCTCCCAGCGCGCTCTAGGCAGAAGCACGTTCCAAGCTTCCTCAAGAACCGTCACGTGAACGATTCTCTTGCTCTCTCCCCGCCTGCATGCGTGATCGTAAAGGTGCTTCATGATTATGAGGGCGAGAAAGCTTCGATAGCGAGGAGGGAGAACCGACAAGTTGACGGTGACCACCTCCTCGAAGAGGAATTCGGGACTTTCTACCCCATTTAAAACTTCCCCTAGCAAACCTTCGCTTAAAATTGCTAATCGGCGGAGAACAGCCTGCTTAATCTCGTAGGTTCTCCAGTCGTTGGCGGGCTCTTCTTCTACCGCTTCGACAAGCTTCTTCAAAGTTATGCCTGAACCTAGTTTTCTCACGCTTCGTAGAATTATGTACCACTGTGGTTCCGTGAGCTGGAAAAGAGTGCCTAGCACGTCTACGATGAACTCTGGGTCGCTGTTATCTGAGAACATACTGAAACGCAAGTTAATGCCTGGTGTGAGCACGCGCCCGAGATTGTACTCGCCATGGTAGTCGAGTACGAGTACAGGCAGCTTGCTCGAAATTTCTTCCAAAATTACCTTGACAGTGTTCGTTTTACCGGAGCCTGTTGGTCCGGTAACGAGGAGATGTCCCTCTAGTTCGATCGCGCTGAAAAGGCTTAACCTTACCTTCATCCGGAAGAGTTTGAGCTGACCTTAATATCGCGGTGAAGGTTGCAAGTTTCTGTGGTCGAGTACGTCGTTGATGCTTTCCTTAAGGTGAAGCCTGAGGAAGTATCTCCAGAGAATATATTGGCTGAGGGGCCTAACTACTACCTTGCGATAGAGTGGAAGGGGGTTATCCTTAAGGCGCGCAAGCTCTGTGTCGTGGGCTTCGTGGGTGAGATAAGAGTGAGAGGGAGGTTCACCGACGTTCTAGTGAAGAGCGGTGAGCCATATGTTACTGTGCGAATCTGGGAGGAGAGGAGTAGGATTCTTGAGCAAACTCGGGTAGCGGAGGGCGCCCCAGTGAAGGTCATGGGTGTTCTCAGAGTTTTTCGAGAAAATCCCTACATAACACCGGTAATCTTAAGGAAGGTAGACTCAAGGTACTTAGAGTACTTTCACCGGCGAATGGTAGAGGAGAGGGATAGTATCGCTAGCTACGTGAGAAAGCTATCAGGAGAGTGATACTCGAAGAAAAGTGGAGCTGCGCGAAAGCTTTATTCTATGCTCTAGTTCTGTGCTGCAGGTGACGCTTATTGCTACCAGCAGGCAAAGGCTCTTTCCGCCTTTAGATGAGGAGAAGAGAAACTTCCTCGTCGAGATAGAGAGAAAGTGGCAGAGGATCTGGCAGGAGAAAAAGGTTTTCGAAGCAGATCCTGATCCAAGCAGGCCTAAGTACTTCGTAACTTTCCCTTACCCGTACATCAACGCATACCCTCACCTGGGAACAGCATACACTGTACTTAGGGTTGACATACTCGCTAGGTACAAGAGGATGCGTGGGTACAACGTTCTCTTCCCCCAAGGCTGGCACGCGACAGGCGGGCCTATAGTTGCTGCTGCGCTGCGCGTTCGGGAAGGAGATAGGAAGCAGATCGAGATTCTGAAGTCGATGGGTATTCCAGAATCCGAGATCAAAAAATTCGAGAAGCCCGAGTACTGGGTGGAATTCTTTCGAGGAGGATTCAAGGAGGATTTCCAGCGCTACGGCTTGTCAATAGATTGGAGAAGAGAATTCTTCACCACTTACCTTAATCCTCCCTACACTAAGTTCATACAGTGGCAATACTCGCGGCTGCGAAAGCTAGGTCTCGTAACCCGTGGAACACACCCGGTTGTCTGGTGCCCTAAAGAGGGTAAGGTGGTGGGGGACCATGATCGCCCTGACGAGTACGCGGGTATAGGACCGGAGGAAGTCATCATCATCAAGTTCCGTGGTGAAGACGGCTACGTGTACCCTTGTCTCACCTACCGCCCAGAGACCGTCTACGGCGCTGTCAACGTGTGGGTCAACCCGGAGGCCACCTACACGGTAGCTGAAGTCGACGGAGAAGTCTGGATTTTAGGGAACTACGCTATCGAGGAGTTAAGGAGTCAGGGCCATAGAGTTGAGGTGAGAGGAGCTGTTAAGGGGCGAGAGCTAGTCGGGCATTTCGCAGTTAACCCCGTCACTAAGTGGCGTGTTCCCGTGCTTCCAGCCGAGTTCGTTGACCCTGAAGCGGGTACAGGGGTCGTGATGTCGGTGCCGGCCCATGCCCCCTTCGACTACGTAGCTATAGAAGATCTGAGAAAAGACCCCAACATCCTTGCGAGGTACGATTTGGATCCCGGAATCCTCGAAATACTCAAGCCGATCAGCCTTATAGAGCTCGAAGGCTACGGGGAAGTGCCCGCAGAGACTGTAGTAAGGAGGATGCGCATCGCATCTCAGCTAGAGAGGGATAAGCTAGAGGAAGCTACTCGCGAGCTCTACGCTAAAGAATACTACACGGGCACTTTGAAGAAGGATATCTACGGCGAGAGGTGGGGCGGGAGGAAGGTGTTCGAAGTAAAGGAAGAAATCGTGGACTTCCTCGTGAAGCTAGGATACGCTTTAACGCACTTCACCCTCCCTAGGCCGGTGTACTGCAGATGCGGAACAAGGACCCATGTGAAAGTGGTTCACGATCAATGGTTTCTCCGGTACAGTGATCCTGCGTGGAAGCAGCGTGCACATTCATGCGTGGAGAGAATGTCTATAATCCCTGAGGAGCTGAAGAAAGAATTCCATAAAATCATTGACTGGTACAAGGATTGGGCTTGCGCGCACGAGGGAGAGCTCGGCTCACCCTTACCGTGGGACCCGAAATGGACTCTCGAGTCGCTTAGCGACTCAACAATATACATGGCGTACTACACGATCTCTAAGTACCTCCAGCATCCGGAGAAGTGGGGGATAGACTGGGATAAGCTTAACGAGAGCTTCTTCGACTACATCTTCCTAGGCTCAGGAGACCCCCGCGAAGTCTCCGCGAAGGTAGGAGTCGACCCAGCTCTTCTGCAGAGAATGCGCGAGGAGTTTCTCTACTGGTACCCGGTAGATATGAGAGTTTCCGGTAAAGATCTGATGCCCAACCATCTTGTATTCTTTATACTGCACCACGTAGCCATCTTTCCAGAAGAGCTCTGGCCTCGTGGAATCTGCATTAATGGTTGGATAAACGTCGCGGGAGAAAAGATGGCGAAATCCAAGGGTAATTTCATCCTGCTGAGGGAAGCGCTCTCGTGGTGGGGTGCTGATGCGACACGTTTCGCGGAGGCATACGCTGGAAACAGCGGCCTTGATGACGGTAACTTTGAACCGGAAGTGGCGTCAAAGGCCGTGGAGCTTCTGTACGACTGGTACAAATTCGCCACTTCCAACTATGGAAGTGGGGATGATACTGAGAGGTTCATAGATAGGTGGTTTACCAGTGTGCTCTTCAGAACCCTTGAAAAAGTTGAAAAAGAGTACGAGTTTCTTAACACAAAAAACGTCATCGTTGAGGGCTTCTTCAATCTTCAGAACGCGTACAAGTGGTACATTAGGAGGAGAGGTGGAGTAGCAAACAGGGAGCTGCTTAAGAAGTTTATAGAAATCCAGACCCTGATTCTGGCCCCAATAACGCCTCACATCGCTGAGGAGATCTGGGAGAGGCTCGGGAAACCCAACTTCGCCTCTCTCGAGAAATGGCCTGAAGTCAGGAGAGATCTTGTCAACGAGGAGCTGGAGAGAGCGGAGGAGATAGTAAAGAAGGTGGCGGCCGATCTTGAGGAAGTTCTGAGAGTTTCAAAGAAGAGTAGAGAGAGCGTTACCGTCACTTTAGTACTACCTTCGCGTTGGAAGTACGACTACCTCAAAAGTGTTGCGAACGCGGCTGCTGCTTCCGGTAACCTTCCCTCAGCGGCGAGAGAGGCTCTAAGAGCTCTGCCACCGGAGCTACGCAGCAAGGCGTCAAGACTTATCGAGATCATTGCAAAGAACCCTGGCTTGCTCGACTTTCTGGTTTCGCCAGAGTTGGAGGGAGAGGCCCTGAAGGATGCTGAAAAATTCCTTGAGGAGACCTTGGGCTGCTCGATAGAGATTGTGCACGAAGACGAAGTCGCCGATAAGTATCCGAAGGCTGCTCTTGCTCTGCCGGCCCGTCCTGCAATTATCGTTTCTTAGCTTTTGCGCTGCACTAGAGGCTAAGATAAGCCTCTAATACCTGTTTGTGAAGCAACGTACCCGGGCGATGACTTGAGCGTTGACTCCCGAGGGGTGTGGAGAAGGAGGTGGAAGGAGCCCCAAGGGCCCGTGGCGCAGAATGGAAGCGCGGTGACCTTTGGAGAGGCCGCAAGCCTCCGGACCGTGGAGGAAAGCCACAGGTCCCGGGTTCAAGTCCCGGCGGGCCCGCCACAAAGAGAGATATTTCCGCGCGCTCCTAAGGTTATCTGCGATCAAGGTGAGAGAACGGGCCTGCTAAATGGCCGTTATCGTCTTCTAGATAGAGAGTTGCAGCCCAAATCATCGAGCAGGTATAGCTCCCAGCGTCCGCTGACTGAGCTTTCACCCGGCTCTTGTTACCCGAAGGACGTCAACCTGACCCACGCCTTTGACGCTCATCAGAGCTTGCTCTAGCTCCTCTGTTCCTCCCTCTATATTCTCTGGCATTAAGACTAAGAGGAGCAGCGCTTCTATGCCGAATGCGATCGGCTCAGCTCTATGCTCGATGACCTTAAACTTGCTAGGAAGCAGCTCTACGATGGACTTGTATAGTTCCTCGGCCTTTATCTCCGCATCTTCCGGAAGTACTCTCACGAGTGCAGCTACCTGGCTCATGCTCCCACCTCGCGGTTTAAGGACCTCTGAAGCCGCACTTAGGACATACATAAGGGTTGCTTAGCTTCCTGCATTTTTCGCATCTCCATATCTGCACCTCACCGCACTGAGGGCAGCGAAAGCTCACTGCGTGCTCGTAAGGGGAGATTAGTTTACCGCACGACGTGCACTTCGGTAAGGCTCGTTCCAGCTGAATTGACATACTGGCAGCTTCTCCACGTGGTGATAAAAAGCTTTGCCCGCTTCGTTGACTGTGCCGCTTGTTCTTGCATCGCCACCTTTAAGGGTCTTACTCGTGGGTGAGAGAAGCAGTCTGCTTAAATAATCCCAGCCGGTTCATGGCTTCGACACTGATGAGTGGCGAGAAGCGCATAGTAGTGCCAGGGGATCTAGTTCAGGATAGAGCTAAGGCGAGAGTCGAGGGAGCGGTCTATAAAGTGAATTCGCAGATTAGGTCGAAGGTTCTAGGAGTAGTTCTCAGCGATGATGGCGGTAAAACCTTGAAGGTGGTTCCGCTGAAGGGCAAATACATACCCTCGGAGGGAGACCTTGTCATCGGTAAGATCGTCGAGGTTGGTTTCACCAGCTGGACTGTTGACATTAACTCACCTTATCTTGCGGTATTACCGGTCTCGGAAGTCACCTCCAAGCCCGTTACGATACCTCGCTCGGATCTTTCCAAGATACTCGATGAAGGTGACTTGATTCTCGCTAGAGTTGTTTCTTTTGACAAATCAAAAGAACCCGTATTGACGATAAAGGAGTCGAGGCTAGGTAAAATCGAGCGAGGTATTGTCGTCGAGATATCTCCTAACAAGGTTCCTCGAGTTATCGGTAAGAAGGGATCGATGGTTAAACTTCTCGAGGAACTTCTCGAAGTGAACATAATCGTAGGTCAGAATGGGAGGGTGCTCGTCGTGGGGAGAAACGAGAAGAGAGAAGAGCTGGCAGCAATAGTGATAAAAAAGATAGAGGCAGAAGCTCACACGGAGGGGCTTACCTCGAAAGTAAGAGAGTATATCAAGGCGAGGCTCACATGATTAAGCGAGCTGCACAGGTGAAACTAATAGACGAGCAGGGTAGGCGCGTAGATGGTAGGTTGCCAGATGAGATGCGCCCCCTGAGGATAGAGGTCGGTAAGTTGAAGAGCGCTGACGGTTCGGCGTACGTTGAGCTGGGTAATAACAAAGTAATTGCTGCTGTTTACGGACCCAGGGAAGTGGTACCGCGCCACGAAGTAATTCCTGATAGAGCTCTCCTGCGTTGTAGGTACGCGATGCTTCCCTTCTCCGTGGCTGAGAGGAAAAGCCCGCAGCCAACTCGCAGAGAGATTGAAATATCAAAGGTCGTTAGGGAGGCGTTAGTACCAGCAGTATTCCTGGAGGAGTACCCTCGCACCGCAATCGACGTCTACATCAACGTTCTTGAGGCCGACGGAGGTACGAGGACTGCTAGCATAATTGCCGCTGCTACAGCGCTTGCCGATGCGGGAATCGCTATGAGAGACCTCGTAGCAGCGGTCGCCATCGGTAAGATAGGCAATTTGCTCGTAGTGGATATTAACGGTGTAGAAGACCAGTACGGGGATGGAGACATGCCTATCGCCATGATGCCGAGGTATGGTGAAATCACTTTAATTCAGGCTGATGGAGTTTTCACTAAGGAAGAGGTAAAGCGTGCGTTAGAGCTCGCCTCGAAGCACATAGATGAGATACACAGGCTTCAGATAAAAGCGCTAAAAGAAACTTACGCGAAAATCGAAGAAGGTGAGTAGAGTGGCTGAGCAGAGGATTGTCCGAACAGTAATCCCGCTGCTTCGGAGGGATCTAATTCTCGCGTCCTTAAAGCGTGGAGAGCGGCTAGATGGGAGAGGGCTCCAGGACGTGCGGCAATTTACAGTTCGAACAAATTACGTCTCCAAGGCCGAGGGGTCAGCGCTCGTAGAGTTGGGTAAAACGAAAGTAATTGCCGGCGTTAAAACCTCCTTAGTAAACCCGTTCATGGACACGCCCGACCAGGGGGTGCTCATTGTTAACGCCGAGCTGTCACCGCTGGCCTCACCGTTTTTCGAGGCGGGCCCTCCTGGCGAGGAGGATATCGAACTGGCCAGGGTTATAGATCGAGGTTTGCGGAGCGCGCCAGCTATCGATTTTGGGAAGCTCGCTATAATTCCGGGAGTGAAAGTATGGGGTATTTACGTCGACATATACCCTCTCGACTACGACGGGAACCTGATAGACGCTTCCGGTATCGCGGCGATGGCTGCGTTGCTGACAGCTAAACTGCCGAAAGTGAAGGTGGAGGATAACAGGGTCTCACTCCTCGAGGAGTACGAAAGAATGCCCATCGTCAGAAGAGTGGCTTACGTATCCATCGTGAAAATTGGGAATCACCTCGTCGTTGACCCAACGCTGGAGGAAGAGTTTGTATCGGATGCGAGAATAACCTTCGCCATCACCGAGGATGGGAATATCTGCGCAATCCAGAAAGGCGGTGCGGGCTCATTCACGGTGAAGGAGCTATTGGACGCACAGGAAACAGCTTTTCAGGCTGCTGAACGGATTTTCAGCGTCCTTCGCTCTCTATAGAGAGTAGGAAAACAATCCTTTTAAAGCCGGGGCATAGTAGGCGGAGGGAGTAAAATGGGAAAGCACACAAGGATAGTGGGGCCAGCTGGCCGTTTTGGAGCCCGCTACGGCGCCACGCTTAGGAAGAAGGTAGCCTACATCGAGAGGAAAATGAAAGCCAAGCACCGATGCCCTAGATGCGAGTCTCTAGGCACTGTTCGCAGGGTTAGTGTGGGGATCTGGTCCTGCAAGAAGTGCGGATACACTTTTGCAGGTGGAGCCTACATTCCTCGCACCGAGCTCGGGCGCACGCTCATCCCCGAGGAGCTTAAGGCTCTGAAAGCATCTAAAGAGAGTGGAGCTCGAGGAAGCCCTCGCGAGTGATTCTCAGGAGCTGGCTCGGCGTCAGCTCGTAAACACGCAGGTCCTGGCTTACCCCGCACCGGGATAGCAGTTTCCGTATCTCCTCGTCGCTAAGGTTGAAAGCTTCTTTCAAAGCCCCCGGTACTTTCCTCTTTCTTAACGAGAAGAGCCGCCGCGTAAGCAGCTCTACATCCGCGATCTCCTTTTCGGTCAAGCTGTGCTTCGGCGTTAGGCGCAAAACGAGTGTCGCCACCTCAGGCCTCGGTATGAACGCGCGTGGTGGGATCTTGAAAAGTTTCACGATGTCGAAGCACAGCTGAGCTATCACGCTTAATCTCCCATAGCTGCTTTCCCCAGGCTTGGCGAGGAGCCGAAGCCCCACTTCGTTCTGCACCCCCAGCACTGCGTAGAGCAGCCCTTCATCTCTGCAGAGCTTGACCACTAGCCGTGAAGAGATGTTAAAGGGAGTGTTCGAAACCACGATGTGTGCGCGCTTGCTAATCTCGAAGCGCATAGCATCAGCTTTAATGATGTCGACGTTGGCGATCCCCCTGCTCTCCACTTCGTTTTTAAGAATGCCTGCGAGTGTTTCGTCTAGCTCGCTGCAAAAAAGATAGCTTGCTCGATGAGCTAGAGGTATCGTAAGACTACCGAGGCCGCAGCCTATTTCGTAAACTACTCCGCATTGATCTACTGCGTTCACGAACCTTTCAACGGCTCTCTCATCCACGAGGAAGTGCTGGCCGAGCTTACGCGAGGGTTTCAGCCCGTACTGCTTAATCAACCTCGTCACATACACCCTGATGCTCTCTTTCATGCTTTCTACCAACCCGTGTCATTCACCGTGGCTGCTGCAACCCTGGGGGAAATTCTTTTTTATTTGCAGTATATATCCCCTAAAGGCATGGGGGGAGGTGGTCGCCGGGGGGCTCGCGGGCTAAACATAGATTCTCTACCTTACTCTATACGCCTGTACTCGAATAATCAAGTACTGATACCGGCTAGGCTTGTTAGAAAACTCGGGCTCCAGGACCTCAAGTTCGCAGTCGTGAAGATACGAGTCGAGGGGAACGAGCACGTTCTCCGCGTGCGCCTGCTGAGAACGAGGTACACTGATTCAAGGCAGTTTACAATACCCAAAGAGCTTCGGGAGAAGTACAAGCTGAAGGCGGGAGCCATCATAGATGTTATCGATGTAGCTCCGCTGGAAACGCAGTGAGTAGCTGCGGTGCCTCGCGAGTCGACCTCGGCGGACCCTCGTAGGGTCGAGAGGTATGAGGGGGGTATGAACACCGGCGCGCGGGACCATCATACTACCATCCTCACTTCCTCGCGCTTCTCCGCAGGCCCTGTCAGTGAAGCGACCACCAGCAGCGCGCCCATAATAAAGCTGAAAAGCTCCGATACTGCTGAGGATAGCACCTGCAGCAGCTGAAGCTTCTCTCCCGGTTGGTAGATCGGAGACATGTACCTCAACCCCTCCTTAACACCCCTAGCATAGGAGAGTGTTTTCTCGTAGTTCACTAGGAAGTCTGCAGCGATTTTTCTCACGTTAGCATCTGCGAGGTTTGCTACGACATCGTTCTGCGCAACGGAGAGAAGAACCTCCAGAGTCTTCATAGCTAGGTCGATTGCCTCATCGTAGTTTCCACGATCGATGGAGAGGCTAATATCCTGCATGTACCTCTTCATGACCTCGCTGAGCTCCTGCACGCTGACCATTCAACCTTCTCGCATGCTTAAAGCATCACCCGCTTTTTTGGCTTACTATTTCAAACCTTCTCTTTTCTGCTCAGAAAAGCCATTTGAAAACGAAGTACCTGATTTTGTCTTCACGAGGGTCGCGGTAAGCCAGCAGCAACTTTTTCTTAACAGAGTGGGAAAGCCTACCCGCTCTCACTATCTCGAGGGGGTCCAAGCGGCTAGCGTAATCTAGAACGTGGACTAGAAAAGGAGCGTGGTCGATTCCCGGGCCAAACTTGTACACCGCAAAGGTAGTCCCAAACTTCAGCCCGGACTTCACTACATAACCGCGCTCGCGGAGATCCTTGTACACGGCATATGCGTCGAAGAAGTTTTCGTAGTGGGAGGAGGCGGTCGCGGCTAGCTCTTCCCTAGTTATAGGCCTCCCCTCCGCATTACGCACTTCCAGTACACCTTTCTCCATGAGGTATAGAGCGTCGAAGTAGGAGAGCTCCAGCTCCTTCTTCACGTCTGGCAACTTCGGCTTCGGAATAGTATAGAATCTGCCGAAGAAACCTCGCTTAAAGTAAAGCTCGTTAGCTTTCTCTACGTCTAGAACCACCACCCTGCTACCTAGCAGGATCGCCTCGATTTTTCTTTCCCGGTCGGCGGCTTCTGCACTCATGGATGATCGCAGGTCAGAGAAGCATCAGAGTTAAATATCCACTTTGGACTGCGTTTCCTGTGCCCAAAGTTAACACCAAGCTCGTCAGCTGGGAGGAAGTCGTTACCTGGGTAAGGAAGCTCGCTGATGCTATCCAAGCTTCTGGCTTCAAGCCTGATGTCGTAGTGGCAGTAGCCAGAGGCGGATACGTGCCGGCGAGGCTCCTCTGCGACTTCCTTGATGTCCACGATCTTGTCAGCCTTCAGATCCTTCACTGGGGAAGGGCGGCGGAGATAACGGCTGAGGCTCATGTGAAGTACCCGTACACCTTAGATCTTTCGGGTAAGCGCGTGCTTATCGTCGACGATATTGTCGATACAGGAGATTCTGTAATCGTGGCTAGGGAGTTCGTGCTAAGGAACTGGCGCCCCCTCGAGGTGCGCGTAGCTGCCATGCAGTGGATCTCCCCGGTGGCTAAGATAAAGCCGGACTACTTCGTCGAGGAGGTTAGGGAGTGGGTGTGGTACCAGTACCCGTGGACGCGAGCAGAGGACACGACGAACTTCTTTGAGAAGATAATTCGCGAAATGGTCAAAGAGGGGAAAACCAGCTGGACTAGGGAGGAGCTCATCAAGGCTTTCCGAGAGTGGTATGGCATCGATGTGGGGAGCGCGTACTACGAGATAGCGCTAAGCAGGCTGGAGATGGCCGGTCTCCTTAAAAAGGAGGGTACGACATACAAGGTTTCTGCATGATAACTATCAAAGTTCAGGGAGGCGTTCACATCGAAGGGGGAGGAAGGTACATCCTTGCCGACCCCAGGAGCAGACCGCCGAAGCTACCGAATGTTGTGCTGCTTAGCCACGCTCACAGAGATCATTACTCCCCTTCCGTGATCAAGTTTCTCAGGAAGATTCCGATAGTTATGAGTAGAGCTACACGCCGCCTTGTCGATCCTCACGGCAAGCTTGCCAACGTAGTAGAGGTAGAACCCGGCGGTGAAGTTGAAGTCGCTGGTTTGAACATTCGGGCATACGAGGCAGGGCACATAATCGGCAGCTTGCAGTTTTCGTTCGAGCTGCAGAGTAAGGCGATAACCTACACGGGCGATTTTAACTCTGAGAGGCGAGTTATTCTTCGTCCAGCCGAAATTGTGAAGAGTGATATTCTAGTAATTGATGCCACCTACGGCAACCCTTCCTTCAGCTTCCCTGAGCGTGCCGAGCTCTACGGCCGGCTGGTTAGAGCGGTGAGAGAGGAGGTAGAGTCGGGGGGCAGGGTGCTCATCAAGGGTAGGCGGTTGGGAGTCGCGCAGGAAATCACTGCTCTCATCAGCTTTTCGCTGCGAACACCCCCGGTAGTTGAGGAGAGGATAGCACGGTACAACAGATTTTATGAGGAATCGGGAGAGTTCATCGGAAGCTACATTTCATCTTCCTCGCTCGGGGGTAATGGCGGCATAGCTATCGCGGGTTTGAGCTCGCAGGCGCGAGGCTTCAGCAAGTCGATTATCTGCACGGGCTGGGCTGTTCGAAGGGGTATACCACTCTCGAGTCATGTCGGCTACGCGAGGATATTAGACTATGTTTTGAGGAGCGGCGCATCCGTCGTCATCCCCTTCGTAGGTTACAGGAAAGCTTTCGCCGAGCGTCTGAAGTCGGAGTATGGTATAGAGTCGAGCTGGGCCGATAAACTGGTGATTGCAACGTAATGGCGTAGCATTTCATGAAGCCGGAGGCCTGGTTAACGTTCTTGATATTGCTTTTTATGCATGGCGGAGTAAGAGCTTTAAGTGTAGGAAAATTTCTCACGTGATGAAAAAACAGGAGAGAGTTCTGATCGGCATCATAGGGGGGAGCGGCCTCTACTCCCCTGATTTCATAGAGAACTCCAGAGAGGAGAAGGTGTACACACCCTTCGGGGCCCCCTCAGCCCACGTCGTAGTTGGCGAGGTTCGCGGAGTTAAGGTAGCGTTCTTGCCTAGGCATGGTAAGCGGCACGAGATTCCGCCTCACAGGGTTAATTACCGCGCTAACATATGGGCCATGAAGGAGCTGGGAGTTGAGAGGCTAATATCTGTCTCAGCTGTGGGAAGCCTTCGAGAGGATTATAGGCCGGGAGATTTCGTCTGCACAGACCAGTTCATCGATATGACCAAGAAGCGGGAGTACACGTTCTACGAGGGCCCTGTTGTGGCCCATGTTTCCATGGCAGATCCCTTCTGCCCTGAACTAAGGAGACTCTGCGTCAACTCGGCGCAGAAGCTCGGCATACCGATACACGAGAAGGGAACCTACGTGTGCATTGAAGGCCCTAGGTTCTCTACACGCGCGGAATCGAGGCTTTGGAGGCAGTTTGGCGCTGACATAATCGGTATGACTCTAGTTCCCGAAGTCAACTTGGCACGCGAAGCACGGATGTGTTTCGTGAACATAGCGATGGTTACAGACTACGACGTTTGGGCGGAGAAACCCGTAACCGCTCATGAGGTAGCCAGAGTCATGGCGGAGAACACCGAGAAGGTCAAGAGGTTGCTCCTGGAGCTGATTCCTCAAATACCCGAGCAGAGAAGCTGCAGCTGCCACAAGTACCTTGATGAGGCGCTGCTCTAGATTGTGCCGGGTCGAGCCCTTTTTATCCAGGACGATATTGTTTTCCTCGCATCCCCCTGATCCTCTGTGCTCGGGGTTTCTTCTCTGAATGCTCGTCCGGGAACAGAGGTTTCTATGTGAGGATTCCAGACTGGCAGTTCGAAAAGGAAATCAGCACTCAAGATCGCGTTCATCCCCCGTAGGGGTCGTGGCCTGCCTGGCTCATCACTCCAGCTAACAGATGGGGGTGAGCTATATAGGTGCTTTCCGGCAAAAATTCCTCTTATCCGGTACTTGATTGCCGGAGTGATTTATCCCCTTACGCGCTGGATTTTATAGCGTCCCATGATCTCCCAGACTTCTACCTCTACTCCTTCACCGAGCTTTCCTCGTATTTCCTCCTCTGTTGGCATGGGTATCTCGAATGTCGCGTAATCTTCTAAGCTCATTAGCTGCACTGAGTCGCCCATCAGCGATACAACCTGGGCGTTGAACTTCCTGATCACGGGTACATCCACCTTCGCGTCTGTCGGTACGACGATGCTTCTCTTCACCCCGTCGAAGAAGCCTATCCCGACGATCCGCGCTTTAGCTGATCCGTGCTTACCGGTTTTGCTCTTCTCTACTTCGACTACTCTGCAGGGCTCTCCGTCGATGACTATGAAAGATCCAACCTTGACGTTACCCGCTTCCTCTGGGCGTGTGGACATGCTAACTACCCTGTGCTCCGCGTCAACGCTGCAATATATTGATTCTCTTCCGAGTTCACAGACCAGCGTGGAAATACTTACTCGAAGGCAAAGACTCTAAGCTTGTGTTCAACGTGGTCGAGGTACTTTCTCAGAACCCTAGGTAGAATGACCCGCCCGTCTTCCCGCTGGTTATTCTCTACGATTGCGGTGATCGTCCTCTGAATGGCTAGAGCGGTGCTATTCAGCGTGTGCACATAACCTTTGCTGGGAGCACCGCGCGTCTCGGCATAGCGTATGTTCAGCCTGTAGCTTTGCCAATCAGTGCAGTTGCTGCACGAAACCATTTCCCTGAATTTGCCCTGTGCGGGCATCCAAGCCTCTATGTCGTACTTCTTCGCGGCGACGACTCCAAGGTCTCCAGAAGCAATGTTGACTACCCTGTAAGGTAGACCTAAACCCTGCCACAGCTCTTCAGCGTTGCGTATGAGCCGCTCGTGCCACTCCCACGACGTGTCGGGGTGGGCGAACACGAACTGCTCTACTTTGCTGAAGTGGTGAACCCTGAATATCCCTTTGGTGTCCTTCCCGTGGGCACCGGCCTCCTTTCTGAAGCTCTGGCTCACGCCAGCATACAGGATCGGCAGCTCTCCCTCAGAAATTACTTCGCCGGCGTGCAACGCGGCAAGGGGGTGCTCCGCGGTACCTATCAGGTAGAGGTCCTCGCCCTCGATCTTGTAGATCATATCTCGAAAGTCTTCAAAGCTGACCACGCCAGCCAATACCTCTTCACGTAGCATCAGAGGGGGAACTACCAAGCGGAAGCCTTTCTCTGCGAGGAACTCCAAAGCGTATGCGATAAGGGCTAGCTCTAACCAGACTAAGTCGTCCATCATGTAGTAGAAGCGTGCACCAGCTACTTCTCCAGCTTTAGTGACGTTTGTCAACCCTCTACTCTCGAGGAAATCCGCGTGAATTACCGGGGTCCAGTCTATCAGCTCGTAGCTCATCTCGCACCCTTTACCCTTGGTTTCTTGAAGGAAGCTTTCCTCGAAAGCTCTGGGAACGCGCGCCCTTCCCCAACACCTCACGACAACATTGAAGCTCTCGTCAGGACCCACCGGGACGCTTTCATGGATGACGTTAGGTATCCTCCTCAGGAGCTTTTCACGTTCCTCTTCGAGAGTGGCGAGTTCCTGCTCCAGCGCCTTCACCGCTTCGCTCAGTCTCCTCGCTTCAGCCACAAGCTTCGCTCTCTCCTCTGTGCCTGCAGAGCGTATAGCATTCGATACGACGTTTAGCTTATGCTTCGTCTCCTCGTATTCTCTCTTCTTTTTTCTCCACTCGATATCCAGCTTTAAAGCTTCATCCACGAGGTTCTCGTCCATGAATCGCGCTCGCATATTCCAGCGGAGCTTTTCCGGGTCGTTACGCAGGTAGTAGAGTATTGACCACATACTATCCGCTGACCTCTCAATGGCACTCGGAAGAAATTATGTTTTTACTCAGCCTGGTCTCCAATCGAGTATCTCCGCCCCACCGTTCGCGTGAAGGTACACCGCTAAATAGAAAGGTACCCTGATTACTTCCCCATCTTCCTCCAGCTCGTAGAAGAGAACCCTCTTAGGCCTCTTAGGCATCCTCACCCTCGTTTCTTCTTGGCTGAAAACTATAGCCTTGCCGAGTAGATCTTCCGCCGTGAATGCTTCGAGCTCACCAACCGAAAACTCTACCACCCGAAGGCCTGTTTTACCGTGAAGCGTCCAGGGAAGCCTAATCAACCTCCTAGTATCTATTGTCACCTTCTCGTCTATCTTAACACCTAGCTCGTCTACAGCTCTGGAGATGAGCTCTTTCCACGCGCCCAGCGGCAGTTCGAGTGGAGTGCCGCCCCTCGAGGAAGGGTCTTCTGCGAGTATAAGCGCAACGTACTTCGCTATTCTGCCAGGCCAGCCCGGAGCATCTACACCGTACCTTAAGGAGTACTTGCCGCTTCTTGTCCGCTTGAGTAGAGTTTCGGGATCTAACCCTAAACCTCTCACGTAGTCGCTCAGCTCCCTTCTAACATCTTGCTCGAGCGGTAGGACGTCTTCGCTCTCAACATGTAAGTGAAAACCTCGATGACCTGAGAAGTACACGCGCATCTCCTTTCTGTTTATGCCAAAATCTAGCTCTAGGAAGTCTAAAAGTTTCAGGATCTCTTCTCTGGCAGCATTTATGCATAGGTTACATACCCAGTTACTTCTCTCCAGCTTTTCGCTGCCGCATGCAGGACATTTCAGGGG
This sequence comes from Thermofilum sp., assembly GCA_038741495.1. Taxonomy (NCBI): domain Archaea; kingdom Thermoproteati; phylum Thermoproteota; class Thermoprotei; order Thermofilales; family Thermofilaceae; genus Thermofilum; species Thermofilum sp. Next base: position 40,539 of record JAVYKX010000002.1, on the reverse strand, counting down.
CGCTCCCCTTCCTTCAGCACCGCAGTCTAGACACTTCCAGCTGTCGTGTAAATCCTTGCAGGGCGTATACACGTGATCGATATCGATGTCGAAAACCACCTCGGCGCCTCTCCACCCTTTCTCCGACATGTCCGGGACCGAAGGGTGCTCGTAGAGCGCAGTAGAGTAGTACGCATGCCTCGGAACACGCTCCCGAAGGAACCTGTTAAGCTCTTCACCGCTCGAGAAAGCCAGGTGTCTCAGCATGCTCTGGGAGTCGAAAAACTGAAAACCGAACTCTCTAGACTCTACCATTGGAGGAGGAGGAATGCTCGTCCTTCTGTAGTAGCTCTTGAACAAGCTCTCCAAAGCTCGCGCCACAGGAGATCACCAAAGCTCCCTGCTAGAAGGCACCCTACCGCGTGCAGCACGGTAGAAGTACTGAAGGGGGTGAGATACTTTTTCGCATTCCCACCTGCAGAGGCCCAAGGATCTCATGTTATCACACTTGTAAGGTGAGTACTTCACTCTGGAACCCCGCAACCCTGCGATGTGCTCCACCTGGTACCTGGCGATATCTTCGCGAAAGTCTGGTGAGGAGCGGAAAAGATCCAAGACTTCATCTACCGAAAGACCTATGCTGATGAGGAAGCTTGCAAGCGCGAATCTCGCGCTATGGGACAGGTTCTCTCCCGATGACTGCTTTCGAAGCAGCTCCCGCATGCAAGGAGGTAGCATGCCCTCCTTTTTCTCCGAGTAAACCGTCCTCGCGATAGCCCTAAGGTCGTGCTGCCTTGAAGACCATGCTGCTGATATTTCCTCTACGGCTTTGTAAACGTTCTCAGGCAAACTGGTGGGAACGTTCACGTCTCTCACCAGCGAAACCACGTACTTTCTTACTCCCGTCTCGAGCAACCTCGCCAGCTCCTGCCAGCTGATGAAAACGTATCCACGGTCGACAAGCCTGTTCACGAGCTTCCAGGGACCAACATACTCCGGCTGAGCTTGCACATAGTCGCTGAAGTGCACCATTACTCCTTCGCCAACTTGCCGAACCCTCCACCCTAGCAGGTGGTGAGCTATGTAGAAGAGCTTAGAAAAATTACCTTTCTCAACCTCCTGCTTAAGAAAGAGGTGAACGTTTTTAGAGTACGCGATAGCGAACTTCTCCGTTAACCTCTGGTCGCTAATGCCGGCAAGAATGAGTAAGGAAGCGTAAAAGGCGGCGATCTCGGCCCTGTAGTCTTCGTCCGGCAAAGGGTACGTGCTGCTCTCAATTACCCTTGCCAGCCTGTCCTTCGCCTTGCTTAGTATTATCGCTCCGAGGGAGGTACTCGAGAGATCTTCGAGAGTGAGTCCCAACTCTCTTAAGTGGTTGAGAGCCTCCGGGAGGAACGGGTATCTAGCATAATCCTCGCTGGATAGGATGACACGTAGTTGTTCGGACGTCATTCAACCCTCGGCGCGAGAAGATACTTCAGCACTCCTCCTCCTGCAACGTCGAAGGTGAGCTCAAGAGGCATGTTTGTCGCATACTTCAGCGCCACTACCTCGCTGACGCGGTAGGCTTTCGACACGATCTTGTCCAGAAACTCTATCGCATAGCTGGCCTCCGCGGGCTCCTTTACATCGATCTCGAGGAGGCTGCCCGTATCTATAGAAAACCTAGTCTCGACTTCGCCCTTGTCACTTCTCGCGATCATGTACAGCGAGTCATTCTCTGCCTTCAGGCGGACGGACTCGGAGACCAGCTCAGCATCCTTAAGAGCATCTCGAAGAGTATCGCTCAGCATCTTCACGGCTACCGTGAAGTTAAGCCTCGGTGTCGGAAGCTCCTGACCTGCTATATCGAGTAGAGGGAGCCTGAACCTTCTCTCCGCCTTTCCTGAAAGCACGACGGAGAGCCTATTCCCCGACACTTCTACGATAAGCCTGTCATCCGACTTAGCCCTCTTCATTATGTCGACAAAGTCGTCCAGGACGACACCTATCCGCGCCTCCGCCTCTGCTTTGTACTCTTCAAAGACGGACGGAGGTATGAACAGGTCCACCATTGCAACGCGGCCGGGGTCAAGCGCTCTCAGTCTTATTCCTTCAGGTCCAACGAGAAAATTAGCCTCATCGACTATCGTCGCCAACCCTTCAATAATGTACCTCCACTCTCGAGCCTCGGGGAACACGAACCTGACCACTTGAGGTCACCTCCACTACCTCGTAGCGACTCTAAATAAGGTTAATGTGTACCATATCTTGCGCTGCGCCTGGAGAATTTTAAGCGTACTCTCTGTAGACTTTCCTGCACTTCGTGCAGATATAGAACCTCGTCGCTGGTTCGTCCCCGGCTCTCGTCTGCACTTCGTAGGCGTACGCCTTGTCGTTACCGCAGCTCTCGCACTTGTAGGTGACTACGGGTAGAGTAGAGAAATCTAAATCGACAACTGCCACCTTGTCTAGAGGAGATCGCGCTATAGTCTCAGTAACCTTATAGCGAGGGTTAGACTTCTCACTCACGTAGCCGCACTCTTTACACTTGAGTACTTTCCTGCCGTTGACGGACGCGGGTAAGAGGAGGGAGCCGCAGACGGGGCAGAACTCCATGAGGAGTCCCTTCTCCTCGGGCTCTGAAAGCATCTATTTAAACGTTGCTATGCGAAAAGGAGGAAATGCTTAAATCCTGTCAATTAGCGGAGAGAGGGGACTCTCTAGGGGGTCAGAATGCAAGTGCCCAACTTGATCAGAACCTACTGCCCCAAGTGCCGAGCTCACACAGAGCATGAAGTATCGCTGTACAAGGCTGGGAAGAGAAGGACCCTGGCAGAAGGTCAGAGAAGATACCTGAGAAAGCAGAAAGGTTACGGCTCTAAGAGGAAGCCTGAGCAGAAAAGAACGGCTAAGGTTACCAAGAAGCAGGTATTGAAGCTCAAGTGCAAGGTTTGCGGTTACACCTACCACAGGAAGGGAATAAGGCTGAAGAAGCTAGAAATCGTTGAAAGGGTGAAGTAGGTTGCCGCGGCCCGGGAGAACGCTTGTTCCCCAGCCGAGAAGTCGTTTCATACGCATAAAATGCCCCGAGTGCGGAAATGTACAGGTCACGTTCAGCCACGCCTCCACAACCGTGCAGTGCTTTAAGTGCGGTAAAGTTCTCGTGGAGCCGAGCGGCGGCAAAGCTACCGTTATCGCTGAGGTGATAGAAGTTCTTAGGTAGCGAAGCTGAGGCTAAGGTGCAAGCCCGGGTCGCAGCCTCGGCCAAGTTTCTGAGAGGGTGCGAGGAGGATTTTTATAAAGCGTTTCAGAGCAGCGAAGGGGTTAGAATGGTTAGAAAGAGAGCGTCATTCCCTCAACTTAACGAGCTTGTCGTGGGAACGGTTTCGGAGATACATGATCACGGTGCTTTCGTTACTCTCGATGAGTATAATGGTCTCAGAGCGTACGTTCCTCTAGGTGAAGTCAGCCACTCTTGGTTTAAGAGCATTCGCGATGTGTTGAAGGTGGGGCAGAAAGCGATCTTTAAGGTCATCCGCGCCGACTCCAGGAAGGGTATTGTAGACGTTTCGCTGAGGAGGGTTTCAGACAGTGAGAAGAGAAGCAAGCTCTTAGAGTGGAAGAGAGCTCAGAGGGCCGAGAAAATTCTCGAGCTGGCTGCGAGAGCTCTTAGACGGACTCTCGACGAAGCATACGAGGAAGTTGGGTGGAAGCTCGAAGATCACTATGGGGAGATCTTCAAAGGGCTTGAGGAAGCCGCTCTCAAAGGTGTAGATGCTCTTACAGCAGTCGGTGTGAGCGAGAAGTGGGCGCGAGCGGTAGCGAACGTCGCCAAGCAGAGTATAAAGTTTAAGAAAGTTAGAGCAAGTGCTTTGATTACTCTGAGCTGCCTTAAAGGAGGTTTAAAAAGCGTTAAAGATTCTCTCATATCATGGGAGGAGCAACTGAAGCTTCCTGATAACGTCAGTGTAAAAATATACACTATCGGAGCACCCAAGTACAGGCTTGATATAGAGTCTTTAGACCCCATGACATGCGAGAAAGTTCTCGAGGAGATACTGAAGGCGATCACAGAAAGAGCTAAGAGAGAAAGCTGCGCGGTATCGGTCAGCGTGCTTAAGGGGAAGAAGTGATTAGCTATGGGTAGGAGAGGCCTCCTGAGGAGATGCGTCTCGTGCGGACGCTACACGCTTAACACGCAAAAGTGCCCTTACTGTGGTGGGCCCGTGAGGTCCCCGCACCCAGCAAAGTTTTCGCCAGAAGATCCTTATGGTAAGTATAGAAGGTTGATGAAGCTAAGAGCTACTTCAGAAAGCTCGAGTGGTGGAGGGGGGTCTACGACTTAACTTTAAAGATTTTTACCCATCCGTTGGGCTCTGACACGTACACGAGCTCGAAGTTTCTGAGGGGAGGTATGCTGAGGATCGGTCCCTTATAGCCCTGTAGCTGGCTCGCGACGAAGCTGTCGAATATGAATAGCTGCTGCTTAAAGTTTCTCGCGAAGATCATCTTGTACAGTGTCGCGTTCAATGCCTTCGGGTTATTCTCGGGTAGTAGCAAGTAAACCGTGTAGCCTTGAGGGTCGGTTAGTGTCGCGTAGGTTCCGTTCCTGTAGCCGTAGATGTAGTCTGACGCACTGAGCCCTATCCACCTCAGCATTTGTGGGCTTTTCGCCATATCGCCGCCGAGCGCTGGGTGTATCATTGAGAAGTAGACGTTGACACCGGGGTAGATCTGTATGGACTGCAGTGGTTCGAAGACGACCACGTAGGTGACATTAAGCTCTCTGAAAATCTCCAGAGCCGTTTCCTCGTCCGACATAAACGCTTTGGCTATCCGCTGTATCTGCTTAGTGTCGATAGTGGCGTTATCACACGTGGTTTTCCGCTCCGTGTTCACGCTTATCCAGTAGCCGTAGTCCCACCACGTCGCGATCGTTGCGTCTCTGGGGATGTTCAACTTTATCCACTCAAGCGCTGAAAGCCAGTCCATGTACTCGTAGTTGTATCTGACAACGGGGACGGAGGACGAGAGTATGAGCGGCGGCTGGTGTGAATATAGGGGAATCTTCGACGCTAGAATGGATGGAGAGAAAACAAGAAGAACTATTACCGCTACTAGGAGGAACCACCCCGGCGATGTTTCTCCGCGCTTTCTCGCCTCTCTCGCCTCTACAGTCTCCGAGGCTTTGTCCAAGATCTCTATGAGGCCTTTTGCGCCGATAACGGCTACAGCCGGGGATAAGAGTAGCAAAAGCCTCACTATCGATGCGGAGAAGTACACCGATGTGGCGAAGTATAAGGCCGAGAAAAGCTCGGAGAAGCGCTCCTTCGCTTTAAGGAAGCAGAGATACATTCCCGCTATGCCGAAGAGGAGGGCCGTCTGAAAGTCGTCGAACATGCTGCTCCACGTGGTTACAGTATGCTCCGCTACCGTCGTGACTCCGGGCTCGCGCACTAGGGGCACCAGGACAGCTACCATCCTCCCCGCTATGCGGGCCAGGATTCCCGTAGCTGTTCCGATAACAGCGAAGAGAATGAGCGCTACGGCGATCCCTAAAGCTAGCTTTCTCATGTCGACCCTGGGAACCGCAGAGTAGCCAGCGCCCAGAAGAGCCAGCACCGACAGTATCGTTGCAGCTAGCGGCAGAGCGCCGGTGATCGAGAAAAATGCTGCTGTAGGGCCGAAGCGTGGGGTGGTAGCTACAAAGAGAGTCGTTATGGCGTTGGTTACGAGGAACATTTTAGCGAGTTTCGTATCACTCCAGTGGATGGGGAGCCAAGCTAGGGTAACGAGAGCCAAGAGGTTCCAGGGGTAGAGGTACGCCCCCCACGACAGGACGACGCCCCCCATCGATAATCCAGCGAGTACAGCTCTCGTAAGCGACCCCCTCCTGTACCCGCTGAGGAAGAGGTAGAAAGCCAGCAGCATGAAGGGTATGGCGAACCCCTCGTGCTTCGCTCCAAAATTTGTACGGTAAGCGTAAGCCCAGCTCAGCGCTAGCATCAGCGCGGATAGAACACCGACCCTGCTGTCTTTTATCTCCCTCCCGAGGAGGTATGCTGCGAACACAGCGGTTGCGGCTCCCAAAGGCACCGAAATCGCGTGGACAAAGTACAAGCTAGCGTCCACTCCTATAGCTTTCAAGGCAAAGTACATGATAAGCGTGAATATCGCTGCACCGGGCTGGCTTGAGGCCCTTAGATCCCTCCCGTAGGGAGCCCAGAAGAGCGTGTCCCGAGGCTTAGGGTCTTCGAACCACCATCGATACCACCAAGCTATAGCACCCAGTAGGTTTCCACCACCCTCTTCAAGCATCTTCTCGGCTAAGTAGTACTCATAGAACGGGTCGAACTCGTTGAGGTACACTCCCCAATGCATCGGCGTGAGCCTTGAGAGCAGTGCTACGATGAATGCTAGCGTCAAGATGGTGGCGATGGCCACTCTCTCGCTTCCCAAAACTTCAAGCAAGTGACCCGCAAGCTTGGCGAAGTTCTCTCTACTAAGCTTCAATCGGAGCACAGGAGGCACCGGTCTACAACTAGTATTAAAGCTTTAGTTTCCTTATACCTAGGTGCCCAATCCGCCGCGCTGGTTGGGCTTCTTGCTCCCACTGAGGTTATCAGAAGCCAGGTGGGGATATCCTGCCTGCTTCGCGTACAGCAGGTTGAATTTGGCGCTAGGAGATACACCGCCGGCTCATCCTCAGCGATAGCTTCAGAGTTAGCTGTGCTATAGTGCTCCGACACTAGCTAGAGAACCTGGTTGCGAAGCATAAGAGTTGCTGAATCATTAAGTTTGGGGGCTAGCTCTCCGAGGAGCTTTTTCCAGGCTGGATGAGGTTGAACTCTACCAGCACTTTGAACTCATCTAACGTAATGGGTTCCCCGCGCTGATACTTGGCGAGAGCCTCCATTGCTTTGTCGTAGAGAAGCCTGCGCCTCTCCTCAATGTGCCTGGACAGCTCCTTAGCTTTGAGGAGGATGGCAACTCTCTCGAGCTCTTCCCTGAGCGCCCTCTCCTCAGCAAGAAGCTGCACCAACTCCTGGTGGTGCTGGTTAGCTACCTCTCTAATCTTCTCGCGTTGATCGTAGATCTCTTTCATCCTACTGCGCAGCTCATCACGCTTTGCACGCAGCTCTGCAACTTCGCTCTTGATTCTAAGGTAGTTGTCGACCATGCTCTTCAACTCCTCGCTGAGCTTCGCCACCGTTTCGCGGAGCACCTGCACTTTGTTTCTCAGCTCCTCGATCTTGGATTTGAGCTCGTTAAGGTGCTTCACGTTAACGTATATTGACTCAAGGCTCCGAATCCTGTTAATAACCACTTTCTCAACTTCGGGTGGTAAAGTCATTGTCTGGTACTGCCACTCAAGCTGCTCTAGTTTAGCCCGCAGTTCTTCTTCATCGTAGCGCTTCGCTCCGAGAAAGTTCTGGAGAGCTCTATACTCGTTAAGAAGGCGCTTTATAAGCTCCCTCGTGCTGCGGAGCTCTTCAGCGACTCGTCTGCGCTCTTCCCTCTTCTTGGCCAGTGCTTCGTAGATCTCCTTCTTGCGGTTAAGCAAGTCGAGGTATTGCTGCTTCACCTGCTGGTACTGATCTCGAAGAGCTCGCAGCTCTGCGCTCAGTCTCTTGATCTCCCCGTTAGCGGAGTCTCGGCTGCTGCGCGCCTCGAGAACTCTCTGGTTAATTTCCTGCAGTCTTCTCTTCAGTTCAACCATCTGTTCCCTTAATTTCTGTACGTCTTCGGTTATCAGGTCGGCCATGAGACCACGCCTTAACGCGGTTTATGAGGCAGCACGAACCAGCACGCCGAGTGGATATAAATCTTCTTGTCTCTCATCTCCTTGCGGCGCCTCACCGCTCAGAGCACCTAAACCTTGATGATTATTTCAAGCTGCTCGGGTATCTGTCTGGACAATCGTCGAAGAGTGAGCGGCGAAACTCCAGCAAGCCTCGCTAACTCTACCTGGGTCTTCTTAATGTTCATCATTTTAAACACCAAGTACATCACCGCAGCAGCTATGCCGGCCGGCTTTCTCCCCTGAAGTTTTACCGCCACCTCGTCCGCAAAGTGGGCAACTACTCTTATCGGTATATTCTGCTGCGCAAAAATTTCCCTCAGCCCTGCTTTACCAGCCAAGCTTGCTACGACGTGGCTAGGCTTCCGCGGTCTCGCGGACTGCGCTTCCTGTATAATACCGCTGCTAAGCAGCAGGCGGTAGCACTTGTACACTTTCTTCATCTCTGCTCTGGCAAGCTTCTCTATATCCTCGGTAGCTACCTGCAGGTTCGGGTTTCTCTTCATCTCGTAAAGGAGAAGGGCTGCCACAACTATCCGTGTACTTCTTCCTTTAAGTAAGCCTCCTCTTGCCGCCTTCTCAACCAGCTGAAGCACCTCCTCTGCTATATGCTTTGGAACCTTAAGGCTTGAGAGCAAGCGCAGTACACTGCTGCTGCGCCGCTGACCTCTAGTAGTGGTCTCGAGCTTGTAAGAACCGCGAGCGTACTGCTTAGATACCGATGGTGGAGTTGTTGAAGTACCGCGGCTAACAGCGTAGTGTATGCGCCCTTTCTCTATATCGCGCGCTAATGGTGGACTCCGCTCAAACGTGGGCTCTGGGAAAACGTAGCCGCATTGGGGGCAAACATACTCACCAGTGTCTTCATGCAGCACGAGTACTCCTCGGTAGCCGCACTCTGGACATACTACTTCAGACAAACCCCTCGCATGCCCCTCAACTGCGCAGCCACCGCTTTTAGTCTATCGTTCGTCCCTGCACTCGTTTCCAGCCGGGCTAAGCGAAGCTAGTATTCTTGCCGCCCTCCTAACCGTTCCAGCTACTTTAATGATCTCGAAGGAACGTTCCTCGCTGATGAGCAGAGCTGCCAGAAGCTTATCCAGGCCCTCCCTATTTACAGATACTATAAGCAGGGACCCCGGCTCCCTGCTCACGAGCCGGGGATTGACGTGCGCTAGCCCAACGACACCGAAAGCGTTAGCGACAGCCTCAGAAATCCTAGCTAGAATCTTCTCAGGCTCCATCGGCCCCTCCCTGCATCGGATTATCACGTACCGGCGCTTAGCTTTCAATGATAACACCCTCCACTGGCCTTAGCCCGGAAATCTTCTCAAGATTCTGCCTAATCCTCGACTCCAGTACGGGCCCCATCGACCGTGCCACTACATCTGTGGGGATTTCCAAGACTTCTTTCGCGAAGGAGAGCGTAGCCCTGTAGCTCGCAGGCGTGTAAGGCAGGCGAGGGCCGGAGGATAGTATCAGGGGTAAGCCTTTCTGGGTAAGCTTGCGCACAACAGGCAGGGTTGATGATAATCTTCTCGCGATTTCCAGCTTATCCCCTCCAAGTAGGTGGCTTAACGTGAGCTCGAAGATTCTACCTCTATCGATGGCGTATAAGAGGTCTCCCCGAGGGATCGCTTGAGTGACCCCCGGAACTACCGTAACTATGTCCACTCTCCTATCTCTGCACGCAAATGCTGTAATTTCCCTGGAGGTTGATTCCACGGATACTATCACGCAGTGCTTCCTTACTCCCGCGACTAACCTTTTCACCTCGCTTAAACTTCTGGCGTATACGTGGCAACGCAGATAACATCTGTAATTCTCCCTGGCTGCCACCTTTTCGACCAAGCTACTTGCGGCGGCTGCCGCCCTCGCAGTTCTCGCACCATAGCTATCGAGCATGAGTACGGGCAGGCAGCCGCGGAACATTGACCTTTTACTCTCCCTGATTACCTGCTCCAGAATCGAGGAGACCCTGTCTTCACCCTCTTCGATGTCCTCTACCTTAAAGCCACCTGCAAAGGCATCGTAGAGTTTACGGCGCGGCATGAGGCGAAGCCTCGAACTCACTTTCTCTTAAAGGATACGACCACCCTGATTACATCATCGCCCTCGCTGAGACCGATAACTCCAGCGTAGGCTTTCTGTTTGTTCAACCTTAAGTAGAGCTTCCCACCCTGGAGGCGAGCATTTAAAGTCGCTGACAAGTACTTTCTGTCTTCACTGCTTAGTTTTTCGAACAGGTGCTCCAGAACTTCTTTAGCTTCCGGACCCGATACGCTCGCGGTGATGATAAGAATAGGGTTGCCGTAGTACCCGCGGGCCTTGAAGCTAGTTACCGATACCCTACCTGATTCACGCATGTGCTCGGGCAAAACGTTCCAAAGCGCTCTCAGAACTTTTTGCTCGTCTTCGGTGGCGTGAACATGGCAAGAAAGCTCGATGCGTACAGGCTCTTTAAGTCCTGGTAGCTCCATCAACCTCTCCTTGCGTCCTGGAAGGTCCGCTCGGCGGCTCCAACTCTATCTTTGAGAGTATCTTTAACGCTCTCTCGCGCGTGAGCCTAACTCTCCTTCTAGCGACGTAGCCAGCAATCCATCTTCGCTCGGGATCGTTTTTAATAGATGGGTGACTGGGGTCAGCCATTACTACCTCGTACCACTTGTACACGCCATCTTCACCGACCCAGTACGATCCCAGAACGACCAGATTGGGGAATTTTCTCGCAGCTCTCTCCTCAGCTATCCACTGAGTACTCTTGTGGGGGCTGTACCCTGCGACCCCCATTCTCTTCGGCCTTCTGCCGCTCCGAGGTCTAGGCCTGTTGAGGCCGCCTTTACGGACCCTTACTCTGACCACTACGTAGCCTGGCTTGGCCTTGTACCCTAGCGCGTGAGCTCTGTCAGGTCTTAGGGGGCGTTCAACCCTGACCACAGCAGGTTCGCGGCGCCATTTAGTCATCCTTTCACGCTGCACTGCCCTGTGAGCGTCCGCTCGACTATGCCACATTTCAGCGATGTACTTGAAGTATCCCATCTAAAGAGCACCGGCTGCTACCCGCGGCACTAAATAAAAACCCTTCGATGAAGCACGGAGAGTCGGGCGGTCTCGAGAGTAGGTGTCGAGCGCTATCCGGGTAGCGTTTTCGGGAACTGATCAGCAGGTTTATTCCGAGCCGCAATCTCCTCCAGTACCTTCACCGTAACCTCGAGCGGCGCCGTTGTCCTGAAGCCTTTAGGGTCGAAGTGCGTCCTCGAAGCTGCGAAGCCTCTGGAGCGAAGCTCCTCGATCACCTCCCTCAGCGGCGCCTCCAGTGGGATGCCGTACTTTGAGGCGATCGCATCGGTAGTGAAGTAGAGCGGGGGTAGTGATAGCTCGGAGAGCAGCAACGATAACACGCGCTTACCCTGGGGGCAGTAGCCAGCCTCTTCAACACGCTTCGAGTACGTGAGAAGCGTTTTCTCCGCGAAGTACTCGTCTGCGAACTTGCTAGTCCACAGGGGTCCCATCGGCGAGGCGCGCACAGGAGACCGCAGGTTCTGAAGTTCCGCTATGCTCACCATGTATCGTTCGAGCGTTAAAGGGTTGTACGCAGCGTAGCCGATGTTTTTCTCGTACCAGCTGTAGTTGACTTTTCTCTTTAGAACGCGGACGCAGACCCTAACGTGGTGAAGCATGTAGTAGGACAGCAGCGGCTCTATTCTGAGATCCAGCTTCGCAGCTTCTCTAGCGATGAAGTATAGGAGGACCCGTACAGCCAGTTCTCTACCAAACTCCGTCGGGGCCACGTAAGAGAAGTATTTTCTCATGCATGCTCCTGGGAACTTTCCCACAAGCGGGGAGAGATCTGTTGCTGTGACACATAGCATCCCCCCGTTAGCGACCGCCCTCAAAGCAGGGTCAACGTACTTGACCGGGGAGCCGAAAGGATCCACATCAACAACGTCGAACTTTCCGAATTCCGAGAAGAAGCGTACGGCATCCAAATTGGTGGCACGTGCTATGTCTGAGAGGGAGTTTAGCTCAATGTTCCTCAGAGTAAGCTCGTAACAAACCGGGTCAATGTCGTTTAGGTACAGAAGCTCAACCGCCTCGTTTTCAAGAGCGTAGCGGATTCCCCTTACACCCGTAGCGCAAAAAGCGTCTACAACTTTCAGCCTCTTCCCCCTAATTTCGGCAAAAGCTCCCACGGCTGCGGATGAGATGTCTCGTGAACACTTCATGAGAGGATTGTAGAAGACGGGGGCCCACGCCGGATCTACATACCCTTTTTCGTCGGCAAATTTGCTAAGGTCGCAGACCCTTATCTTGGCCTTGCCCTCCCAAATTTCGGTTAGAGGGCACGGAGTGCTACTCATGAAGACTCGTCGAACGATGAGATTTGAGAGATTATTCTTTTTGCAACTTCGCTTGCCGAGCTCTTTGGAACAACTATGCAGTTCTCACCGTACTTCCTGTACTCCGCAGCTTCCGATACGACGACAAGCCTGGTCCCGGTCTCCTCCGCGAGCTCCCTGGCTAAGTTCAGCTCCTGCTCATCCTCCTGAGCTTCGCGTTTCTTTATAGCTATTTTCAACACGCCCTCACTCTTCTTAGCGCCAGCGTCTATGGGTGCCCGCGAGAAGGTGTAACCCCTATAGCCGTATCTCGCCAAACTTACGAGAAGCTGCCCCAGGTAAGCATCCTTAGGGTGTGTAGTGCTGACAGTTCCCGACTCGTAGAAGAATCTTTTTAAAGCTTTTATCGAGAGCCGTTCAAACACCTCCGGGCCAAAAAGGTTACCCAATCTCTCCGCCACCTCAAGAGTGGCATCCGAGAGGTTCTCCTCGTACCTTGCGACCATCCTCGGAGATACCCTTAACTCGTTTGCAACATCGCTGCGGCTCAGCCCCCGCTTCTCCCGCAATCTCCGCAGAACGTCGCCCCTGACTTTCACGTAAATGCCTCCCCTATCCATGTACACCAGAGGTTCCTCGGAATCTCTCTGCAAAATCTCCTCCAAAGTTCTGCGGCTCAGCACAGCGATTCTGTGCCTCGAGTAAACGATACCCTCCTCCACTCTCTCCCCCTGTATTTTTTCTGCGGAAATTACGGGGAGCGCTTCGAGGAAGTCGCCCATAGCCCTTAGCTCCTCGCTCATACCTCTAGATAGCAGAGATGCATCTTCAACTCTCTTGCTAAGCACTATCTCGGTATCCTCGTGAATTATAACCTCGTCTACGCAATACTTACCCGTTTTAAGCTCTACGCGCCTGATGCTTCTTGCTCTCATGTCCTCCGCTTTCTGGAACTATATTGAAGCTCCAGTGGAATAAACTTTCCTCTCAGTGTGCTCCATCTCCTTCAATCTCTCCTGGCTACGATGAACGCATGTGCTTCGTCGTACGGCTCAAGGTGCAGTACCTCCTTAACTTTGTAGCCTCTGTCCTCCAGGTGCGATATTTCCTTCTTATAAGTCTCAGAGGGCTGCTTGGTCACATCTATACTCATTGCCTTGATCGCCATCATTATCCACCCGCCTTCCTCGAGGAACAAATCAGCATTATCAGCTACTATTTTACTTTGAAACGGTTGAGCTATATCCGCGTAAATTACATCCACTCTTTCAACTATATGAGCGTACTTTGTCGGAAAGCGTGCATCGGCCAAGAGCGGTATCACGTTTCTCCTGTGAATCACGACTTTTTCTATAAACTCCCGCATGACTCGAGGTGCGAACTCGACACCGTACAAGACTCCTCTCGGCCCTATGATGTCGGAGATGTGGCTAGGAGTAGTGCCAGAGGCCGTACCGAGGTAGAGGATCCTAGACCCGGGTGCTATTGGGTTTATCGACAAATTCTTCATGATAGCGCCTGCGAGTTTGCTGCGGTACGGGTTCCATACCCTGTACTCTTGTCCCCCCATCACTACCAGCTGCTCCCCGTAAACTCTAACTCGAGGCGCTAGATTCACAGTCGCTAAACGCTTGCTCCCATCTTCAAACTCTATCCAGTAAACACCGGGAAACTTTTCATGAGGTTCAACGCCCACAGCCCTAATGCTCATACCGCTCACCCAGCTGCACTACCTCCTTTTACCTCTTCTGCGCATCTTTTCTTTTTCCTCTGCTCGCGCTTTCTTCGGCGGTGGTGTGGGATACAGTGCGCGTATTTCTTCCACTCGCTTTTCAAGGTCTTCGCGCAGCTCGTCGGCACGGTACTCGCCCGTGAACGCGTCGATTCGGGCTGCAATTGCTAGCTTCGCGGCCAGCGCCCTGGCTATCTTGCCTCTCTGCCATTTAGGCGACTTATGGATCAGAGAGTGCTGGAATATAACGCCGTGCTTTGGCGGCTTTGCCCCGTACCTTAAGGCTCTGAAGAGCGCTTTCTCCGCGCCCAGAACCTGTATCGTGCTTGCAGGCAGCGTTGCGAGCTTGCTTAACCCTCCAGCGAGGGCTATCAGCCGTGCTCCCAGAAGCGGGCCGACGAGCCCTCTCACGTTTGGTGCAACTTCGTACATCGCTTCGTCGATATACTTCTCGAGATCACGCCTAATGGAGTAGAGCTGTAACCCCACGTCTGAAACGAGCCTTATCGCGTTGAGGTCGAAGTCCGTGAGGTCCGCCCCCATTCCAGTGGAAGCAGCCGAGATAATCTTTCTAGCGAGCTCATCCTCGAAGCCTAGCTTCCTCAGAGCTTCGGGCGTTATATTCCTACGGTCGCCAATCCTGCTAACGATCTTGAGATAATCCTCGTGATCTTCCACGAGTTCATCTAACTCCGGGAAGTGTAACCCGTACCATTCCCGAACTCTCGAAGCGAACAAGTTAATCGTTTTGTTGACGTCGTCGAGGGCGCGTATCGCCTGAGCTATGAAGAGATCCCTCTTCTCTGCAACCTCCTTTACCTTGCTCCTGGTCACTTCGATGGATGCCTCCCGCAGTCTATCGTAGTACTGTTCGACCTCGATTCCGGCAAGCTTGGCGACTATCTCCGACATCCTACGGCGTATCTCCTTGAATACGCCTGAACCCGGAGCGGTACTCACGTTGACTTTCAGCGTCTTTGCCAGAAATCTCGCCAGGTCCTCGTCCTCAACAACGAGGCTGTCGCCCTCAGAGAGCTTCTCGGAAAGAAGCCTGAAATCCTCCTCGGCAAGCTCCCCCGCCTCGATCTTCTTCATGTACTCTACTGCCTTACCCTTCTCCGCCGAGGAGGCGGAGATCGTGCTCGCTACGACCTCTCCCCTCTCATCGGTAAGTATCACGCCGAAGGCGGTAGGCACAAGATAGTACCTGCTCATACTCCTCGATGCTCACATGTAGCGAACATATATTTCCATTTCCAGCGCATCGCTTTCGGGCTGAGCGATGCGTGTGCTCGGGCGTGTTAGGCTTTACAGCAAGAGAGGTAACCTGGTAGTCGAGGCCCGTGAAGTGCCAGCTATCGGCGATAAAATTTACGATGACCGGTTAATGCTTATAGGCTACGTTTACGACGTCATAGGGCCCGTGAAGAGCCCACTCGTTCTCGTTAAAGTGGATACCAGCAGGTGGAAGCCTGAAGCTTTGGTCGGTAAGCTTCTCTACTGGCAAGGCTCGCAGCCTCGCGAGAAGCAGGCACCTCGTTCTAGAAGCCGTTCAACCAAGCGGGGAAGTTAATAACTAGACTCGCTTCATATCTCGATGACAGTACTGCTCTCAGGGCTCTGGTGCACAGAGCTGGGACGGAGAGCTTCGGAAACAGCGGGTATTCCGCATGCCGCTCTCTTGGTGCGGAAGTTCCCTGATGGCGAACTTTACGTCAGGATACCTGTCGACGTCAGCGGTCAGGACGTAGTTATTCTCACGTGCGCCGGCCGGAGACCCAACGATGGCCTCATCGAAGCCCTTCTGGCTGCGAGCACCGCGAAGAGGCTGGGCGCTAGAGAGGTTGTGCTGGCGATGCCGTACTTACCGTACGCGAGACAGGACTCGGAGTTTCAGAGAGGAGAAGCAATCAGCTTAACGGTCGTGTCGAGGCAGCTAGAGGCAGCGGGAATAGATTCGCTGATAACCGTGGACCTTCACCTTCATAGGGTCGGGGACCCTTCAGCGGTCTTTAACGTAAGTGTGCACAACGTCTCCGTAATGCCGGACATCGCCAGGTACCTTCTTGAAGTTCATCGATGCGGGGACTGTGCAGTGGTTGCACCGGACGAGGAAGCTGAGCAATGGGCACGCCGCGTGGCAGAGGTTCTCGGTACTAGTTACCATGTCCTTAGAAAAGAGAGGCTGGGTGACGATAAGGTCAGCGTAACTGCTACTGCGATTAAAGCCGAGAGAGCAGTTATTGTGGACGATATTATAAGCACCGGTTCCACCATAGCTGAAGCAGCTTCACTGCTACGGAGCAGCGGAGTTAGTAAAGTAATCGCTGCTTGCGCTCACGCGATACTCGCTGAGGGAGCTGAAGCCCGCATGCTTCACGCTGGCGTAAGCGAAGTGATAGCTTCGGATACGATTCCCAACCCCTTCGCGAAAGTCACGGCGGCGAGAGCCTTAGCGGAGGGCATCAGGCGCGCTCTCAGCGGCGCCTAAGGGAAGGCTATCTCCAACCCCCTGAAGAACAGCGGAAAGCGGTTCAGCTGCCGCGGCGGCGAGCTCCAGATGAAACGCTTATTTTTTCTAGAGGGCAGTAGAGAGTAATGAGTGCTGAGCTGCTGGTGCTAGGCTGGAGCAAGTTCTTGGAAGATTCCGCTTTCCTAGCTGGGCAGATAAGGAAGTCAGGGTACCGGCCAGATCTGCTGGTGGCTATTGCCAGAGGAGGCTGGATCGTCGGGAGGCTGCTCTCCGACCTCTTAAACATACAGGAAGTTTCGAGCCTGATGATAAAGTCTTACAAAGGCATCGGTGTTAGGTCGGCGGAGAGCAGCGTGTGGTACCAGGATCTTCCAGACCTGCGGGGCCGCCGTGTTCTCATAGTCGACGATATAGCCGACACAGGGTTGACTCTTAAGACCGCGGTGGAGCTCGTAAGAGGGGCAGGAGCTGAGGATGTCAGAACAGCTACCCTGTATATGAAGAGCAGGTCTAGCTTCAAGCCCGACTACTTCGTTCGCGTTATCGACAGGTGGGTGGTCTTCCCCTATGAGTACTGCGAAGTGGCCAGCGAACTGTTAAGTAATGGGTATAGGCTCGACGAGCTGATAGAGATGGGGTTCGAGAAAAAGCTGCTGAACTTGCTGTGTAAGGTAGGTGTGATGGGTGTAGGCTATTGAGCACTTCTCAGGTGCAGGTAGCACTCTCCCGCGAGCTGCTTTCCCCAGACCTGGAGCCGCTCGAGAGCGATTTTTACAAGAAAGCGGTCAAGATGATTAAAGAAGCGCAGAGCAGCGGCGACCAGGTTACTGCCGAGCTGCTATTACAGTCTCTTAAGCTTCTTCTGGCTCTCCGGGTCCAGAAAGAGCTGCAGATGCTTTTCAAGAAAGGCGAGGTGCCTGCAGGGATTCCAGAAGAAGAGAGAAGCATAGTGGACTGCATTAGGAGAGTGTTCCTGCTTTTCGAGGGAAGCAAGGCGCCCGAAGAAGATGAGCAGGCCCTGTTGAGGGGCCCTGAGAGTAAGGCTGAGGCTTTTTCCACTGGAGGCGAGGCTGCAGCCAGCAGGGCTCGCGAAGTGGTTCTTGTGTCTTTCCTGAAACCTTACCCCAAGATCGTGGATCACGGCGCAAGCCTGGGGCCCTTCAAGCGCGGTGATATAGCACTTTTATCGAGAAAAATGGCCGAGGAGTTGGAGAAAGGAGGTTACGTAGAGATAATCTCGACTTGACCTGACAAGCTCCTGCCAGGGGTTCCGCTCTCTCCTACTCCAATGTTCTCCGGCGCTCGACTGCAGGCAGCCGGCTCCCGTACGCTACCCTTTATATAAACGAGGTGTAAGAGAGGAAAGGGTGCGTATGGGGCCTGATGCGCAGTCGCTTTTGAAGCAGCCGCTCGTGAATGTAGGCACAGCTGGTCACGTTGATCACGGTAAAACAACCCTTGTTGAATCTCTGACGGGAATCTGGGCTTCGAGGCACTCAGAGGAGCTGAAGAGAGGTATCACGCTGAAGGTGGGCTATGCAGATGCAATCGTCTACAAGTGCCCCCAGTGCCCTCCCCCGCAAGCCTACTACACTCACGCGACAGCTCCCAGAGACCTGAAGTGCAGGTACTGCGGGTCCCAGCTGCAGCCGGTGAGGAAGATC
The DNA here is from genome assembly GCA_038741495.1 of Thermofilum sp. Lineage (NCBI taxonomy): Archaea > Thermoproteati > Thermoproteota > Thermoprotei > Thermofilales > Thermofilaceae > Thermofilum > Thermofilum sp. The sequence continues at coordinate 22,568 of JAVYKX010000002.1, read as the reverse complement.
TCCTTCGTCGATGTACCGGGGCACGAGATGCTCATGGCTGTCATGCTGTCGGGCGCCGCGCTGATGGATGGCGCCCTGCTAGTCATCGATGCAACGAAGAAGTGCCCGCAGCCTCAAACCCTGGAGCACTTTATGGCGTTGGAGATAGTTGGTGTTAGGAACGTTATCGTGGTTCAAAACAAGATCGATGTAGTGAGCAAGGAAAGGGCTCTCGAGAGCTACAAGGAGATTAAAGAATTCCTGGAGGGGACTTGGGCTGAGAACGCTCCTGTAATCCCAGTGTCTTCTATGCACAGGACTAATATTGATGCGCTGGTGTGGGCTATCGAGAAGTACATCCCAACCCCTCGGAGGGACCACTCCCTGGATCCCAGAATGCTTGTCGTCAGGTCCTTCGACGTGAATAAGCCGGGCACCCTGGCCAGAGATCTCGTGGGCGGTGTTCTCGGAGGTACGGTCGTGCAGGGGATGTTCCGGATCGGTGATGAAGTAGAGATACTGCCGGGCGCCAAAGTAAAGCAGGACGGGCAGGACCGCTACGAGCCTCTCTACGCAGAGATAACCTCCCTTATGTCCGGAAGCGAGCAGTTAGAAGTAGCTTACCCAGGGGGTTTGATAGCCGTAGGTACAAACTTAGACCCCAGCTTGACGAAAGCGGATGGGCTCATCGGGAACGTTGTTGGAAAACCTGGGAGGCTTCCAGAACCGCTGCAGGAGATAACCTTAGAGTACAAGCTCATGGAAAGAGTGGTAGGCGTTGAGAAAGTTGGCCCTGTAGAGCCGCTGAGAGCCGGTGAGGCCCTAATGATCAACGTCGGCACTGCGCTGTCCTTAGGTTTGGTGAGCTCTGTTAAGGGCGATGTAGTGCATCTCAAGCTAAGGATACCTGTTGTCGCCGAAAAAGGTCAACGCGTCGCTATCTCGAGACAGTACGGCGGTAGGTGGAGGCTGATAGGATACGGTTTTGTCCAGTAAACCTCAGTATCTACGCTGCTCGCGTGCTACCGTCTCCCACCTCCTGGCGGAGTTTTACTAGCTTTCCGAGAGTGCAGGTCCGAATATCTACACCGTAGTCTAGCAGCTCAGGTAGAGGCTGCGAGCTAGCCGGATAGGAGATGTAATGCTTCAAGCTCGCTCTAGGCACTACTGCTATTTTTTGCTGAGATTATCTTCTCATACGTGTCTTCCAAAGCTTCGGGTATAACCTTAGTATCGGCGACTACGGGCATGAAGTTGGTGTCCCCGCTCCACCTCGGAACCAGGTGTATGTGAATGTGCGATTCGAGACCAGCTCCTGCCACCTTCCCGAGATTTATCCCCACATTGAAACCGTCAGGCGACAATGCTCTTTTCAGCCACGAGACCGCCATCCTCAGAGTTCTTGCAAGCTCGCATAACTCATCGTCTCTAAGCTCTCCCAAGTCGGCGACGTGCCTTACAGGCGCGATTAGCAGGTGACCGGTGTTGTAGGGGAACTTGTTCATAAGAACTATAACTGACTCGCTGCGGTACACAACCAGGTTGGATTTCAGATCACTGCTCTCCGCCGCTTCGCAGATGAAGCACTTTTGTGGCTTCTCGATCTTAGCGTAGTTAATGTACTTCATCCTCCAAGGCGCGAAAAGCACGTCCATCGCTCAGCCCCCTTAACCTTCTCAGTGCTGCCGCCACCTCCTCAACGCTCTCTCCCTTAAAGCATTTTCCCTGAGCTTCCAGCAGAGCCCAAGCTACGTCAGTCGGCTCGGCGGTTCTCGCGAGTATATTGGCCGACTCGCGAGCCAGGCATCTGTATCGAGAAGCATCACGCTCGAAGATCACCCCCTCGCTTACTAGCATCTGAAACTCATCCTCGTCTATCACCCGAACTTTATCATCCACTCTGACAACGTCCACTTGCAGGTCGATGTACGTTAAAGTAGGGCGCGGCTCCACGAAGAAGTCCAGCGGTGTGTTGATGTTGATGTAAGCTCCCTTATGCTTACCTTTGCTGTCGAAATAAAAGTGGGCCACCGTTCGGGAGAGAGGCCAGGTCACGGAGAGTATGCTGTCACCGACATTCTTGGGGATACCCACCCCGTCGTACACACCCTCTGTGCGCACACTTCTGCTTAGTAGGAGGAAGCCCTCCGCGGAAACTGTGGCACTTGCAACCCACGTGTGGTGCTTACCCAGTAGCTTTCTATGCACGAGCGTTACTGTTCCAGCTTGAAGGACACGATTGAGTTGATCTGCGTAAAGCATAAAGGAGGTGCTTTTGTCGCAGCCCCCCTCAGCTTCCAGTTTATCAACACGCTCGCTAACTTCTCGAGAACCCGTTGACTTCAGCAAATGGTGCAGCGGGATAGTGGTAAAGTACCTGCTCCGCACCCTGTCCAGCACTACCGAAGCGGTGGGGGAGAAGTGCACGAAAGCTATCGCTTCGCCGCTCGCTAGATGAGAAGGCTCCTCTAACTTGCTGGCCTTTCTCTTCAGCTCAGCTACCCTCTCGATGAGATGCTTCACCTCTGACATCACCTCTACGAGAGGCGCCTTGCCCGCAGAGCTCCGGAACTTCACGCCCCAGCCTTCAGGCACGAGCATCTGAGCCAGGGAGAGCAGCTCCGCAGCCCTACCTTGGTCCCAGATATGCTCGCTCACGCTGTGCTTTTCCTGCTCCACGAGACGCGCGTAACGCCCCACTACGGCGAGCCCCTCGGAGAGGAACGGCTCAGCGGGGTCAGGCCTCACCACGTAAGCGACGGTGATCATTCCCGCATCGACTGGCCGGCGGGTTCTCAGTAACCCTTTCTTCCCGGAGGGCAACTCAACCCTGTACAGCCCCTCGCCAACTCTCTCGAGAACGCGAACAGCCATAGATGTGTAGGGTCCTGACTCCACGTACACTACAAAGCTTTCGGGAATAACTGCTGCTAGGCCGTAGGCTACTAACCGGACCGTCTCACTATCGCCTACAACAACGATACCTTTGTGGTCTTCCAAGTCCTTAACCGTCACCGCTACGGGCTCTTTTGAACTCCTTGCGTGCCCGATCCTTTCCTTAACTTTTTCAGTTATATCTGAGAAGGTGAACCCCAGTTCATCTAGCAGCCCTACAAGTGAAGTTGAGTAGATCCCCCTAACTCTCAGCACGCCTATCCCCCTCTCTCCCGTGAGGATAAAGGTAGCACCAAGGCTTCGGCACCCCTTCGCGTCTCAGAGGGTAGCGCCGCGTGTACCCGCACTTCATGCAGGTGACTGCAATATACTTCATCTTACCTCTAGCTCTCACCCTCACCCGGGCCCCGGTTCCCGGGGCGAGCCAGGCGCCGCACCGCCTACAAACCCTGGCTTTCAGGAAACCGGGATAACTTATCTGCGCTTTCCTCGCAAGCATGAGAGCTAAGCTGCCGTAGCGGTCTGCCAGCTCTGGCTCCACATGCCTTATCTGCTCAGCCAGCCTGATCAGCCGCCTAATCCTCTCTAGTGCAAGCTCGCGAACATAATCACGCCGACGCCTCTGCATCCGCCCTCGTGCATGCAAGACACTAGTGTAAAGGTTGCGCCGTCCCTCCGCTCCGGAACCCTCCCGTGCTTGCGCCCCGTCTTAGCCTCTCGCATTTCTTGGGCCAGAGAGCTTTTACTAGCCGCCCTCTTCCTCCTTTACGTTCCGTGCCGCCCCCTTTCCCCTAGCGGCCGTTGCCGGCCTCTGTGGCTCGTCCTCTGGCCCACGAGGGATAGCTGAAGCGGGCGTCATGGAGCCGGCAGTCGTCCTAAGGCGGCCCGCTTGCCCGCCTTTCAGCGCCCCGTCGCCGGGGCGCCTCCCGGAGGGGGCCTCCCGGTTGATAGCGGGGGTGGACCCTCGATCCCGCGCGCGGAGCCCCCGGGCACAGCGCCTCCGCGGCGGCGTCCCGGAAAGTGGGGCTCATCTAGGGCCGAGGCTAGTGGTAGCGTCGAGGGCCCAGCACTTCATCCCGGCAGGGGAGGTGAAGGTCGTTACTGGGGAGGGTGGAGGGTATCACTACTTTCCGCGCGGGCAACCTTGTCGAAGAAACATCCAGGCGGCCCTGGAGGGCCTGGAGGGGCTTCGCCCCACTGAGAGACCTTAAATCTTTATTTTACCACAGTCTGGGGTTACGTGAGGCTACTCGGGGGAGAGACCTACTTGAAAAAACTGCTACTGGTGCTCGCCGAGGCAGGAATCGAACTGGTCCCGAAGGAGATTAGAAGCCACCCCGCTATCCTGAAAGCGGCGAGAGCTCGTGGCAAAGAACCCGGTGAAACTCTTCTCGATATCTCTCTGCATTATGCCGCCGCTAGAAGTCTGCGGGACTGGAGGAAGAGAGGGCGCCCTGACATTGCCCACGTGTGCATGCTCGTCGCGCTGAGCTCTATGCTCAACCTCGCCGGTAAGTTGGAGCTGGTCGTGCATACTTACAATGACCTAGTAATCCTCGTCGATCCCACCACCAGAATCCCGAGAAACTACCCTCGCTTTGTCGGCCTGATGGAGCAGCTGCTCCTCAATGGTCGCGTGCCACCTCGTGCGGAGAAGCCTCTGCTCTGGCTCTTCGAAGGATCGCTGGAAGATTACCTGAGGTCCTGGCAGCCAGACGTGGTCATCCTGCTACGTGAAGGCGGAGAAAGGATTAGCCCTAGGCGCCTGGCCGGGATAATAACCTCTCACGAGAGACCTGCCGTGATCATTGGCGCTTTTCAGCATGGCGACTTCTCCGAGAGAGTTTTGAAGCTTTCGAAACTTCACTACTCCATTGCTGAGGAGACTCTCGACGCCTGGTATGTAGTCGCGAGGATTGTAAGTTCTGTTGAGGATGAGGTGAGACTCTATGAGAGTTTTGATGCTGGATGAGCGGGAGGGTTCTCTAGAGCTGGTGATAGAGGTTCCCGAGGATCTATACTTCCTGACGATGATTCTCGACAGAGGTGACCACGTCTACGCTTGGACGACTAGGCAGCTTCGCGTTGGAGAGGCTGAGGAGAAGGGGGACCGGGTTAGAGTCTACCTCGGCATAGCCGTGGAGAAGATCTCGTACTCTAAGTTTTCCAGCAAGATAAGGCTCACCGGGAGGATTGTAGACGCGCCGGAGGTTGTAGGGGGGAGGGGGTCGTACCACACTCTATCTCTAGGCGTGGGTGACAGGGTTAAGGTGGTCAAGCAAAAGGGTATACGCGCGTTCACCAAGGAGATGATTTCTAGAGCGCAGTCCGCTGTGAAAAAAGTACTTCTGGTTTCAGTGGGCGATGAAGAGATTGCTGCAGGGTTCTTGTCACCGGTGGGTTTGGAGCTCAGAATTTCGAAGCCGGTCACCCACTCGAAGACGGGAAGAGAGGAGAGCATACGGGAGCAGCTCTACCCGCACCTCAAGGAGCTTCTGGAAAGCGTACTGTCCGAGTACAGTCGAGAGAGAGTGGACGAAATTCTCGTTGCTACCACAGAGAGGTTAGCGAGCATTGTAAGCGAGATACTTAGCGAGTTATCGATTCGTGCTAAACTGATCAAAGTTAGCGAAGGAGGTGAGGCCGGCGTATACGAGGTGGTGAGGCGGGAGGACCTGAGAGGGCTGTTTAAAGGAGTGAGAGCGGACGTGGAAAGAGAAGCGATTGAGACGGTTTTGCGCCATGTTTCTCTGGGTTCCGGGAGAGTGCTCTTAGGTCTCGACAATGTGTTGGAGGCTTCGAGATGGGGGGTAGTCAGGGAGCTGCTACTGGTAGACGAGCTACTATGGGACGAGAAAGCTAGGGACAAGGCTGTCGAGGCATTTAATAACGTTCTCGAGAATTCCGGTAAAGTTCTCGTAATACCCTCTGAGAGCGAGAGCGGCCTCATCCTGAAGAAGCTTGGAGGTGCTGCTGCGCTACTTTACTACGAGTTACCCTCCTCCGGCCTAGAGAAGACGAGCACGTAGCTCCGCAGCCCTCCCTCGCTTATCGGCACTCTTCTCGCCAGGGCGAAACCGGCTCTACTAGCAGCCTGCTCCGCCGTTCTAACCCTGGCCGTTACGATCACCACTCTTCCCTCATCGGCCAGGACCTTGGACGCCAGCTTGAAAAGCATCCCGTAGGCACGCTGAAGCCCGCCAACAGCCTTCTCTCTGAGACCAAAGGGAGGGTTTGTGATTATTGCATCGACGCGACTCCTTAGAGGGCTGTAGCCCACCTCAGCAGCCGCTAAGTGCAGTTTAGCGTAGCAGCCTACACGCTTGGAGTTCTCAACAGCTCCTCTCATGTACTCGAACCGGACGTCGCTGCAGAGAGCCTCCGAGCCGTCCACGTGGAAGCACTCGAGAGGGATCGTGCCGCTCCCGCAGAAAGGATCTAGGATCAGCCTGAAGGGCCTTGCGAGCCGGCACATAGCGTAGGCAATTATAGGGTTGAGTGCTGAGGGATGAACGAACGCCCTGTAGGGCCTGTCTCTCAAACCTCCGTAAAATGTCAGGTCGAGGCCGAAGCGGTAAATCCCTGCCTCGTACTCTACGTATACGGGAATATCCGGTGCGTTCAGGGAGACCTCGAGACCCAGCTCGCTGCGTATGTGCTCACCGACTTCTCGCGCGAGGTCTAAGGAGGTGAAAGGTGCATTTTTTGTCAGGCGCTCCGCGTTAACGGCAAACCGTAGACCAGCCGGCTCGAAGCTTCTTAGGAAGCTGACTACTTGTTCTAAGAGAGCCTGCTTGCCCTCCACTTCGCCTGCGATAAGCCTCACGCCCTCGACGGATCTCGCGTAGCTGATGAAATGAGGTACGCAGCCTTCCTCCACTCGTAGAAACACCCTGCCCGACAGCGGGCTGTACCAGGTCTTCGCGCCCCTGCAAAGCTCTGAAGCCTCTTCAGCTACTACGAATTCCAGGCCTGGAACTGTTGTAGCAAGCAAGGTGGTTTCGGTCATTCCGCCACCTAAAGACGTACGAGCAGCCGGTAATAAGTCTCCCGAGCCATGCTGGCGGCTTTCTCGACATCTAAGAAGCCGAAAGTTTCCAGCATTGCTAGCGCGTAGTACGCTGCCGCGATCCTCAAAACGGTCAAGTCCGGTGTCGCTCTCACGACGTAGATAGACATAGAGGCCGGCTCGATAAAGGCCCCCTCGGTCACTTTTACCAGGTCCAGCTTAAAGCCAGGATCCTTTTCAAGCACTCTAACGACGCTTACGTTCGGGGATTTCAAGCCCGCTGCAGCTGCCGCCGCTTCCGCCAGCTTCAAAACCCTCCTTACGAAGGTCTCCACGGGGCTCCTACTTTTCGTCAGAAGAACGTGATTAATAGGTTGCCTGGCTTTTGAACCTGCCTCTCACGCGAACCTTGAGAAGCAGATTGTCGAAGTCGAAGGGGTTGGACGGCGATACCGAGAAACCCTCCTTGGCTAAGGACCACAGAGGGCTTTCTTTATGTACTGCGTACTTGATACCGTGTTTGCTTCTACCGAACACTGTGACGAGCCCCTTTTCGCGAAGTCTCTCTATAACATCCTTAACTAGCGTTAAGACGACGGGGTGCGTGTCTATTCCCGCGAGGACGGCTACCTTCTTGGGATTAAACGTCACGACGCTACCCTTCGTTCTCCTCACCATATCTAAGAGCGTGTTCACGACTAGTGCGGAAAATTCGTTGTAATTCCTATAAACTTCCGGCTTCATCACCTCTTCCCGTTAGGCTACTCTAAGGATTAGCTGAACATTTAGCGCTGCTCCGAGTGATGAGAGTAATATGTTGAGATTCTTCTTCTCAAACTAGAGGGTTTCTCTAGCGCGAAACGCTCTTTTTTCCACTCATGCCATATACCCTGAGCTCAGTGTGGTGCTCGACGTGCTTCACGCTCTAGCAAGCCCCATCCGCGTAAACGTGCTTAAAGCGCTGAGCAGGGGGGGCAAGAAGTTATCAGCTATAGCACAAGAGGTAGGAGCCAGTCCCGAGCAGCTTGCATATCACTTAAAGCAGTTAAGGGAAGCCGGCCTCGTCACGCAGGCAGATGACCTGTATCTGCTCTCTCCTAGGGGTCACAAAGCGCTGAGATTAATACTCGAGCTCGAGATCGATTTTCTAGCAGAGGAGAACGAATTGCTGGTTGTCAACAGCCTAGGCACTCTTAAACCCTTGAAAGTTTACCTCGATCAATTAGCGGCAGAATCCTGCCCCCTGAAGGAACCTGGGGCAAGGTCTAAGAGAGTTAAAGTCGTAGCAAAAACTCTCGAAGACCTTTCTCAGCATGGAACTCTCATACCGGCACAGCTAGCTGCTATCGTCTTAAGCGCCAACGCTCTGAAGGAAGGGTGTTCACCGGCTGGAGAAAGAGCGGTAAAGCATGCTTCAGGCATGGAGCTAGAGGCATCGGCAGGTGCAATTCAACTGCTCAGCGAGTGCGGTCTCCTAGATTTTGCTTCCCTCAGGCTGGTAAACTTATTCACATCGCCGGATTCAGGCGTCTTAGCCACGTACGTGCCCTCGCTCGGCAGCAGTTTCCTCCGGGAAATTGTAGGGAGCTCTCTCCCCCTCCGGGAGGTTGTAGTGAGGGTTACCGAGGATTCATCAAGAGAGATGTTGGAGGCCTTGCTGGCGCTTTCCCGCTACCTTTTCGTATCGCTTATTCTAGACACTGAAGCATTTCCCGAAATATCCCGAGAGGAGGGTTTTAGGACGCAAACGCTCAGAAGCCTCTTGCTCGCTGTTCGCCTTCGAAGTTCCGCTGATCTAGAGGGTGATAGTGCACAGTACATAGCTCGGGCGCTAAATGGGGGTACGGCTGTTCTTTTCAGCTTCCAGGATCTCATCCCGTCTTCGCAGATGTTAACTTGGAGCATTAAAGAAGACGTCCAGGTGCACTTAGGAGCGTGCACGGTATCTATCTACCAGGTAGTTCGCAGGGCTGAAAGGCTTGGGAAAAACCCTTTGGAGCTTCTCGAGAAAGTAATCTCCAAAGTTGGGGGCCTATTCCTGAGATTGAAGAAGATAGCCAGCGCATCGCTGGCCTACTTAGCGGAATCGCTCCCTGAAAAACCGATTTTTCGCGCGCAAGTGTCGCTTGTAGATGTGGAGGAAGGCTTCCTAGGCAGGGGGCTTCCTGCGGGCGCTTCAAAGCCCGACGTATACGCCTATCAACTGGCGGAGTGGGCTCGGGAGCTTGTCGAGCTGTCGAGCAAGAAGATAAAGCAGGTCGTTGACGAGCTAAGCGTCGACATTACTTTTTATGCACCACCTGAAGCTGTAAACCCCGAGTTCTTTGGGGTGGGGGATAGAACCCTAGACCCTCTATCTCCGTTTAGGGGAGGCCGGCGCTTTGAAGAACTGCTATCTCTCGAGAGTCTCGCCAGCCTAAGGATCGGCAGCACTCTAAGCGTTCTAGAGGTGAAAGCAGACTCTATCAGTGCGGTGCAGCTGCGGCGTATGGCCGAGCTCCTCGAGAACAGCGGTGTAAAGCTATTTACAGTGACTGCTACCGGCCTTAAGTACTGCAGAACCTGCGGCAACATTTTCGGGAAAGCTGCACTGCGCTGCCCGCGCTGCCAATCGGTTCGAGTGGAACCCTTGGTCCGCAGAGCGCTGCTATACGTTCCTGAATCTACAGTGGTGTGAAGAGGTCGAAGAATGCCCGGTCAGCCCCTCAGGTAGAAGGGGCCCGGTACCTCTCGAACTGTTCAAAGCGGTCGAGTATCTCGTGAAGGTAGAGTATGCAGTGACTGGCGAGGTAAGATACCTTTCCAAGGCTAATAACTTCATCACACTCCGACTCCAGCTCCTCCTGAACCTCCTCCGGAAACCCTATGTGGTCGCCCAAAACGAAGACATTCCCCTCTTCGAGACGCACACCTCTAATATCGTCTCCTCTCTCTAACATCAAGTGGATCCGGTAGCCGAGCTTCTTAAGGCTGCGCACAGCTTCTATTGTCTCCTCCCGCTTTACTTCAGACGCATGAGCCTTTGCTCCTTTTAATACCCGCAGTAGGTGTGCCCCAGCCTCCCTCTCGCTGGGTTTCCGCTCCGCCTGGAGCCAGGGCCTCAAGTATATCGCTAAAGGAGGCGTTGGAGGTCCGTGCAGCACGGCAATGAAAAGCGTGTCTCGTCTAGGCCTTCCTGTGTCATAGAGCGCGCTGATCAGCGAGCGGGCTACGACGTCCATACGGCCCCCTTCGGTCGCTAGAGACGCTTCAGTGAAAGTAGGTGCCGTGACTCCGGTATTCGAGTGCAGAACGAAGACACGCTTCACTGCGATGGTCATTCATCAGAAGAACTCGAAGCGCATCTTTACCTTTTTCCGCTCGTCCTCTGGTCTTATCTTGATTATTCCTCTGTGAATCGCGCACCTTAAACAGAGGTACTTCGTGACTGTGTACTGTGGTATCACAGCCCCCTTATCGCGCAGCTCTTTAGCGAGCTGAGGGTCGAGAGGTGTGACGGGCTTCGTCATCTTCACTGCCTTTGATCTGGGGAGCAGAGCTCCACACTCGTCGCACTGCACGATATCCTCCTTGCCTTTTCCTCCTTTATGCCTACCCCTGCTCTTCCTCTTCTTAGGCATGAAACGCCCGCATCAACCCTCGTCTCTGCTTAAAAAGCTTACCCGGATTGCTCGGCAGCCCGTCTTGTTCTCCGCTCTCTAAAACCTCCTCTATGCTTCTGCTCCTCTCTAGACATGCTTAGAGAGTCGTTAGCTCTATGCTCGGGTACGCGCAGAACTTTTACGGCGACTTCGCGAACTAACCAATCGGGAGGTGCGGCTTTTTCCGTACCCAACCTTAAACACAACGCATGCTTCAGGGCTTCTTTCTCGATTCTGTTTCTTACATCACCGCGAGCTATGCTCTCGGCCAGCTTATACGCTATGTAGAATCTTTTGAAACCCAAGAAGTTTGAAGAGTATTCCGGAAAGCTGGCTTCAAACTTCTGCAGAACTTTGAGAAACTGCTCCTCGCTCATATAATTTAGCACGTTAGCGGTCATCGCTAGCCTGAGCACGCGAAAAACTGCGTTCTCATCAACCCTGTAGAAGTGCTCAGCTAGGGCCTTCCGAGGGTCATCTCCGTTAAGAATGTTCTCTAGAACTCGGCTGGCCGCAATCTCCACGCTGAATAAGTGCTGGTACTTCTCGAGCTCTTCCTCTAATCCTAGGCCGTACTTACCTACTAGGAAGACTGTGGCAAGCTCTTTATCGTAGATGTCAATCTTAGTTTTTCCCCGTATTGGCTCAATATCTAAGGAAGTGTACACTTGCCGCAATAGCTCTGCAAGCTGCTCGCGAGTGGTCACAGACCCGTTGAGAATTTCTCCCCAAATTTCAACAGCCGCTTCTAACCTTTCCTTGTGGTAGCTAGGTGCTTGCGGCATCAATCACGGCCCCTTCTCCTTGAGCTCCTGATACCTTCTCCACAACTATCCTCGTAGGCAGCGGCAGCTTCGAGGCCGCGCGCCTGAGCGCTTCCTTAGCGGTCTCCACATTCTTCTCGCTCACGAAAACCAGTATTACAGCCTGACCACTTCGCACACGCGCGGCTCTGCCGATAGGGGTGCCGAAGGATAGTCTCATCCCATCTTGCAGTCGGTCCGCGCCTGCCATTGCCATCATTTTGTTCTCGCGCAGGATATGGTGGGGATAGACTGCGATCCGCATAAAGTAGCTCGAATCTCCGAGCTTTGCTGACAAGAACTTGTTAGCGTGCTGGCGCGCCGCCTCAAGGGCATTGGCCCGGATCTGGCCAGCTTTCTCTACGACGAGCTTCAATACTGTGTCAAAACTACCACGTGGGTTACCTAGGTCGAATTTTGGCACGAGTACAGGCGGGTTGCTCTTTATGTACTCTAGCCTAGTGTAAGGTGGTGTGCCGAAGTGCCTGTAGCACCTTCCAGGTCTCAGCGGCATCTCGCATCACCGAAGCGCAGTACCCGCACGAAACACGCCAGCAGCTTTAAAAGCATAGCGCTCTCGGCGTAGCTCTGTCGGATCCACGTGATCCGCGCCGGTGCTCATCTTCCCCTTCGGCCGTCGCGGGCCTCTGGGGCCCGCCCTGACTACTTCTTCATCTGAACTTTTCTCTTATGCTCTACTTCTATCTCCTTCGGCACCCAACCTATTTCCCGCCCACACCTGGGGCACCTGCCTCCGTACTGCACGTAGATACGGTAGAGAGTGGGAGGCTTTGCCCCCTTATAAAATACAAACCCGCACTTCTCGCACTTCACAGTGAACATTCCGCATCTATACTCGAAAACCTCGCTTTAAGCTTTTAATCCTTTATTTCTTCTCTCAGCTTCGCGTTCGCCAGCTTTAATCGTCCTTTAACGAGAATTCTCACAGCGTCCCTTTCGTGATCACTGGAGCCACAGTGCTCCAGCTTTACGAGGGGAAGATCTTTCTCGCTAACGTGGACTACATCTGAGATTCCCTCCACGATTGTCTCTTCCGGCTCGATAGCTCCTCCCCAGTAAAGTCTCATCTCGAAGTAGCGCTTCAGAATGCCTAGAAAGTCGGCGAGAGCTTGCTGCGGTAAGGTAAAAGTCGCAATCACTTCCTCGCCGATGGCTAGCGCTATACCGCACCTCGCAGTACCAGGATCCACGCCGACCTCGACGAGCTTCACTCCTAACCGCAAAGCATCAATGTAGAGTGGCACTAGCACGTGTGCAAAACGCTCATCCAGGATATCGCACGGCAAGTAAAGCTCTTCACCCCTTTCATCGAGAAAGTGTTTCTCGATCAAGTACGGCATGATGCTGGCTAGAACACGCCTACCGTGAATGCAGTCTCTAGGCACGCTGAGGCGCATCCGCGATTTTCCGTAGCAGCTTGCTAGATCAATATTTCTTCAGGGGTGCTATAGCGCGGTAAATCTCGTCGAGCGGTAAGATAACCCTATGGAGCTCAAGCAAGTTGGGTTGCTGCATAATTAGCTGAAGTGTTTTCTCCTCTCTCTGCACCCTTATAAACAAGTCCGAGTAACTGCTGAGAGCCTTGAACATCAGCGGTCTACTTTTACCGGTCTCTGTTGTGAGCACGAGAACTGAGGCTGAATGGGTCTGCGCAGCTACTTTGAGAAGAGCAACGACAAGCATTGCCAGCCGAATTACCGAGCTTTCTTTAAGCTCGCTCCGAAGAGGAAGCAGTGTGGCTCCGAAACCATCGTACGCTAAGAACTCTCCCTCCCTCAGGGTTGAGTGTAAGCTCAGCAGGAAGTCCAGCTCTTCCTTGAAGTTCAGAATCCCGTAAGTTTTCACGAAACCTTTAAGCTCTTCAGCGGTGCGGTAGTGCTTGCCGAGGCCAACGTACGTGGCTGGTTTCTCCCCGCGGGAGTGAATGAACGCGAGGGCGAGGCTGGTCTTACACGAGAGGGGTGGGCCATAGAGTACTTTCAAGCCGCGGCTACCGAGAATTCTGAAGGCGCTTCTCAAGCTTTCGGGCACTGCCACTCTTACCCTCCGGTGCTGGAGGAACTCCTCTCACTTCATCCCGTAAACTAGCAGCAGCAAGAGCGTGGAAATGACGAGAAGAGCGGCTCCAGATAGTAGAGTGGAGATCATGAAGCTGCGCCTGTACCTGTGTCGAGGCGCTTCGTAGATCAGCATGAGCCCCGCGAAGCCCATAGCGTAGAGAAAAGCCACTATAAAAAATTCGCTTACCGTCTGCGCACCTCCTCCGGGGTAGACGAGGCGCACTCCGAGAGAAAACGGCGGCCTCTCCGAAAGAACGTAGAAGATGCCTGCGGAAAGCATTATAGTAACAGCGACTGCTATGATCGCCAGCGCTTTCGGCTCAAGGAGCTCCGCTACTTTTCTGCTCACCATCGAGCAAAGAACGAACTACCGCTACTATAAACCTTTACTTTTTGGCCCGGTCGTTGAACAACTCTGCTTCTTTTCGAGAAATGAAATGAACCCCAATGTTCCGCGCCGGATCACTCCCCCCTTCATAGGCTTTTCGCCTCCGAGGGCCCGCCCCGCGACCTCCTCGCGGGATGGCCGGGGCGGGCGTCATGGGGTCGGCTGCTCGTGGCGGCCTGCTCGCCCGCCTCCCAGCGCGCCGTCGCCGGAGCGCCGGTCGGCGGGGTCGGTATGCCCCTCGTCGCGCGCGGAGCCCCCGGGCACTTGGCCGAGCGCAGAGCCCGGCCGCGTCCCGGGATAGGGGGCTCTCCCCGGGGGCCTAGGCCCCAGGGGTTGGTGGTGGCGCTGAGGGCTGGGAACATTATCCCGCCGGAAGACGTGAGGGTTGTCACAGAGGAGGGCGCGACCTTCCTCCACGCGGGGAAGCTTCTCGAGGAAAAAGTTAAGCAGGTACTAGAGGAGGCCCTGCCGCGCTGAAAACCCTCAAGCTATTCCTCCTTTTTTCTCTCTCGTGCTCCGGGGCTAGCGCGGCGCCTCCGCGCGAGGTGAAGGTTTAAAACTGCGGCTTGGAGCCGGTGAGCGTGACGTTCAGCGCCTCGGGGCGCACGCGCGCCTCTCGAGTCAAGCGCTGGCACGCTAAGCTCTTTCTCGCCAAGCTAAGCAGTGGGGATGCGAAGTTTTGGAACCCTGGAGCAGCTTTCAACTTGCAGCTACGGTAAGGTGGGAAAACACGGAGGGGGTTCAGCGCAGGTGTGGACTAACTAGAGGCTCGACAGCAGGAGTGCGAGTATTGCGAGAAGCATTCCAATCAGTGTTAAATTTCGGGCTCTTTCCGCGTTCTCTACAGGCTTTAAGAGGACAGTCAGAGCAGCATATGCAAAAATTAAATCGGTCGCGATGATCAACGCCAGGTAGATTGGCGTAAAGTACCTTGCTGCTGCAATGCTTAGTGCAACCGCCGAAAAAATGAACGCCGAGGAAACTGCCGCGGAGGGGGCGACACCGATTTCGCAGGGAAGCGTACAGATTCCTGCACGCATATCCCCTTCCAGATCCCTTATACCCTTAATTATCTCTCTGCCTAGGTTTGCTGCGAAGGCTATCAGTGTGAAAACCGCGATTCTAGCTGGAGGGCTGGTAGTTGCGCAGAAAGCTCCGTACATAAAGGAGAGAGATGTTAGAGCCGCTACTATGAGGTTTCCGAAGAAGGCTGTGCGCTTCAGATAGTAGTTGTAGAGGAGTCCGAGCGCGAGAGCCGCGCAGGCTAGCACGAAAGGAAACGTTCCCAGAAGAGCCGAAAGAATAATGCCCAGAATTGCGCTCAGGATTGTTATGCTCCAAGCCTCCCTTAAGGTTACTGTACCCTGAACCAGCGGCCTGTTCGGCCTGTTTAGCCGGTCCTCCTCAAGGTTAAATATATCGTTGGTGGCGAATAAAGCTGCCTCTATGAAAAAGGTTGCTATGCACGCGATAAGAGCTCCTAAGAGGCTTTTCCCTCCAGAGGCCAGGTAACCAGCTAAGACAGCTATGCTGACCATAACACCGTGCTCGGCTCGTATCAGCCGTGCAACCTCTCTCAACTTCACAGGATAGAAAGGCACTTTAAGCGATAAACCTTCCGCAGCGAGCTCGCGCGCTCTAGAGGAAAAAGCTTATAGGGCTACCGTCCCCTGTCAAGCCTGGCGAAGGGCCCGTAGCGCAGCCAGGAAGCGCGGCGGCCACGCCTCCAGGCGCCGCTGTCCTAATACGAGAAGATAGCCGTAGGTCCCGGGTTCGAATCCCGGCGGGCCCGCCACAAGCTTAGAGTTTTCTCCTTGCTGAAGATGGCGCTCTCTCTTCGCGAGTAGTGTGTTTTTCCTCGAAATTGCCGCGCTGTAATGCAGGTAGGAACGTTGTTCTGCGCGGTACAGTGTCTGCTGAGGCTTCCTTACCTAGAGTGAACTCGAAAAGAGGAGAAGTGCAGCTTCCAGCGGTTCAGAGCGTTGAGAAACGTAGAAAGGGCTGCAGCAATTGCAAGGAGTGTTCTGTGTACTCTAGACAACCTTTATCTCTATCCGGACTGTGGGAGGCACCCTTGTCCTCATGAGCAACCGTGTAGCCCTCTCGTCCGCGTCCATGTCTATTAGGCGCTTATGGATTCTAAGCTCGAACCGGTCGAAGGTCTCGTAGCCCTGGCCGGAAGGTGCTCTCCTGGTAACCACCTTCAGTCTTTCAACAGGTAGGGGGATAGGCCCCTTCATATTAACGCCTGTGCGTCTCGCTATCTCCTTTATCTCTTCACAAACTGTGTTAAGGTCCTCTATTGAAGTACTCGTGAGCTTGATCCTGATCTTACCCGGCATGGATGCCCCTCTGCGAGCAAGAAAAGGGGTATTAAAAACTTCCGCGAGAGAATGCTTCGGTTTCCCTTAATACCCTTCGGCCTTCTTCACGTCGATTACGATGCCGGCGGCGATTGTTCTTCCGGAGTCCCTGATGGCGAAGCGGCCCAGCTGAGGCAGCTCGGAGAACTTCTCGACGACCACGGGCTTCCTTGGCTTGAACTTCACAACAGCGGAGTCACCTTGCTTGATGTACTGCGGGTTCTCCTCCTGCACAGAGCCTGTCCGCGGGTCGAGTTTGTGAATGAGCTCAGCGAAGGTCACGGGTACGGTCGCCGTGTGGATGTGGAGCACCGGGGTGTAGCCCGCTGCAATCGCAGTAGGATGGTAGATTACGAATATTCTTCCAACAAACTCGTCGACAACCGTCGGCGGGTTGGTCGGCGGCCCTGCCACGTCGCCCCTCCTAATCTGGCTCTTCTCAACTCCCTTCACGTTGAAACCTATGTTGTCGCCGGGTATAGCCTCCTGAAGCGGTGTGTGGTGCGTCTCGATGGATTTCACCTCTCCGACAGCCTTGGGCGGGTTAATGATCACCTTGTCTCCTACTCGGAGCACACCGGTTTCGACACGGCCGACGGGTACGGTGCCCACGCCCTTGATCGAGTACACGTCCTGAATCGGTATACGCAGCGGCTTGTCGATGGGCCTAGGCGGCTCCTTGAAGTTGTCGAATGCCTCGTACAGGCAGGGGCCGTTATACCACGGAGTCTTATCAGGGCTTCTCTTGCTGACGTTTACGCCCTCCCATGCGGAAGTGGGAATGAATAGCGTTTCCTCCGGCTTGTAACCGACCATCCTGAGGAGCCTTACGAGCTGGGTTTTGATCTCCTCGTACCTCTGCTGGCTGTAGTTGACCGTGTCCATCTTGTTTACAGCTACGAGGAGCTGGTCGATGCCCATCGTCTTCGCGAGGAAAACGTGCTCCCTAGTCTGGCCTGCGGGGCTGATGCCCGCTTCGAACTCACCCTCCTTCGCTGAGACCACCAGAAGAGCAACGTCGGCTTGGCTGGCGCCAGTTATCATGTTCTTCACGAAGTCCCTGTGGCCGGGCGCGTCTATGAGCGTGAAGAAGTACTTCTGAGTTTCGAACTTGTAGAAGCCCAGGTCAATGGTGATTCCCCTCTCCCGCTCCTCCTTTAATCTGTCGAGAACCCAGGCGTACTTGAAGGATTCTTTGCCCAGCTTTTTGGCTTCTTCCTCGTACTGCTGAATTACTCTCGCATCTATAGCTCCGACCTCGTAAAGGAAGCGGCCCATCAGCGTGCTCTTACCGTGGTCAATGTGCCCTATTACTACCAGGTTTAGGTGCGGCTTCTTCTGGGACATACTCTCCACTCCGCAGACCCTAACACTACACGGATTATAAACTTACTGCTCCCTAGTGCATTAGATGCTAGATATCACTGGGGTCGGGCCTTACGGCTCTTGGGCCTTTGCCTCCGGCGCTCTTTTCACCGGGGCCCATGTTACCGGCCATCAGGTCCCGCTGAGGGTGATTTCTCCCCGCAGCCCAAACCGTGGAGGCCGCAAAGGCGGCCCCTCAGAGGTCTGAAAAACCATGGGTGGTGAGCATCGGCGTGGGGCAAGCATGCTAGAAGCTCTTGACGGGCGTGACTGCACCGCAAGCCATGCAGCGCATTAGAAACACTCCCCGCTGGCCCTTCTGCAGTTGTGTGTCAGGGCTGCCGCAAACAGGGCAGATAACGTACTCTCTGACGAACCTCTCGAGAAGCTTGTTTAGAAGCTGAGGTCTCACCTCTCCCTGTATCACCGCTGTGTGCCCCTCGACGGAACCCGGAAGAGCTATTTCCTTCAAAATGTACCTGTTCAGGAGACGTGGATCGCGGTTGAGAAAGTCGCAAACTTGCGAAAAGTTCAGTATGAATGTCTTCCTCCCGGTGACCGAGACCTCGAACTTCGGCATCGTAAATCTCTCTCCTGTACCTGCACGCCTCTCGGGAAGTAACCTGTAAGCTCTCTCAAGGAGCTCTTCGTACTTTGGAAAATTCGCCTCAGTCACTCGCAGCACCTTTCCTGGTTGTGAAGCACACGGCTATTAAAGCCTTTACAGTGGCGCATCGGTGCACAGCCAGGGTAACTTATTTCTGCTGAGTTGAGACCTGTAAGAAGCGTGGTGAGGCTAGAAGTCTTACCGGTGCTGCACAACGTGAACAGCCCTCAGCGGGTTGTCGAGATCGCTAGAGCAGCGTACGGGCTGGGATTCCCGGTCTTCGTCGTTACGAAACCTGCGGGAGCGGCAGCGCAAGTTGGAGTGCCTGAAGCGCAGAAAGTGGCACTGAGAGAGGGGAAAAGCCTTCTCGTACTACCTGACTTAGAGGATGCTGCAGAAGTTTTGAAAGCGGATTCACTGGTTCTCGTCCTTCAGAGGAGGTTCTCCGATAAACCATTGACCCAGAGATTCAAGGAGCTTGCCTCAGGAAACGTGAGCCGCGTTCTCCTCGTGTTTGGGGGGACCGAACCAGGTCTTTCGGCAAGGGAAGCTGCTCTAGGGGAACAGGTCTACGTGGACGGTATCGAGCAGGATGTCGGACCGACAGCACTCGCCGTGATAGCGATGTACTTGGTCAGGAACCTACTTACTCGGTAGTCGCACCCGCGTGACTGGTTTCTTGTTCTGCCAAGTATATTTTCGTATTCTCCTGGAGCGGCCGAAGCCGCAGTGGGCGCAGTAGCCTTTCCTTACATTGTAGCTGTGACGGCCGCACCTTCTGCATCGTATGTGCGTTATTCCTCTACCCCTCTTTCCAAAGCTCGTTGTACCCTTGACCATAAAGTACCACCTACTCTGGGCCAGGGCTTATGAGTACTATATTGTCGCCGCGAATCACGATTGTTCCGAGCTGTCGGGTTTTCGAGCCCTTGGTTTCTTCAGCATTCTCTAACACCAGGTTCAGATGGTAGTCGTACCCCTTTAAAGTCCCTCTCAGCTCGCGGCCACCTTTTAGCCTGACAAGCACGCTCTTGCCTATCGATTCTGAGAGCAGGTCTATCGCGTTGACCTGCAACATTTCTTCCTCGGAACTGCCGGAGAGGCCGGAAAACACATCTGTCATCTTCTACACACCTCGATAGCAGCCAAGCTTAGCACTCGTGTTTAAAAGCCTTGCTTAGCTGCTTGCAAGGTACTCTTTCACAACCCTCGCGATTGCTCGAGCTAGAGGCACAGGAACAGCCTCACCCACCTCGTTGAACTGCACGTCACGGCCCCCGAGGAAGACGTGCGTATCGGGGAAGCCCATGAGCCTTGCCTGCTCGCGTACTGTTAGGAGCCTGTTCTCGAAGGGGTGAACAAACCTGGAGGAGCCCATGACTGTCGGCGCAAGCCTATAGGGGTGCAGCCTAGTTATGTTTCCTAGAATTCTCCCCCTATAGCCGCTATAGCGGACAAGGCTTTCACCCCACCTAAGCTTTGCCACCCGCTTTAGCTTCTTAGCGCTCAGAGGTACTGGAGCATGGTTGGGTATTTCGCAGGAGGGGTCCGGCTCGGGTAGGTCTCCGATAGCGTCTATCACCCTCACGTAGCGCCCAGAGCGCTTAGGCCTAATTGGAATGTTCGAGATGAAAACACGGAGCCTATGAGAAGGAGTGCCGTAATCCTCGGCGCGGAGGACGTTGAAGTACACTCTATCGTAACCTACGCGGGCGAACTCTTCTCTAATGACACCGTCAAGACCATCGTCCATTATGCCTGGCACATTCTCCATTACAAAAACCCGAGGCTGGAGATCGCCCACCACTCTAATGAAGTGCAAAACCAGCGAGCCGAGAGGATCATCATACAGCCTCTCATAGGGGTCCTCCCGCCTTCTGGGATTAGCCCGCGAGAAAGCCTCGCAGGGGGGTCCTCCGATCACGACATCAGGTTTCCGTCCAGCTATCCTCAGCAAGTCCAGAGAGTGCACGTTCTTTATATCTTCCTGAATTACAGCAGCCTCGGGAAAGTTAGCTTCGTATGTTTCTGCGACAGGGGGCATATTCTCTACAGCTGCTACAATTCTGAAGCCCTCTTCCTTGAACCCCCGGGAGAACCCGCCGGCTCCCGCAAATAGATCAATCACCTCGTACATGATGCATTCTCTAAGGTCGTCCATCCTCTCTCGTAAAAAATCTTGTCGGGGATGGGCCGGTCGTACCCCCTCTTCTGTTTCTAGGCGGGATTAGTCTAAGGGTCCACCCGCACCTCACTGCGGCACCTCATCGGTGCTGCTTGACCCTCCTCCGCGGGGATTCTTCTTTCACGCACACCGGCCACGTCATCTCCCTTACCGGGTCATATCCACTGGTGGCCGGGGCTTCTCACCCTCGGCTCTTCACCGAGCGGCTTACGCCGCCGCGGAGCCGCAGAGGTGAGGGGGTTCCACAGCTCACTTCGTCGCCGAAGTGAGCCGTAGCCCGCCCGCCGGCCCACCCCCTACCTTAGAGGGGTTCTACCGGTAAAAACCCTTTTGCTGGTAAGTGAAGCTTGTTTCAAGGAATAAGTTACCGTGCTTTTTTCTCTGCAGCTTTTAAGGTCTCCCGAGGTTGTATCGCTGCAGGAGGCTAGATGAAGAAGATTGGTGGGCCCGCCGGGACTCGAACCCGGGACCACCGCCGCTCTCGGGAGCAAACCTTGTGAGGGCG
Organism: Thermofilum sp.; assembly: GCA_038741495.1. NCBI lineage: Archaea > Thermoproteati > Thermoproteota > Thermoprotei > Thermofilales > Thermofilaceae > Thermofilum > Thermofilum sp. The sequence continues at coordinate 1,747 of JAVYKX010000002.1, read as the reverse complement.
GCATCCTGCCACTAGACGACGGGCCCCGCCGCGTTCTGGATGCTAGTTTCTTGTATTTTTCTTTTTCCCCTCACTGCCGCGAAAAAACTGTGTCGTCATCGCTGTAGCTCCGGCGGCAGGTCAGTCATCAACACCCGATGTCCGTCAGCTAAGAACCTTGAGGCGCTTTGCCTTATCTTTCTTACGCGCAAAGAAGCGGTAGGTTAGAGAAAAGTAAATTAGCATGAGGCTTTCTTTCCTAAAGAGCCCCGGTAGCTCAGCCGGTAGAGCGCCGGCCTCGTAAGGGTGTGAGAGAATTCCTAAGATAGCCGGAGGTCCCGGGTTCGAATCCCGGCCGGGGCTCCACGAGAATTTTATTTCCTACATGGTAATTTTTCCATACAATTCCTTCGAAGTTTCCTGAAGAGTACAACGCAAGCATATTTATCAGCCGGATGTCGGCAAGAGGGGTAATGTCAGCAGTAGTATTCAGAGCAAGGGTTACGAACATATCTCTCATAGACTCACCCACAGGCGAGAAGCTCGTGAGAATAGAGCTGAGCGAGGAGCGCGAGCTCCCCGGCCCCGTAGTAATCCAGAGAGAGGAAAGCGAGCTGTCGAGAGAGCTCGTGCCGGTCCTTAGCCAGATCTTTAGAATGCTGCCGGGCATGAGTCAAGGTTCTTACCGCCTACCTAGGTTGACTTTAATCTTAACGGAGGACGAGTGGGATAAACTGCTCGAGAGGCCGAGCATAGGAGACGTGTTTGAAGTAGAGGTTAAAACCGGTAAAATAGGAGTCGGAAAGGAAAGCTAAGGCTGCATTCTCAAGTACTTGAGCGGTATCTCCTGGTACCGCCCGCTAGGAGTCCAGCGTACGATGATTATTGGGAGTACCCCCTCTCTAAGCTCTTTCTCAGCTATTTCTACAGGACTGCTCCCTCTCTCTGCTTTAACTAGGACTGGTGCCCCAAGCGCGATCTGCAACGCTCTTATCCCTATTATCCTCGCTTTCTCGTACCTGGTTAGCCAAGGTGGTCCGATTTCAATTTTGATTTTCTCCTCGTGAGCACTCTGCTCTGCCGTCATAAGAACAGAGAAAGAGGGAGCTAAACGGTATATAAAAAGTTTTTATCTAACAGCTCTAGTCAAACTCGGGAGTTTTCTCCTCTTTTTCCTCCTTCTTACCCTTCGACTTTGGCGGCTGAGCGGCGATCACGTCGTCGATCCTTAGGATCATTATTGCTGCCTCTGTTGCTGACTTAAACACCTGCTTCTTGACGAGAGCCGGCTCTAGGACGTTAGCATTCCACATGTTCTCAACCTTAGCTGTGTAGCTGTTAATTCCGCTCCACTTTTCACCCTTGGCGTGTAGCCTTCGGAGCTCGGTGAGGATGTCGATGGGCTCCGCGCCAGCGTTCTGGGCAAGTATTGATACTACGCTTTCGACAGCTTCCGCGTACCGGAGCACGGCCAGCTGCTCTTTGCTCGGCAGCGTTCTCGCAAACTCTCTCAGCTTCATCGCAACCTCCATCTCGACAGCGCCACCTCCTGCAACGACGGCAGGCTCGCGTATAACGTTCCTCACAACGCTGAGAGCGTCGTGAATCGCTCTTTCAGCTTCATCAACTATGTGGTCCGCGCCGCCTCTGACGAGGATGGTGACGCTCTTGGGGTTGGGGCACCCTTCTACGAAGACCATTTTCTCGTCTGCAACCTTCCTCTCCTCTACTAGCTTCGCGAAGCCAAGCGCCTCCGGCGAAATATCCT
>JAVYKX010000001.1:600000-815292 GCA_038741495.1 Thermofilum sp. | reverse complement strand
GCTACCGGCGCGCTCCCGCCGGTGCTTCCGGGGTTGGAAACTTCAGCTTGCCTTGGGGAGCTGGGTTGAGCTTTCTATCCTCGGATAAGCCTTATAAGGTCTCGGAGAGCACTTCTTCTCGATGAAGAAGATTAAGCTCAAGCTTGCGAAGTTGAAGGATAAGCTTGTCACGTGGGATGCTCTAGCTAGCGGTTTCCCCCAGTTCTCTTCACTCATCGTCCCGCAGTCCATAGAGGCGCAGAAGCAGGTACACCGCAGCATGATAACTTACGCCGCCACCGCCTCTACAGAGGAGAAGCCCGCCTAGCGCGCTCAGCCCCCTGGCTTCCCGCTTCTCGAGACGCTAGGGCTGCGCAGCGGGGCCGCTCTCGACCTGAAGCAGCCGGAGATGGGTTCTGCGGCTCGCGCGCGTGCCGGCTCCCGCTCCGGCAACCTTTATGAGGAGGTTTCTCAGGGTTTCTGGCGGGAGGGGTTCGGGTTGCCTTCGGTGGGCTGCGGAGGGGTGGGTGCTTCCCGGGCTGGCGGCTCGGGTGGGGCTCGCGCCGTTCCCGCCAAAATGCTCTACGCTGCAGTGCTGCTGACGCTTATCGTGCTCGGCGGCGCTCTTCTCGCTTACAGGGGGGATCTGGTCCCGCCTCAAGCTGCTAGCGTCCTCGTCGCGGTGGCTTTGCTCTCGCTCTTCTTCCTCTACGCGTGCATCGCGGCAGCCTACTTCTCCCGCCGCAGGTCGGCTAGCTGCTGAGCCCCCGCAGAGGCTCCCGCGGGGAGCCGGGCCAGGGCTCCCCTACTCGGCACCGCCGCTCCCCCGGACCAGCTTGGCTTCGACGACCCCGTAGCCCGCAGTCCGGTTTCCGCCGACGTTGACAAGCTCGCCGAGCTTTAAGAGCCCGGTGACGAGCTTCCTCGCCTCCGGGGAGGCGCTCTTCTTGAAGGTGAGCCTAGCCCAGCCGACGAAGCCCGTGGGCGCCGGCTTGGAGGCCTGCACGCGCGGAGTCCGGATGTCGAGCCCGCTGATGTAGACGTGCTCCGCCAGCTCCTCGGGCTTCGGGAAGCCTCTCCCGGTGAGAGCGTGCGCCGAAGCGACAAGGTTGGCGAGCAGGTGGAGGGGGTCGGGGTAGAGGATCTTGTACTTCTGGTCCCCGCGGAGAGGGTTCAGGTAGGTGAGCGTCAGGAAGCGCAGGTCGACAGCGCTCGCGCCACCATCCCCCTGGTCCAGCACGCTGGCCGGGTCAACCACGCGGGCGGAAACCCCCTCCACCTTGAAGCTCAGCCCCTTCACCGAGAGCCCGGCAGCCCTCGGGAGAACCTCGGAGAAAAACCTCCTCGCCACCTCGTCGTCGAGCAGCGCCACCTCCAGGACGCCCGTGGCTCCCGGCTCGAAAACCACCCCAGCCTCCACCGGCGGCCTCCCCCTACCCCCGACCAGGCTGTAGCCCGACGAGAACCGGATCGGCTTCAGCGCGAAGAGCGCCCTACCGGCGCCGTGCAGCCTCTCGGCGAGCTCCCTGTCGGCTTGCGAGACCACGGAGAGGAAGGCTCCGCGGCTCTCGCTCCCGCAGAACCAGGGCAGCGAGCCGCCCCCAGTAGCACGCAGCACCAGCTCGACTTGAGTGATGGAAGCGGGCACCTACCTCCCCCCACTCTGCAGCTTCAGGAGGAGCCTGCCGAGAAGCGTCGCCGCGCACCCCTCCCGGGAAGCGCCGAAGGCCAGCTCGACAAGCCCGGAGGCCAGCCCCTCCAGGCTTCTCCCACCGAGCCAGAGCACTCTAGCCTCAACCTTCGGGCTAACCCCCTCCGCGAAGCCCCACACGCTCTCCACAACACCCTCAGCCCGCAAGTGCCGCGCTGAAGCCGCGACCGAGCAGGTCTCACCCCTCCAGGGCAGCCCCCTCCGGACAATCGGGCCGACCACCACCGTCGCCTCAAAGCCCAGCACCGCCAAAAATACTTTCCTCGCCGGCAAGCCCCTAGGGAGCACTAAGACCTCCAGCCCCTCCCCGTGGATCAACTCCTACAGCCGCGCGGACAACCCGCTTCAGCTCCAGGTACCGCCTCAAGCACTCTCCCAGCTGCGTACCCGGAATCCCCGGAAAGCCGTGAAAGATGACAAAATCAATCGATTATATCCGAGATATCCGAGGCAACCCGCCTCTTCAGCCCTTTCGCTACTGAGGAGTAGATAAAGCTTTACCGCTCAAAATAACGAAGAACTAAAAGTTTCGCTTCAACTTGTGTGACCCCAGTAGTGTGCTCTAGCTCGCTTACCTTCTCTTCAACCATGCGGTGTCGGCAGCAGCAGGGCTGCTCAGCCTTTCTGAAGCAGGGAGGGATGTAGTAATAAACATAGAAAGCTGTGCATACTTGGTTATCCACGCGTACTCACGCCTGGGGAGCATGAGTTTATGCTTCATAGCCGTTGCTGCGGTGAGGAGCCTTACGCCGTGGAGGAGCCGCCTTTTTCACTAGGATTATTAGCTTTCTAGCATCGTGTTTCGCGATGACGGGAAAGGTGGGCGTAGAGCTCGCTGGAAGCTTGGAGGAGCTGAAGAGCCTTATCGTCCTTTTTTCGAGTCTGCTCTGCGTTAACTTCTACTCATTGCTGGTTCGCGGTGGTGGGGCGTGTACGGTGATGTTCACAAGCGCTTAACAGAGCTGGCGGTGAGAGCACTTGCGAGCAGCGCGGACGGGCCAGCGGTCAGGCAGCTACTCGCGCGGGTGAAAACGCTCATACTTGCCTCCTCAGCTCCCGACGAGCTGCCGGAGTACGCTTACGAGCTAGATGAGGAGCTGAAAGCGAGGAAGGTTAGAGTGCCGCATCACACGTCTCCTAGCTCCCTGATACTGGGGAAGCTGGTGAAGGTGCGTGCAGCTGTGCTGAGGGGCAGGATTGGAAGCGGGGAGGTTAGGGAGCTGGGCTACGCGCTGCACTACCTGCAGGATCGGTGCGTCCCCCCGCCGAGCTTTGGAGAGCTGCACAGCTCGGTAGAGAGGAGGGTGCGCAGCGCGCTCGAGAAGCTCCTCGACAGCTGTCCCCTGGAGGCAGTCGAGGTGAGAGGGTACAGGCAGCTTTCGCGGCTTGTGAAGAGCCAGAGGCCCGCCAGCGACCCCTGTCTCTCCGTGAAGTGCGCGGCCACGCTGACCTACGCTGCACTCTACGCTGTTTTCGCTAACCCGGTGCGAGCGTACCCCGAGCTCATGGAGAGAGCTCACGCTATCAAAGAGCAGGTGCGCGGCTGGAGGGGTAAAGTCCACGCCGCGCTGTCTGCCGCTACGCTAGTGTTTAACGCTGTCGGGCTGCTCGCGCTGCTCCCCGCTGGCACTCCCCTCATCCCGGCGCCTGCCCTGATCCTCGCGCTCCTCCTTCCCTTCTCGGCAGCCGCCTGCATCCTGGTTCTGATCGCGGCTTTCGCGCGGTCGCGGACGACGGTGCTGCGGATGCTGTACGACGCCACGCGGGCGGAGCTCCTAGTCCCGAGCGGGGCCTTATCTTTTCTTCTCTTCGCGTCTCCGCAGACTCCTCCAGAGCTCCTACCCTTCCCCGCCTTCCTGCTTCTCGTGGAGACGCTGCCCCTGCTCTCGAGGGACTTCAGAGAGATCAGGGACGAAGTGCCTTGGTTCCTTTGGGATTAGCGGCAACACTTGCCGTAACTTTACTTATCATGTGGGCTACCGATTTAACCTCTTTGAATGAGAGGCTTTACGGTGCATACTTTTATTTACATTTTCCGGAGAGGAGTAACCCTGGGAAGGTGTGCGGCTCCGCCCGGGCGCCGTAGGGGAAAAGCGGGCTTTCCTCCTTCAGAGGTTTCGGCGGAGGGCCAGCAGTTTCCCTGAAGCCTCCTCCCGTTGCGTATCACTCAGCCAGCCCACCTAGGTCGCTAAAACTTGCAGAGATTGAGAGCGGGAAAACCCTAGCATTAAACCCAAGTAGAGAAGAGAAAAACATAAATAAAACCAAAACCAGCTAAAAACACCACCCAGCCCCGGTATCAGCGAAGAATGAGTTGAAAGATTGAGTCGTACATCAGCGCGTAGCCCCGGGCCCGCTGCTCGCCGTATCAGCGAAGAATGAGTTGAAAGCTAACGACTGCGTATGGAACCTCTTCCTTCAATGCCCTGGTATCAGCGAAGAATGAGTTGAAAGTAGATGTACCTGTACGCCTGCTCCAGCGTCCACTCGCCCGCTAGCCACCGCTTCGGTATCAGCGAAGAATGAGTTGAAAGAACTCTTCAAGGTGTTTTACGTAGTATGCGTATATGCCCGTATCAGCGAAGAATGAGTTGAAAGCCGAGAGCGCGGCGCTCTTCACTCCCAGGGAGTTCGCGTATCAGCGAAGAATGAGTTGAAAGCGTTACATAACAAAATGTTACATAACGTTACGTAACATGTATCAGCGAAGAATGAGTTGAAAGACGTCCGAGTTCACCACCACCGTCCTGGACGCGCTCCTGTACGTATCAGCGAAGAATGAGTTGAAAGATTACTTTTATCGAAGCGAACCTGGTCACCTTGTGGTTTGTATCAGCGAAGAATGAGTTGAAAGCGGCAGGATTTTAAGGAGGGTTACAAGAGCCGCAGCTGATTGTATCAGCGAAGAATGAGTTGAAAGAGGATCTTGGTCTGGTTTAAGGGGATTGAGAAAAAAATAGTATCAGCGAAGAATGAGTTGAAAGCCAGTCAGCTGACCCTGGGGCTGTGGCAGCTGGGTGGGTATCAGCGAAGAATGAGTTGAAAGACTTCGAGGACCTCGACCTTCTCAAGCTCCTCCCCAAGCTCTACAGGCTCCCCCTGTATCAGCGAAGAATGAGTTGAAAGAACAACATACTGCTGCTGAGCCCATTACAGGTGTGGCGTATCAGCGAAGAATGAGTTGAAAGCTTCCTCACCGTGGCGTTTCTCCGCGAAGCCCGCGAGGTCGGTATCAGCGAAGAATGAGTTGAAAGGTCCATGCCCTCGGGGTCGGGAAGTTAACATTCTCGACCCGTATCAGCGAAGAATGAGTTGAAAGCCACAGCTCTCATGAAGATGTAAGTGTCGTACATCTTCACCTCGTATCAGCGAAGAATGAGTTGAAAGACGTTTTTCAAAGCGTGGAACGGTACTTGTTCGGCGAAATGTATCAGCGAAGAATGAGTTGAAAGTCTTGAACGCTTCCACTCTAAGAAAAACGGGAATCTTTGTGTATCAGCGAAGAATGAGTTGAAAGACTCCCACGAGCACACATCAAAGGGTGGCGCCACTCTTACAGAGGCATCACCCCCTATGTATCAGCGAAGAATGAGTTGAAAGTTAAAAAACAATGTATTTTTCTCGGCCTCATCACTTATCAGGTATCAGCGAAGAATGAGTTGAAAGGGCTAGGGCCCGAGGGGCTGCGGAGGGAGCTCCCCGGCCTGTATCAGCGAAGAATGAGTTGAAAGGCGTTGTCGTTGCTGCTGGGCTCTCGTCTTGCGCTGGTAGGGGCTTCGGCTCTTCCTGCTTCTGGGCTGTGGGGTTTAAATCTGGGTTGGGTTGAGCCTTGGGGGGTGGCGCGGTTGGGGGGAGGGCTGCTGGGGGATGCTCTGGTGGTTTCCGTTGTGGCTGTGCTTGCTGTGTCGGCTTTAGCGTTGGTGTTCGTGCTTTTCCTTCCGGACCCTGTCCTGGCTTCCCGGGTGCTGAGCTTCGCTGTTGCTTTCGCGGCGCTCTTCGCTGGGGCTGCTAGCTTCCGCGTGATGGCTTTGAGGGGTGTGACGATGGACCCGCTTGCGGGGATTGCGCTGTTTCTCGCTTCGCTGGGCTTCTTCCTAGCCTTCCTGGGCTGGCTCCTGCGCGCGCTGGGGGTTGAGCTGGCTGCCGGCCCGCTGCCTCTCAGCAAGCTGCTCTGGTACTCTTCGGGCCTGGTGATCGCGCTCGCTCTCTACGAGCTGGGGCGCGCGGCTCGGCTCCTCGTGGGGCTTAAAGCCTGGGAGGCTGCAGTCGCGGTGGCGGTTCCCGCCGCTTTTTCTGCCCCGCTGTGCTTTCTCCTCGTGTGGGCTGGCGCGCCTCAGGCGAGGGTTGCGGAGACGCTGGCTTCAGCGGTCCTCGCCGCTCTCTCCCTCCTCGCTTTCCTGCCGGTCTACAGGGGGAGGCTTTCCCGGGGTTTAGGGCTCGCGGCTGCGGGTGCTGCGGTCTTCGCGGCCGCTGTCCCTCTAGGCTACCTGGTCGGGGGCGTGCCCGCGGTGACGGCTCTCTACGCTTTATCCTTCCTGGCGGCGGCAGCGGGGATCATCATCTACGGTGAGGAGAAGCCGCTCGTGCGCTAGCGGCTTTAAGCGGGTTGCGTCACCTTCTGGGCGGGGTCTTGAGCTCGGGGAACGCTGGCCTGGCTAGGGGTGCTCCCTCCTGGGTTTTGAGCCCCTCGCTGCTTGGGGGTAGGGTTTGGCTCAGCGTGGAGGATGGGCTCAGGGTGCTGGGTGTCAACGGCGCGAGGACTGCTGCGGTCGACGTGCAGGTGGGCTGCGAGTGCGAGGGGAGGGCGAGCGCCGCGGTCGAGGCGAGCATCCTATCCTCCTTCGCGGAGCCTCTGATGGCTGCGAGCCCGCTGCTGGACCTCGAGGTTTCCGAGAGGCTGGTGGTCAGGTTCCACGCGGGGCGGGCTTTCGCGGAGCTTTCTCTTCCGGCGGAGCGGGAGGAGGTTCCGCTCAGGAGCCTGCCCGAGCCGAGGCTCAGGGCGCCTGCCTACGGGGTTTTCGAGGAGGCTGAGAGGCAGTTGAGGAGGTTGAAGGGCTCGAGCGGTGTCCGCGTGAGGGTTAGAGCGGGGGAGGGCTTGCTCCTGGTTGAGCCTCCGCGCAGGCTCTTCAAGCTGGAGGGCGCGCCCGCCGAGCCCCTGGAGGTGAGGGTGCTCTTCGGAGACCTCGAGCAGGTTCTCGAAGTGTTCAGGGCGGCCGGCTTGAAGCCTCAAGCCCTCTGGCTGGGGAGCCGCGTCCTCGGCCTGGAAGCGGTAGCCGGAAAAGCGAGAGCGGTGGCTCTAGTGGCCGGGCAGGTTGAGTGAAGCTTCTCGCCGCCTGTCCTCCCAGGTGCCCGACCTCTCGGCGGGCCGGCGGCTAGGGTTTTCCGGCGGCTGCCCGCGCCACCGGGGGCTGCTCCTCTACGCGTACATGGTCGGGATCTCTAGGGGTTTTCGCTTCCTGGCGCTTCTCCTTCTCAGGACTTCCTGGACGATGGCTTTGAACTCTTCTGTCGAGACGAGCCCCTCTCGAGGGCTTCGTCGCAGCTTAGGCCTGTTCTCCGCTCGATTTCTCTGTCGATCTCTAGCCGGTCTTCGTGCGTGGTGAGCTCGTACAGGCCTAGCTGCTGGAGCATAAGGCGGACGAGCCTGCTCATACGCGGATGGAGTGCGCGCCCTCCTTAAATGCTTGTAGGCTTCCGCGGCCCCTCTGGCCCGGCTTTTCGGCGGGTGCTGCCTTTCTCCCCGCTTTGGCCGCTGGGGCGGGCTCAGCCGGCTTGTTTCGGGCTCGCTTACCTAACTTTAAGGTTTATTTCATCCAACTCTCGGATAGTTGATTGAAGTTAAGAGTTAGATTTTTATCAAGGGGGTGGGTTGACTATAGCGACCGAGCATGGAGCACGTTAGGATGCCTCTGCTGGGGGAGAAGGTTCCGAGCTTCAAGGCTAAGACGACCCACGGCGTCGTCAACTTCCCGGACGACTACAAGGGTAAGTGGATCGTGCTGTTCAGCCACCCTGCGGACTTCACGCCGGTCTGCACGACCGAGTTCGTGGCTTTCCAGAAGAGGTTCGAGGAGTTCGAGAAGCTTAACGTGCAGCTGGTGGGGCTGAGCATCGACCAGGTGTTCAGCCACATCAAGTGGGTTGAGTGGATTAAGGAGAAGCTGGGCGTGGAGATCAAGTTCCCGATCATAGCGGACGACACGGGGGAGATCGCGCGGAAGTACGGGATGATCCACCCCGGCAAAGGGACGAACACTGTGAGAGCGGTGTTCATCATCGACCCCGAGGGGGTGCTCAGGGCGGTGCTCTACTACCCGCAGGAGCTTGGGAGGAATATCGACGAGATTCTGAGAGCTGTTAGAGCGCTCCAGTTCAGCGACCAGCACAAGGTGGCTATGCCGGCGAACTGGCCCAACAACGAGCTGATCGGCAGCAAGGTTATCATCCCGCCCGCCACGGACGAGAAGACTGCGGCGGAGAGGCTCGAGAAGGCTAGGAGGAAGGAGATCGAGTGCTACGACTGGTGGTTCTGCTTCAAGGAGGTAAAGTGAGGCTGTAATCCCTCCTCTATTTTTTCCCTTTTTTCTCGCTCCAGTTTCTGAGCTGCGGGCGCCCTGCAGCTAACTGGGGTTCTGCAGGTGCGAGGGCTGGCTTGGGAAGGGGCTGCCATCACTTCTGCGGGCTCGGCTGGCCTCGCCGGGGGAACGCTTAAGTAGTAGAACCGGTTGTACTACTTGGTGTAACTTGTGGTTAGACTGAGGTTGAAGGTGGGGCCTAAGGGGCAGGTAGTGATCCCGAAGCTGCTGAGGGAGAAGTACAGGATAAGGGAGAACGACTACGTTCTCGTGGAGCTCCGGGAGGATGAGCTCGCCATAAGGAGGGCGGAGAGCCTGGAGGACGTGCTGAGGTGGCTGAGGGGGAGGGAGAGGCCCGGGAGGGAGGCTAGGCTCGGGGACTTGGCGGAGGTGGACCTGGAGGCGGAGTTCGCGTGAAGGTCCTGGTGGATGCGAGCCTCATCATCTACCTCAACGTGAGGCTGCCTCCGAGGGAGGCTGAGCTGGTCGAAGCGTTCTGGTCGAAGCTCGTCCAGGAGCACGACCTGTACACGAACGTGCTCGCGCTCGACGAAGCCCTTTACGTTTCGAGCAGGAAGTACGACGTGCCGTACGCGGCGACGCTGGAGCTTATCGAGAGGGTAGTGCTCCCCTTCGTCGAGGTGCTGCCTCTCGGGCTCGAGGAGTACCTCGCCTCCAGGAAGTACATCGCGAAGTACGGGCTCAAGCCGTCTGACGCTCTTCACGCTGCGACAGTGGAGGTGCACAACCTTCACGCGGTAGCGAGCGAAGACGCTGACTTCGATAGAGCCGGCATAGCTAGGCTCTGGGTAGCCAGCACGGGAGCATCCCGCGCGTAGAGAGCTTGAGCGCGCTGAGCGGAACGCTGGCCCGCGGGGCTCCAGGCTCTCTGCAGGCAAGTCTCTCCCGCGCGGGAGAAGCCCGGTGAGTGCTGAGAAGACCGGCTACCCGTTCCCTGGAGGGCTCCGGCTCTCTTCCCAGGGCACGCCGTAGTGTGCCGGAGCGTAGCTTCGCGCTGCGGTTGCGGGGCTGCGTCAGATTAAAAAATCTTTAATTCCGCTTGGTCGCGTGCCTCGCGGTAGGGGTTCGGCACGCAGCGGGCTGTACTTCTCCCTGGCTGCGCTCTACTCAGCGTACTTCCTGGTGTACTTCCACAGGACGTGCACTGGGGTTCTGCAGGACAAGCTGTGGGAGGCTGCCCGGCTGTCCGGCTGGGATCCCGCGCTCTTCGCCTCTCTAGCTTCGTCCGCCTACTTCTACACGTACGCTGCGATGCAGCTCCCTTCAGGCATCCTCGCAGACGCTCTCGGCGCGGGGAGGTACGTCGCGCTGGGCTCGGCGTTGATGGCGGCGGGCTCCGCTCTCTCCGCGCTGGGCAGGCCGGAGCTCCTCATCGCGGGCAGGCTTCTCGTGGGGTTCGGGGGAGCCTCCGTCTGGGTGTCTCTCCAGAGGGTGATCGGCACCAGGTTCGGGAAGGATCGGGGCGGCCTGCTCACCGGCTTAGCGCTCGCGGTGGGCGGGCTGGGCAGCTTGGCGGCTACGCTGCCTGCGAGGATCCTGGCCGACGCGGTGGGTTTGAGCGGCTTGTTCCTGGTTCTCGCAGCCCTCACGCCGGTGCCCGCGCTGGTAGCCTTGGCGACTGTGGACGATAGGGGGGTTGGCTCCGGGAGCCTGCGGAGAGGCCTTGGGGAGGCGGTGAAGCAGGTGCGCGTTGTCGCCAGGTCCCCCCACTCCATAGCTCTGGCTGTCGCGGCTTTCGGAACGTACTCAGCGCTGATAGCGTACCAGTCCTACTGGGGTTCGCGCTACCTCACGCAGTACTTCGGGCTGAGCCACCGGGAGGCTGCAGAGCTGCTGCTGCTCACATCCATCTCCTTCGCTGCAACAGTCCCCCTCGTCGGCTACTTCAGCGACTCGGTGCTGCACCGCCGCAAGCCGGTGCTCGTGGCGAGCTGTGCGCTCCACACGCTCCTCTGGGTTTGGAGCGCTGCCCTCGCCTCCAGCCGGAGCTCGGAGCTAGCCGCGCTTCACGCCGTAGCGGTAGGGGTGGTCACCGCGACGCACTCGGTGATCGCGCCGCTATCCAGGGAGGCTTTCAGCCCGGAGTTCTCGGGCACTACGCTCTCCTTCGTCAACACGCTCACTTTCGCGGCTATCGCTGCCTACCAGCTTGCAGGCTACGCTGTGCACGACCCCGCGCTGGTGATGCTAGCTTTCGCAGCGTTCAGCGCAGCCGCACTGCTCCTCTCGCCCTGGGTGCGCGAAACGCTTAGCCTGCGGGTGCTTGAGGCTCGAGCCGCGGAGCTGGCGGCTGCGCCAGCCGAGGGTCGGAGAGAAGGTTGAGGCGCGCGCTGCCCCGCTCCCAGCGCTCCAGCTTTCTCGGGGAGCTGTCACTTTCGACCTTTATTTATCGATAGAGTTAACCCCCACCGCGCGCGCTTTCCCCGTGTCGGCTATTGGCGCTGTGCTTGAGGATATCGGGCGCTTGCTCAGCGAGGTTGAGAAGCGTGTCGAAGCTCTCGCGAAGCCGATCTCCGGAGAGCCTTTCGGGAAGGTGGGCTTCGTCGACGGGAGCTACGCGATGGACGAGAGGAGGGGGGTGTACCTCCTGGTCCTCTCCGCCGCTTCGCTGGTCGTCGAGGGTGACAGGATGGAGGGGGTTCTCAAGGGGAGCAGGAGGCCGCACGTGCTGCTGCTGATCCCGAAGAGCTACGCCGAGTCGAGGGCGAGCCTCCTAATGTCTATTTTCGAGCTGCTCGGGGCTCTCGACCTGGTGGGGAGGGGTGTCGAGGCCGTCTTCCTCGACGGCAGCTACGTCTCCGAGATGATGGTCCCCTTCAGCCACGCCCGCGACGCTTACGAGAACTTCAGCGCAGCATCTAGGGTGGAGCCCGGCACCCTCGAGAAGTGGGGTGAAGCTTCGGCGAAGGCAGCCCTGGAGGCCGCTGGCGGGGAGCCTCTCCGCTCGCTCGCCAAGCTTCTGGACGACATCTCTCTCTGCCGCAGCGAGCTCTACGGGGAGCTCTGCGGCGAGAGCCCCGACTTGAAGTGCGTGAAGGAGGCGCTCGACTTCGCCGTAGTCTACTGCGAGACGACAGCTTACCTCGCGCTCCTCGACCACTTCCTAAGGGAGTGCGGGAGGAGGGGGGTGAAGCCCTTCTGGGTGGCGAAGGACGCAGAGAGCCGGTACATCGTCGAGCGGGAGGGGGTTCTCGGCTGGCTGAACGACCTCTCCCTCCTCGACTACGCGTGGAGGGGGTGGGAGTCGGCGTACACGCTTCTGAAAGGCGTGAAGATCCACAAGCCGAAGCCCTGCGCGGTCTGGGCTAAGCTCCTCGACAGGGTGTACGGGGAGTGGGGCGGCTACGGTGTCGGCTACTTCAAGCTCAGCAGGGCGGGGGCAGTCTCCCAGGTGACGTACCCGGGCTTCGTCCCGGAGGATGCTGTGCTCTCGGCTCTGGCGACCCTCCTCTTCCTGGCCGACAGGAGGGGCTACCCGAGGCCGCTCAGCTACGTCCACCACATCGCGGTGCTTAACCCCGAGTTCGCGAGGCTGCTGGCAGACGAGCTGTACAAGAGGCAGGCGAACCCAATCCTTAAGTCTATGCTCGCCCCCTCAGGCAGGGTTGCGGCGGGCTTGAGGTGAGGCGCGTGATCGAGGTTGGGAGGGTCGTCACGGTTTACGGCAGGAGCCTGGTGAGGTTCGCCGCGCTGGAGGACCGCGTGCACCTGCTGCTGAAGCCGGGCGCCTACGTGAAAGTGGAGTGCGGGCAGCGCTGGGCTTACGCGATGGTAGTCAGCTTCAACCTGCTGGACGAGCTCTACAGGAAGGGGAGGATCGTCGAGGAGCTGGAAGGCTACCCGGAGCTCAGGCCCGCGAGGAACGAGCTCATCGCGATGCTCGTAGGGCTCGAGGAGAACGGGTCAGTGCGCAGAGGCATCCCCGAGCTCCCGAAGCCCGGGCAGAAGGTCTACGCGGCGGACAGCGGGGACCTCGCCAGGATCGCGAGCGCTGGCGACATCGAGGTCGGGAGGCTGAGCTGCGACCCGAGCGTGCCGCTCGCGCTCAACCTCAACATGCTCTGCTCCAGGCACTTCGCAGTGCTGGCGATGACGGGTGCGGGTAAGTCGAACTCGGTCGCCGTGATCCTCTCCTCGATCCTCGAGAAGTACCCCTACTCGAGGGTTATCGTCCTGGACACTCACAGCGAGTACGTCCCCCTCGCGCGCAAGTACCAGAGCGTGAGGGTCGCCTCGCCAGCCGGGTGGACGGCGCGCCTGCTCGAAGCGAGGTACGGGCTCAAGCCGCTACCCCTCGAGGTACCCATCTGGACGCTGGGCTTCGAGGAGATTGCCGGGCTCCTGCGGCTCGACCCCTCGAGGGCGACGAAGCAGCTCATGTACCTGAGGGACGCCCTGCAGGAAGTTAGGCGGAAGCGGTACGAGCGGGCCGGCGCCGACGACATCGTGTACTTCGAGGCTGAAGAGCTCCTGGAGTCTCTCGAGAAGCGGGGGCGGGGCCGCTACGACCGCTCTCTCGACGACCTCGTCCTCAAGCTCGAGATCCTCCTCGACGACGCCGACCTCAGGTACGTCACGAGGCCTAGAGCGAGCAGGAAGGTTTACGAGAAAGTTGACGCGCCAGAGCCGAGGAAGAGCGTCGAAGCCTACGCGAAGATCTACGGCACGCTCCTGGAGCCAGGCCTCACCGTCATCGCGCTGGGCGGCCTACCCAGCGACGCCCAGGCGTCGACAGTAGCCACCATCCTGAAGTCTATGTGGAGGCTCATCACCGCGAGCGTCCTCTCGGGCTCGCCGCTCCCAACCCTCCTCGTCGTGGAGGAGGCGCACAACTACGCGCCGCAGGGCAGGTGGAGCCCGGCTCGGGAAATCCTCGAGCGCATCGCGAAAGAGGGGAGGAAGTTCGGCATCGGCTTGGGCGTAGTGAGCCAGAGGCCCAGGGAGCTCTCCCAGACCCTGCTAGCCCAGTGCGGTACGCTGATCGCGCTGAGGACGGCGAACCCCAGAGACCAGGAGTACATTCTCAGCAGCATGGAGGACGTGGTCGGCGAGATGGTGGAAGGCCTCTCGGGGCTCGCGACGGGCGAAGCCCTCGTCTCGGGCCCTGCCGCGCCGATACCCGCGGTCATCCGGTTCTACGACTTCCAGGCTAGGCACGGCATCGCGCTCGGGGGTAAAGACCTGGACTGGGCTAGCGAGTGGAGCCAGCCTCCGAAGCCGGTGGAGCTGACCCCCTACCTCACCCGCGAGCTCGAGGAGGAAGTGGAGGAGGGGGAAGCTGCAGCGGGGAGGAGCCGCCCGCTCGAAGAGTTCTTCTAGCGCCATCGCCGCCGGCCTCCCGGGTAGATACGCTTATCTAGGGAATCCTGCGCTTTAAGCTCAGTGGCTACCGGTGCTCATCCGTTTTAGGCGGAGGCCGCTCGACCCCCTCGAGCTGCTGGTCGAGCTCTCCGTCGAGATCGAGACAAGCCTGGTGAAGAGCGAGTGGGGCCTTCTAGGGCGCGGGAAACCTGAAGAAGTTAGGGAGAAGCTTGTAGAGCTCGCGGAAGAGCTTTTCGCCGCGATGGAGGAGGGCAAGCTGTCGGAAAGCTACGCGAAAGAGCTTAGAGCCCGGTTAAGGAGCGTTGTCGCGGGCTAGGCGGGATCGGGGGCAGCAGGCCCTGGGAGGGGATCCTCCGCGTACAGAACCCTTAAACAGGCGGGGCTTCACGAGCTCCCATGGTAGAGGTCCCGGGAGCGGTTGAGGCTACCGGGGGGAAGCGTGCGAGCTGCTGCTCACCTACTCTTCCTCAACAGGTAGGGTAGCAGCACGGCGAGGAGTAAAGCTAGGAGAGCGAAAAGCAAGATGGAAGCTATGAGTCCTGGTAGTGCTCTGGGTGCTCCGTAGGCTGGCCACCAGCCGCACATCGGGCAGTGCCAAGGCATCCAGTACGGAGTGAAGAAGGCTGGGAGAGCCCAGAAGGCGAGGAGAAGCAGGATTGCCGCGGCGAGAGCTACCAGCACCACTACTGTGGGGGCCGGAGAGGCTCGCCGCGCTTCCGGCTTGAGGGGGTACCCGCAGTTGGGGCAGTAGTTGTCAGTTTCACGTACTTCGCTCCCGCAGTTAGGGCACTTCATATTTATCGTTGGCATTTATGACATAGTCATTATTAAGCATTCCGGTAGTCTAGCGCTTCCTGAGTTTAAAAATCCTTATATAGGCTAGAGGCCTCCTTTTCCTGAAAAGGAGTGAAAGAAACCTGCTGCCCGAAAGCGAGGGAGGCGGTCGCACTATGCCTCGCCCTTCTAGTGGCACTACCGCTGAGCTGGAGCCCCCAGGTCTACGCGCAGGTAGACTACGAGAGCATAGCGGTTTTGCTGAACAATGTTAAGCAGGTCAGGTACCGCTACGCGGATAGCGACGGTAACTCCGGAGAGATAGGCTTCCAGGTCCTCGGGGAGGAGACCGTGCAGGGAGAGGCTGCGTGGAAGGTTAAGCTTGAAGTCTACCCGAGGGGTAAGGAGGCGACGGTCGCAACCCTATGGATCTCGAAATCCACTAGCAGGTGCTTGCAGGTAGAGCTCAAGGGGGAGGTCTACACTGGCCCGGTTGCCGAGATGTTCTGGAGCCAGCTTCTAGTTATCTGGGCGACTTTCATCGGCACTCACACAAAGACTTGGGAGTTCGCTGTGCTCTACAACCTCGCGGAGGGCGGTTACGGGAGGATTACCTTCCTCGGGTCTGAGCTCAGGGCGGTGGGCCCCACTCTGCTTCTAGTCTACAAGTGGAGGTGGGAGGGGTACTCTAGCGCGCCTGAAGCGTTTAGGGGGGTCGCCGAGTACTGGTTCGCCCCCGCGAGCTTCGGCACTATCGTGGTGAAGCTGTACCTCGAGAGCTCTGACCGCCAGAAGTGGCTTGACATCGAGCTCTTATCGATCGAGCTGGTGCGCCCCCAGCCGAGGCCGAACATCGTGATCGCTGACGTGAGGTATAAGGAGCGGGTGGCGCCGGGCGAGGAGGATCCGGTCACAGTCGTGGTTTCCAACACGGGCGACGCTATCGGTGCCCACAACTTGACGATTACTGTGAACGAAAAAGTCGAGAAGAGCTTCTTAGTTGTTCTGAACCCCGGCGAGAGGAAGAGCCTGAACTACACGCTGTCTTTCACAGCGGAGGGCACGTACACCGTGAAAGTCGACGGCATAACATTCACCATCACGGTTTCGAGGATCCTGCCGGCGAGGTTCGAGGTCAGCAATCTGAGAATAAGCCCCAGCTCCGTAAAGGTGGGAGACCACTCGACGATCTCGGTTGACATCAAGAACACTGGCGCGCAGCCCGGCACGCACGAGGTCATGCTGAAAGTCAACAGCCAGGTTATCGAATCTAAGACTGTCGCGCTAGACCCAGGCGAGTCGACCACGGTGAGCTTCTCGTACGCTCCGAGTAGGGAAGGCACGTATACCATTGAAGTTGACGGCCTAACCGGGTTCTTGGTAGTGGGCAGAGCGGGTGAAGGAGTACCGGGAGGCCCAGCTCCACAAGCCCCGGCGGAGACAGGAGTCCCGTGGCTCATCATAATCATATAGTAGTAATGGTAGTACTACTGATCGCGGCCTTGGCAGTGGCGAGGCAGAGGAAGCTCGCAGCCCGCCGCTAGCCCCGCCTCCACCCCTCAAGCAGCTCATTTTTTCTCCCTCATTCTTTCACTACTTGAAGCGGTGTTCAGGCTTGCGCACCCCTCAGCTGCTAGGCCAAGCTTCTCCAACTTCAGGTGTAGAGCGTCGAGCTCCCGCATCTCAACCCACTCCTCCAGCCCCGGGCTCGCGCCACCCTCGCTGCCCGCTCCACGTCACCCCGTGATCGCGAAGGCCGGTATACTGCGAGCCAGCTACTCCTCAGCCTCGCGAGCACCGCTCTCCTCGAAGCGTTGAAAACCACGCTTACCGGTTTCAGCTTCGCTTAGTGCCTGGCAGCTGCGGGGATCTGATGAAGAGGAGCCCGGGAGCGGTGAAGCCTGCTTGAGGCTTTTAGCCTACAAGTAGGTGCGGAAGCCTTATAAGGTTCGAGACCGCGGGAGAGCGGTCTTCTTGCTCGACAGGGAGGAGTTTGAAAGGTGGTTTAGAACCGCCAAGAAGAGTCTCGAGTCCGCCGAGGGGGATGCGGAGAGAGGCGACTACAACTGGGCCTGCTTCAAGTCCCACCAGGCGGCCGAGCTCTCTGTAAAGGCTCTGCTGCACGGCCTCGGCTTGCACGCCTACGGTCACAGCGTCGCGAGGCTGCTCAGGGAAGCTTCGAACAGAGGCTTAAGCGTCCCGGGCGAGCTGGTGGACTGCGCTAGGGAGCTAGATAAGCTGTACATCCCTACAAGGTACCCTAACGCGTGGGCTGAAGGGGCGCCCTTCGAGTACTACACCGCAGACGATGCTGCTAAAGCTATTAGTGCGTCGAAACGTATTCTGGAGTGGGTCGAAGATACGTGGAGGTCGTTAGAAGGAGAGCTGCGGAGAGGAGGAGAGTAGTGGAGGAAGCCAGGAGGTGGGCTTCGAGCCTGAGCTTCAAAGCTACAGCTATCCTGGTAGGCTCTTACGCTAGAGGCGACTTCAACAAGTGGAGCGATGTCGATGTTCTCTTAATAACCGGAGAGCTCGGAGGCGGCCCCCTGGAGAGGCTGAGGAAGGTAGAAGCCCCGCCGGGCTACGAGGTTATAGTGTGGACTCCGGAGGAGTTCGCGCTCCTGCTGAAGAAAGGCAACCCTCTGGCCCTCGAAGCAGCCCGCAGCGGTGTCTTCCTGAGAGACGACTACGGCTTATCCAGCTCCCCAGAGCTCAGGGCTCGCAGCGAGTCGCCCGGCTCTGGCTC
This sequence comes from Thermofilum sp., assembly GCA_038741495.1. Lineage (NCBI taxonomy): Archaea > Thermoproteati > Thermoproteota > Thermoprotei > Thermofilales > Thermofilaceae > Thermofilum > Thermofilum sp. The sequence goes on along the minus strand of JAVYKX010000001.1, from coordinate 798,164 downwards.
TGCGAGAAGGGTCCGTAGCGAGGCCTAGCGTTTCAGGCGTGCTTGCGCGAACCCCGAGGAGGGGGCGGCAGCCTCTCGCACGTTCTGCTTTCAGCGCACCTGCCGGGTCTAGCGCGCACCCCGGGGCGCTGCGCCTGCTCAGGAGCTGCGCTAGCCCCCGAGGAAGTCGAGCACTTGCAGCTGCCGCCTGTAAAGCATGACCGCTGCGGCGTGCGTGCAGACCCTAGCCCTCCTCCTGTACCCGTAGAGGCTCTTGTGGCAGCTGCACCTGTAGCCCTCCCCGCCCACCAGCTCCACCAGGTAGACTGCCTGGCTGTCGCCGAAGTCCTTAATACCGTCAACGTACCAGAGCCAGGGGACTTTCGAACGCCTGACAGTCCCCATTAAGAGCCTAGCTGTAGCGCGCACCAGCCAGCCCCTCCGCGGGAAGCTCGCGTAGAGGTCTCTCACAGCTTCGCAGAGGCTATCGCCGCACGCGCCCGAGAGAGCGCTGTCGACAACCTCCCTCGCCTTCCTCACCGCTTCAGCCACTTCAGGGTTAGCCGGCGGCAAGCTCCCTCACCGCCTCCTCCAGCGTCTTCTCGCGGAGCAGCCGCTTAAGCTTCGCTCTCAGCTCAGCTCTCGCTCCGCGCAGCGAGCTGACCCTGAAGACGTGCTGGGGCTCGGCGATAGGGCCCACAGCTTCGCGCACCCTCCGCCGAACTTCGCCGGGCTCCGCTTCACCCTCGTACACCAGCACGGGTACCTCGAACCTCAGCTCGTCCCTCAGCCCAGCCGCGACCGCGGCCCGCACGCCGGGCAGGGACTCGGCCGCCCGCTCGATTGCTCCGGGGCTCAGCCTGTACCCGCTGACTTTCAGCACAGGGTCGCGCCTACCCAGCGGGTGGATGTAGCTGTCGAGCATCACCGCCTCGTCGCCTGTATCGTAGACCTCTCCAGCCCACCTCTCCCGGAAAACGCTCGGCGCCTCCACAGGCATTGAAGGCCACGAGCCCTTCACGACGAGGCGGCCTGGAGCGCCGCGCACGCTCGCGCCGCGCTCGTCCACGACGTCGAGGTGGAAGCCGGGGATCGGGGGGCCGGCTGAGCCGGGCGCCACGGGCGGGAAGGTGTAGTTGACGAGGTTCCCCGTGAGGAAGGTGCCGACCTCGCTCTGGATGTAGAGGTTCACCACCGGCACCGCTCTCCTCCCATCGGAGTCGACAACCGGTACCGTGAGGGAGGCGAGGCGCTCGTAGCTCCACCTCCACACCTCGGCTTCGAGCGGCTCGGCGGTGACGAGGACCGCTTTCAGCGTGTCATTGTTCGAGGTGAGGGCTGAGGGTTCCTGCCGCGACATCATGCGCAGCGCGCTCGAGGTGGTGAGGAAGAGGGTGACCGCGTAGCTGTCGATCAGCTCGAGCCACCGGTTCCAGGAGGGCCAGTCGGGCCCACCCTCGTAGAGGAGGACTGTGGAGCCCACCATCAGCGGGCCGAAAACCACGTAGGAGACGCCGGTGATCCAGCCGGGCCACACCGTGCAGAAGTAAGTGTCGCGGGGCCGCAGCCCGATCCACTGGCTAGTCGAGTAGACCTGCACCAGGAAGCCCCCCGCTGGGTGCGCGATAGGGTGAAAGCCGTCCTCGTACCCGCTGTGTAGCCCGAACAGCGGGTGGTTCGAGGAGACTACCGCGCTCTCCTTCAAGCTGCCCCACTGCAGGAGGTCGTCGAGAGCGATGCCCCCCTCCGCCGCCCCCTCCCCCGCGACTACAAGATGGGCCTGGACGCCGGAGCGGCTTAGAGCTTCCCGCGCTGCCCCGGCGAGGGGGACGGCCCTCCCCCTCCTCAGGAAGCCCGACGAGGTGACCAGCGCTTTCGCCTTCCTCCTCGCGAGCCTGCGGGCCAGCTCCTCCGCGCTGAAGCCTGTGAAGACAGGCTCGAAGGGGGCTCCCAGCTTCACGGCTGCCAGCATCGCGGCAACCGACTCGATGGAAGGCTGCGAGTAGACTACCACCCAGTCCCCCCTCCTCACCCCCAGGCTCGCCAGGCCGGCAGCCAGCCTGGACGCGAGGCTGTCGAGCTCCGCGTAGGTGACGATCCTCGAATCCCCAGCCTCGTTCTCCCAGATGAGCGCAGGCTTGTGCCACACCCAAGTACCCTCGTGCTTCGAGACGACGTTCTCGTAGGGGGAGAGGCTCGCACCCACGAACCAGCTCGAGGCCGGCCCCGCGCCCTCCCTCACGGAGCGCCAGGGCTCCCTCCACTTCAGCTTACCGGCTTCGCGGGCCCAGAAGCCCTCGAGGTTCCTCACGCTCTCCGAGTAGATGCGCTGGTACTCTTGGAGGCTCATCGCCTTCCAGCGCATGCTCGGCGGCACGATCCTCTCGCCCACTCACCTCACCCTCAAGGCAGCGACCTGCGTGTAGGGCTGAGCCAGTACCTTGAACTTCCAGTAGAGCTTCTCGTCGTCGAAGTGGACGGGGAGCGTCAACACGGGCTTCAGAGTCCTCACAGCCTCGAAAGCCTCCTCAGGCGTCATCACAGCCCCGCCGCCAACCGGGAGCACCGCTACCTCCAGGCCGGCGGGCAGCGAGGAGAGCTCCTCGACGAAGCTCGTATCCCCCGCGTAGTAAACCCTCAAGCCCCCCAGCTCCACGAGAAAGCCCACCCCGAAGCCCTTGGGGTGCGGAGCCCCCTCCCAGGGGTTGTACGCTTCAACCGCCTCGACGCGCGCCCAGCCTAAGTCCACCTGCGAGCCGGGCTTCACGCTGCCCAGGAACGGTGCGAGAGCCTCCCGCGGAACCACTCCCGGGGCGTGGCGCGGGTGGCTGTGAGAGTAGAGGACAGCGCTGCAGCCACGCGGCTCGAGCACGTCGATGCAGAGCTTCTCGCCGCCGAGGGACAAGGTGACGCCAGAGTACCCGGCCCTCTCGACCAGCACCCTGCCGAACCGAAGCGAGAGAGGCACGGTAAGCTCTCCCGCAGCCTGCCTTTTAAACATGCAAGCTTGCCGGAGGGGTTCGCGCTCTTAGGCCTCGTCGGTGGGCGGCCCAGCGCCAGCGGCCGAGCTGGAGGTTAGAGGGTGGGCGGAGCCGCGTAGAGCTGTCCCAGCCTGGCCACGCTGTCCAGTGGTATACCAGTATATGGTAATACTGATATACCGGTGCACCGCTTTCGCACTTGATGGCGAAGAGGACTGTTGCGGTCACGGAGGAGACTTACAAGATCCTTGTAGAGTTAAAGCGGAGAATGGGTTGTAGGACGATGGATGAGACGGTGAGAAAGTTAGCGGAGCTATCCAAAAAGGCTCTCGTCTTCGAGGCGCTGGAGCACGTGAGGAGCAAGCAGCTGAGCGGGGAGGAGGCTGAAGCTCTAGCTAGATTGAGAGAGAAGCTGAGGGAGGAGGGCGTGTGGCTGAGAAGATTGTAGTCGACACGAACATCCTCATCGACATCTTCGAGCGGGGAGACGAGAGGCTCTTGCTGAAACTCCTAGAGTTCGACGTGTTTGTGCCCTCTGTCGCCCTCTACGAGTACCTGTGGGGATACCTCTACATCGGCCGCGACCACCTGAAGGAGAAGGAGCTGATCGAGAAAATTTTCACAGTTGTCTACCCCGATCAGCGGATCACGCTCAAGGCAATGGAGCTGGACGTCCAGCTCAGGAAGCAGGGGTTCTCGATCCCCCAAGCAGACGTTCTAATCGCTGCAACCGCGCTCACGCTTGACGCGCCGCTGCTCTCCAGAGACCTGGGGCACTACGAGAAGCTGAGGAGCTTCGGGCTAAGAATCCTCACCGAGCTATAGCTACCTCCATGCCGCTACCCTTCTCTAGGGAAGCTGAGCTACACGATTGCGAGCTCGCAGACCGGAGTGCGGCTCGCTTGCTAGTGGCGCTCACTGTGCCGCCCGCACTCGATCAGGAGGAGCCAGCCGCTAGGCAGCTGCTTTTCGTTCGCAAACATGACGGGCATACCCTTGGGTAGCGGGTTCGGGACTCTTATGGCGAAGTAGCGCCCCTCGCCGCAGTAGCGGGAGACGTTGTGGAGCATGTGCGACCAGACGACAGTCTCGTTGGGCAGTATCCCTGCAACCGTGTTCCTGCTCGCTTCTGCGTAGACCGCCTCCCCGTCAGCTGTGACAATGCCGAACTCCACCGGCCAGCTGTAGTAGAAGGGGGCTACGCCGAAGTTCTTCACCACAACGTGCACAACCACGGAATCACCTGGGAGAGGCTCGACAGAGGCGTAGAGAGCGGCGAATACGTAGCCCATCTTCTGGGATGCTTCAGCTGCCCTGCGCAGCTCTGCCGGAGTGTATGGGTGGTAGAAGAGCTGGTCCATGAGCAGGTAGCTGGTGCGCGTAGCCTCAATGCACTGCATGAAGTGCTCAAAAAGGTCTACCCTACTGAAGACATCTGCCTGGATCTCCGGGCGGACCTCGCCCCCAATCGGCTCGGTTTTCCACCTATCAGTCAACCCAGACCTGCGGAGCAGATTGTAGAAGTACCATTCTACTTCTCCCAGCGTAGCGTAAGCGAAGGAATCGTCGTGGAAGCCCACGTTATAACCCCCTGTCACCTCGCTCGGGTAGCGGACTTGAAGCCTCGTCGTGTTGAAGTATCGATCGTATGCTTCCAGCACGACCCGCTGCGTTTCTTCGCTGGCGAACCACTCGATGTGCGGGTACGTGTGCCACTCTCCCCAAAAGCCTAGAAGCCCAACCTGGATGAACGCTATCCTAGGGTCACCGTCATACCTCAACCCCAGCTCCCGGATGAGCTCCACCATAAGCTTCACCAAGCGAGGGTCGTCGTAGTCCGGCGATAAGCCGCCGCCGTAATCCTCGTACACTCTCACCCTCAATCCCTCCTCGATCAGGCACTGAGGGATGCCCGACGGAAGACTAGGGTAGTCAAAGTAGAAGCGGAGTACCACCTGGTGCCCGCGGTCCGCAACCTCATCGAGAAGATTTTCCAGGTAGGTGAAGTCGAAGTAGTACGCTGATCCGCTGCACTTAACTACGCTATTCACAGGGATAATTGCGAACTCCATCATGTAGGGAATAGGTGCCAGCTCTCCGAGGTCTCGAGCTGTTTCAACGAACGGGATAAAACCCTTTAGAGGGTTAGCGACCGGCACCGCGCCAAGCGGGATGGCTTGCCACTCTCGACTCTGAGAGAGCGTAGTCTGATCCTGCTCCTCAGCTAGCGGCACCTCTCGACTTTCGGAGAGGTTAGACGAGAAGAAGATCCAGGAGGCAGCAGATAGGGTGGCGGCGGCTAGCAGGATGAGCACGATGAACCTTAAGCTTCTCGAAGACCTCTGCAAGATATACACAGCTCATCTCGCCGACGCACATTTAAAGTCATTTCCGAAGGAACCATTCATTAGGTAGCGGTCGATCCTGCATTAAACGCCCGGCGCACGTTAACGTGAGTGCAGCAAGCTTTATCCACACAGTCGGGTACGCTGGGCTCGGCTCGGGGAACCTCTCTACACTCTATACGCTCATGGCTAGGCTCTCCTCTCGAAAGCGCACAAGGCAGTAAACGAATGCTTAGGTTCTGCCTTTGCCGCTCCGGTCTCGCCTTCGTGCATGAACCCGGTGTCCAATGAAAAGCGATAAAAGTTTAAATCCCACATTCTGAGCTCGATGCTATTGAGGTGGGATGAGCATACTGGAGCTCGACAGCAAGGGTCGTTTGACGATCCCGAAGCGGGTTAGAGTATCCCTTGGCATTGGGAAGAAGGTGCTGGTCATAAATGCCGGAGATCATCTCAAAGTAGTCCCCATACCCTCAGACCCGTTTGAAGCACTCCACGGCGCGTTCAACACTAAGAAGCCGTTTAAAGAGCTGAGGAAGCAAGCCGAGCTTATCGCTGAAGAGGAAGCACGGAGATGATGCTTCATGCCCCTGCTGGAGAACGACGTAATTTTCGCGTACTTGAACGAGTACGACCCAAACCACGAAAATGCCGAAAGGATATTCGAGAAGCTTAGGAGGGGCGAACTCCGCGTAGAGATTTCGAGCATCAGCCTACTCGAGATGGAACTCATCTACAGGAGCGAGAAGAGGGAGGGTAGGCTCCTGAAGGACTTAGCTGCTCTAGCTGCGCTACCGAACGTAGAATACGTGCCGCTGACACCTGACGTAGCGCTTACGAGCGTGTACTTGAGGCAGACGCTCAACCTATCTTTCTTTGACTCACATTACGCCGCGACCGCGCTGAACCTAGATGGTAAAATAATTTCTTTCGACAAAGCCTATGAAAAGGTGCCCGGGCTAACGCGCATCAAGCCGGAAACTCTCTAGCGCTGAAGGATTGGAGAGCAGCGGTACTCGCTGAGTCCATCTACAGCTATCGGCTCAAATTAAATTCCCGAAGCTGTAGAGCACATGATGAGTCAGAGCTGTTCTACTTATCTCAACTGTAACCATACCATGTCAATCATCTATTCTCTTGCGTTTTCTAGCTTGGGAAAAGCTAGCCGGCTTTGCTTCAAGGGGTGGTGGAGCCGCATCCGGGTGCTGGCCCCAGCCTTAAGGAAGAAGGTTCCTGCGTTTTAACTCTTTCAAGGCTGCTCGCTGCGCGTCTTCAACTGTTAAGCTAAGCTTAGAGTGCCAAGGTAAGAAATCCTCCCCCTCTTCCCATAGTTTCTTGGAGAACGAAGACAAGCTTGTCCTCTAACTACGAGGATATCTTTGACGCTTTAGTACGCCCAGACAAGGAGGGCGGCCGCACTCCGCCTTACTCCCTCTAGTAGCACGTCAGGCTAGAGCCTCTGGAGAGATAGGTTTTCTGAAGTTCAGGTTTTCTGAAGTTCGCTAGCAGGTGCTCGCAGGTAGAGTTCGAAAAGGAGATTCGCACGAGGGGTTGCTGGGTTTTTCCAGAAAAAGCCGCCGGCTTCTCTGCCAAGAATCTCTAGGGCTCTGCGCTTGTCCGGCTTACTCATTCTCGGTGGGGCGACCTTCCTCGTAGATTACTACGCCTTCTTCCAGGACCTTCAGTATGAAGGGGTTCCCGCTCTCGACCATTCTCCTGATCTCCTCTTCAGTGTAGCCGATGGGCTCTACGGGCAGCAACTGGTCGTTCAGCTCCAGCAGCACCTTGATCCTGTCGAGGAACGGCTCGCTCCAGTCCGCTACGACGATCAAGTCGATGTCGGAGGCCTCGCTGTAGTCGCCTCTAGCGAAAGAGCCGAAGAGGATGATCTTCTTCGGCTTCAGCCTCCTGACGATAGCCTCCTTGTACTTCTCTACTTTCGCAAGAACCTCCTCACTTCTACTAAGATCGATTCTGCGTAGTACACGCACCTCTCAGCCACCTCAGCCGTATAGTACCTGTAGGGGGCGCCAGACGGGTAGAAGTTCGGGTACCTTGAGCCTATGTAGTGCCTATCCAGCTCCCTAGCGAAGTCCGTAAACCTCCCGAACCCGCTTTCAAGCTTTGAAGCCTCGCCCACTAAGTCCAGCACCGAGTGTGTTAGCAGCGCTCTGTAGCCCTTCGAGTAGAGGAAGCCCTCGAGAGCCTTCTCGGCCGCCTGCTGCGAGAAGAATGCTGCCGCGTAGTAGTTGCCGTCCTTAAGGCAATCCTTAGCGGTCTTGAGGTCGGCTTCCGCCTGGTCGAGCCAGCGCAGCCCTTCCTCGATATTCTTGTCCGCCACCTCGCCCCCTAGAGCATGCTGCGCCTAAGCATTAAAGCTTTCATAAGCGCGCCACGCCTAGGCGCGGCAACGCGAGGCTACGCCCGCGGCGAGCCTAGTAGCTTTCTTCAAGCCCCCTGGGCGTGGCGGGCGAGGCTCGCGAGCGGCTGGCGCTCCCGTAGAGCTTGCACACTGCTTTCAGCTTCAGGATTGCGAGATTGCTTAATAGGCTTCAGTGCTCGACGAGCTTGGGCGTGGGCATGAGGCGCCACGACGCCGTGCTGGTTCTAGACTTCGGGAGCCAGTACTCCCACCTCATAGCGAGGCAGGTGAGGGAGCAGGGAGTCTACTCGGAGATCCTCCCCCACGATGTAGGGGTGGAGGAGATAGAGTCTTTGAGCGCTCGGTTCAACGTCAAGGGGATAGTGCTTTCCGGGGGGCCTGCCAGCGTCTTGGACGAGGGCGCTCCTGGGATCGACGCCAGGATTCTGGAGCTGGGCCTGCCGGTTCTAGGCATCTGCTACGGCCACCAGCTGCTGGCCCGCATCGCTGGAGGGAGGGTTGGCCCCGCTGAGAAGAAGGAGTACGGTGCGACGTACGTTACGATCGACAAGCCTGTAGGGGTGCTGAAGGGGCTGGAGAGGAGGGAGAGGGTTTGGATGAGCCACGGCGACGTTGTCTTCGAGGTTCCTGAGGGCTACGAGGTTCTAGCCCACTCTGAGAACACCCCTGTCGCCGCTTTCAGGCACAAGGAGAAGCCGATCTACGGCTTGCAGTGGCACCCGGAGGTGAGCCACACGGATAAAGGTGCTCAGATGATAAGGAACTTCCTCTTCGAGGTGTGCGGGTGCGAAGCCACCTGGAGGATGGAGCACGTCGTAGACCAGCTGGTCGAAGAGGTGAGAGCGGAGGTCGGCGAGAGCAAGGCGATCATCGCTTTGAGCGGGGGCGTCGACTCCAGCGTAGCTGCAGCTCTAGCGGCGAGAGCTTTAGGGGATAAGCTCACCGCGGTTTTCGTCGACACCGGTTTCATGCGCGAAGGCGAGCCCGAAGAGGTGAAGAAACTCTTCGAGGCGATGGGGGTCAAGCTCGTGGTGGTGAACGCCCAGGACCGCTTCTTCAAGAGGCTTGAAGGCGTGGTCGACCCGGAGGAGAAGAGGAAGATCATCGGCGAGGAGTTCATCAGGGTCTTCGAGGAGGTGGCGAGGGAGGTTGGAGCGGAGTGCCTGATCCAGGGGACAATCTACCCGGATAGGATCGAGTCCGGCTTCAGGAAGCTCTCGGACAGGATAAAAACCCACCACAACGTGGCAGGCCTCCCCGAGCGCATCAAGTTCAAGAAGATCGTTGAGCCGCTGCGGGACCTCTACAAGGACGAGGTCAGGAAGATCGCCGAGATCCTCGGCCTACCCAGGGAGCTGGTCCACAGGCAGCCTTTCCCCGGCCCGGGCCTCGCCGTGAGAGTCATAGGCGAAGTAACCAGGGAGAAGGTTGAGATCGTCAGGAAAGCCGACAGGATCGTGAGGGAGGAGATCGAGAGGAGCGGGCTGGGAGAGCGCTTGTGGCAGTACTTCGCGGTCCTAACGAACACGAGAAGCACCGGCGTCAAGGGCGACGCGAGAGCCTACGGCTACGTCGTAGCGGTGAGGATCGTCGAGAGCCGAGAGGGCATGACCGCCAGCTTCGCGAAAGTCCCCTACGAGGTGCTCGAGAGAATATCAACCAGGATAACTAACGAGATACCTGAAGTCACCAGAGTCGTGTACGATATAACGCACAAGCCGCCAGCAACGATCGAGTGGGAGTAAAAAGCCAGCTCACCCCAAGCCCCCTGCCCGAGCCCTCCTCGAGCTCGACCAGCCTCTTTCACGATCCTATAGCCCATCCCCCTCTTCGGCGAGAACGCAGTAACCTCCAATGCGATCGCTTTCTTCGCCACGCTAAGTGCTTACGCAGCACTGGCGTAAGTATACTGAAAAGCGAGAGCTGCGTTCAGCTGCCCTGAGCGGTGTGGGGCTGCCTGGTAGCGCCGCTGGAAGCTCGAGTGCTTGGAGGGTTTTCGCGGCAGTTTCCCCGCGACTTGCTGAAAGCGCTCTGAGGCGGGCTGCAGGGTGGCTGCTGGGCTAGCGTGCTCACACACTTTTTATAGAGACGCCGTGTAGGCTGCACGTGAAAGTCGCCAGCGCTGAGGATATCCGGAGGATCGACAGGGAGGCTGCCGAGCTCTACGGTTTGACGAGCGAGATCCTCATGGAGCACGCGGGCGCTGCGGTTGCGCGGCTCATCGAGAACGTTCTCGGGGCTGCGGGCTCGCTGGTCGTTGTCGTCGCGGGTCCCGGGCACAACGGTGGCGACGGCCTCGTAGCTGCTCGCGTTCTGCACAGCATGGGGGCTGAAGTCGAGGTTTTCGTGGTGGGAGAGGAGGGTAGGCTCGCCGAGCTCACCAGGCTGAACCTGGAGAGGGTGCGTAGAGCCGGCATCCCTGCCCGCTGGGTGAGCGAGGAGAGCCTTGAGGAGCTTGCCGGGAGCCTCGCGGAGGCGGATGCCGTCGTGGACGCGCTGTTCGGAGTGGGCCTCAAGCGGCCGCTGGAGGGGCTCTACAAGCGCGTGGTTGAGCTCATCAACGAGTCCGGAGCTCTAGTGGTCAGCGTCGACGTACCCTCGGGCATCGACGCGGACACGGGGCAGGTGCTGGGGGTTGCGGTGAGCGCAGACTACACTGTCGCGTGCGGGCTCCCGAAGCTGGGCAACCTCATCTACCCGGGCGCGGAGCACAGCGGGCTCCTCTGCGTGGCCCGGCTCTCCTACCCGCCGCAGCTCCTGGAGGACGAGAGGATCAAGGTGGAGACGAACGACCCGTTGCCCCTGCCCCCCAGGAGGCCTGACACGCACAAGGGGGACTACGGGAAAGCGCTCTTCGTCGCTGGGGCTGCCGGCTACCTCGGGGCGCCCTACCTCGCGTCTATGAGCTTCCTGAAGGCGGGCGGAGGCTACTCCCGGCTCGCTACCGTGAGGAGCATCGTCCCCCACCTGGGCTCGAGGGGCAGCGAGGTCGTGTACATCCCGCTGGAGGAGACGCCGAGCGGGAGCATCGCGTACAGCAACCTACACAGGCTGCTCGAGCTGGCGGAGCAGTCGGACATCGTGGCTGTGGGCCCCGGCCTCTCCACGAGCGAGGAGACCTTGAGGCTCGCAGCCGACCTCGTGTCGAAGGTGAGCAAGCCCGTCATCGTGGACGGCGACGGCATCACCGCGGTAGCGAGGAAGCCGGAGTGCGTGAAGTCCAGGGAAGCGCCCACCATCCTCACCCCCCACCTCGGCGAGATGTCCCGCCTCACAGGCCTCTCCGTCGAGGAAGTGAAGAAGGATAAGGTCTCTGTCCTGCGCCGCGCGGCCGCAGACTTCAACGCAGTCATCGTTCTTAAGGGTGCTCACACGCTCATCGGCACGCCTGACGGGCGCGTGTACGTGAACCTCACCGGTAACCCCGGCATGGCGACCGCAGGCTCGGGCGACGTGCTCACCGGCACGATTGCCGCGATGTACGGCCTCGGGCTCGGCATCGTCGAAGCAGCCCGGATGGGGGTCTTCGTGCACGGCCTCGCGGGCGACCTCGCAGCCGAGGCTCTCGGAGAAGACGGCGTCACAGCATCGGCGATCATGCGCTTCCTCCCAAAGGCCATGAGGATGCTCCGCGAAGAGTTCGAGGAAGTCCTGGAAAGGTACACGATCCCGGTTTTATGAACCCTCCTACCCGACCGCTGCGCCGGCTCACGGCTTGGCACTCTGCAGAGCGAGGTAGGTTGCCTGCAAAGCTAGCTGGATGGCTTTTATTGTGCGAAGAGCTTGGGAAAGTGGGTGTGGCTACCGGTCGCTGGAGCAGAAAGTGCTCGGAAACCACCCTCTGTACTTTTACCGAGATGAGCTACGCGATACGGCTAGTAGAGCTCTCGAGCATGGCTCAAATAACTTATCTACATGGTGTTCAGCATTTATGCGTGAATTTCGCAGAGCTAGAAGACGCGTGGAGAGCTCTCGAGGATTTAGGGCTTACTCCCTACGAGGCGAGAGTATACGTAGCTCTCGCGGACGGCAGCGCCAGGACAGCTTCCGAGATCGTGAGGCTTACAGGCATACCACAGCCTAGGGTTTACAGCACGCTGGAGTCGCTGGCGAGCAGGGGGCTTGTGGAAATAATTCTTGAAAAGCCTAGGCGCTACCGCGCCGTGGACCCGCGAGTAGCTGTAGACATCCTCTACAGCTCGACTGTGCTGAAGCTACAGCGCAGCAAGGATGCTGTTGTGAGGGCTCTGGAGGAGCGCTACCGCCGGGTGGAGGGGGGAGGGGAGGGGGTAAAGCTTCTGAGGAACAGGAGGGAGATCGTGAACAGGGCTCGGAGGATTATTGAGGGTGCTCAGCTCGACGTGCTACTTGCTGGCGACCCGCGCTTTCTCGAGCAGCTAGCTCCCTCGCTGGCTAGGCTCTCCGGGCTAAAGCCGAGAAGGGCTATCGCCGTTGTCTCCTACGGTGAGCCTCCGAGTGCTATCCTCAAGATCCCTTCGGCCTCCGTTTGCGTGAGGGGGGTGCCTGTGATGCCGGTTCTCGTAGTTGATTCCTCCGTGGGTCTTCTCGTGAGTGAGACTTCAGCGCTCGAGATCACAGGCACAGGGCTCATGAGGGTGCTTAACGACTTCTTCTACCACGCCCTTTGGAGAGTGAGCGAGGAGAGGAAAACTTTCACGCTCACAGCTGGAGAGGAGTTGATGACGACTTGCATCTGGTTGATCCGGGAGCTGGAGAAGCTTCGCTGCCCCAATCTACAGGTCGTAGTAGAAGGCGTGGACAGGCGTAGCGGTGCCCCTACCAGGGTCTCTGGAGGGGTATCCGCGTTCCTTGAGAACGGGAAGGGGGTGGTCATGTCTCTCCTGATCCAGTCGTCCAGCGGGGGTGCTGTTAGGGTAGGCTGGATCGGCACTTTATCCGAGGATATAGAAGGGAAGGTTTTTAGGCTCAGGTGCGAGGCTTAGCAATCACAGCTTTTCGGGCGAGCTAGCCCTTGACGCCCCAGCCGACGAAGCCCCTGATGTAGAACCTTCTCAGAAGTACGTAGACGAGCAGGGGAGGGAGCATAGCTATGATCGAGCCAGCGCTGAGGAGACCCCAGTCGATGTGGTACTCCCCCTTTAGCAGGGCGAGTCTCTGGGTGACCACGTAGTTGGAAGGAGAGGGTAGGAAGACGAGCGCGTAGAAGAAGTCTCCCCAGACCCACGTGAACTGGATTGCTGAGGCTGCTAGTAGGGCCGGCAAGCTCACGGGGATCAGGATCCTCCACAAGATGGTGAGCTCGGAGGCCCCGTCGATCCTAGCTGCTTCTACTAGGCTGGTTGGGATTAGTCGGAAGTAGTTCCTCATAAAGAAGGTGATCCACGGCGTCCCCCAAGCGCTGTGAAGGAGGATTAGGCCGAGGAGCTGGTCGAGCAGGCCTACTCTGGAGTAGAGGATGAAGAGCGGGATGACTACCATCTGCTGCGGGACTGACATCATGAAGAGGATAGCGATGAAGAGAGCCGTCCTGTACCTTAGGGGAATGTACGTGAGTGTGTAGGCCATCATCGCAGCCAGGGCTACGGGTAGCATAGTGCTGAGCGCTGCTATCGTGAGAGAGTTTCGGAATCCTAAGGCGAAGTCGTACCAGGGGTTGAAGAGCACTTCGGCGTAGTTCTTCAGCGAGTAGCTTCCGCTGAGCGTCCACCACCCCTGCAGGATAACTTCGGTGTACGGTTTAACCGACATGACGATGAGTGCGGCGAAAGGTAGGAGCCAGAGCGCGGCGAATAGCCAGAGCAGTAGGGTTTTAGCGAGTTTCATCGGCTGAGTCCTCTTCACGCCTGCTCACCCCTGAGAAGGGTTCTAACGTACCAAGCAGCGGGGATGAGCGTGATGAGAGCTAGGAACACCGCGACCGCGGACGCTTTCCCATACTCCAGCGCTGCCGCGAAGTAGTTGTACATTACTAGCGCGAGAACCGTTGAGGAGCCCCCGGGACCGCCTCCCGTCACCACGTACACGATGTCGAAGATCTTGAGCACCCACATGATAGTCATGAGCGCGACGACGAGCATCACTGGCTTCAGCTGCGGCGCCACTACCTTGGCGAAGATCTCCCAGTCCGAAGCCCCGTCGATCACTGCAGCTTCGATCACGCTTTTGGGGATCGATTCAAGCCCCGCGAGGTAAAGCGTCACGCTGAAGCCCAGCCACAACCAGATAGAGCCTAGGATTAAAGCTAGCAGGGAGGTCTGCGGGTAGATCGTCCACGTTTTCGAGAAGGACGGGATGCCTAGTGCGCTGAAAATCTTCGGAAATATCCCGATATCGCCGTCGAACATGAAGCGGATCACTAGACCGCTCACCACGCCTGGAAGCACCATGCCGATGAATACCACACCGGCGATCACGCTCGAGCCGGGCACGTCACGGATCAGATACGCGATCACGAGCCCGAGGAAGACAACCGCGGGAACTGCTATGAGAATCCAGACAGCGTTGTGAACTAGAGCGCCCCAGGGCGGGTAGGGTCCTGGGTCTAGCAGCACCAGTGCCTTTAGCGGTATCTGCTCGCTCAGAACTCCCACGTAGTTATCTAGGGTAAGCCCACTGCTCGAGGATAAGCTGATAACGACTGTCGCCGCTATGGGGTATAACACCCAGATGGACAGCACCGCAAGAGGCAGCCCGAGCAGGACTACCAGGTCCCTAAAGGTTCCGGAAGGCAAAAACCCCCACCGAGTAATCTTGGTAAAGAAACTTTCTCTTATTTTTTCACCCTCACTTCTTTACCTAAGGCTTCGGCTGGGCTCTCTCGAGGGTTGAGAGCACGGCATCCACTCTGCCGGGGTCAACCCACAGCAGCTTCAGCTGGTCCCAGAACAGCTTCTGCCAGTCGCCACCGATGGAGTCGTCGAGGTCGGGGAGGATTGCGAGCCCGCGGCCAGCAATCTTCGTGTACACGGACTGCATCGGCTTCCAGAGCCTTTCAACCGGGATCTTCGTCCACGTTGGAACTTTTCCGGACGGAACGCTCGCGTGAACTCCCTGACCTTCGGTAGCTAGCCACTTAACGAAGTCGAGGGCAGCCTCAACGTTCTTAGAGTACTTGGGGATGAAGCAGTAATCGGCTCCTCCGACCACTCCCTTTGCCTCAGGTAGTGGGAAGAAGTCGAGGTCGTTGGGATCGTCCACCATGCCGGTGATCCAAGTACCCATGAAGTAGAGCCCGTACTCGCCAGCCCACCACTTCGGTATAGCTGTAGTCCACTCGATCGGTTCGCTGAAGAAGCGCTCTCTCAGCAGCGGGACAAGCTTGTCGACGAACACGCTCCTTACTACGGGATCGGTGAACCTGACCTTGCCCGTGATGAGATCCAGCTGAACCTGAGGCCCTCCGTACGCGATTATAAAGTGCTCTGTGACGTCGCTCATCGGCCAGCCGACGCCGTCACCAGTCGCGATCGGGTTTTTCACCCCCGGAATACCCTTGATCTTGCTCAGTAGCGCGACGAACTCGCTGTAGGATTTCGGCTCGCTCAGCCCGTTCTTCTCGAAGAATGACTTCCTATACCAGAAGCCCGGCTTAAGCCACATCGTGAAGGGAGCGCCCCACACTCTCCCGTCCGCTTTCACCGCGTCCACGATGCCGGGCACGTACTCTTTCTCGTTGATCACGCCGGTCAAGTCAACGAGGTGCCCTTCCTTACCCATTTTCGCGATGAACCAAGCCCACCCGAAGATCACGTCTCCGGGAGCTAAACCGGCTGCGAACTGAACCGGCATTATCGCCGCAACATCCTCTGCTCGCATGGTCCTGTACTCGATTTCCACGTTGGGATGCGTTCTCACGTACTCCTTGATCACAGCATCGAAGTACTCTGCCTCCTTTCCAGCCCAAGGCCCGATCACAACCAGCTTGACCTTAGCGGGAGCGGAGGGTGCGGGTGGCGGGGCTCCGGCAGCTCCTTCAAGTCTGCTGACTCGAGTGGAGAGCGCGTCGATCTCTCTCCTGAGCTCGCCGATAGAGATCCCCAAAGCCGCAATCTGCCCCTCAATGCTTGTTACCGTCAACAAGACGTACGCGCTAACTACAAGCGACACGACGGCAAGCGCTATCGCGGCCAGTGGTAACAACCGCTGTTGTTTCTCGCTCATCGGACTTTTATCGTGATCGCTATATATAAATATTGCGCTCAACTTTCACAGAAAGGTGGTAGAAATCCGCGCGCAGCCCAGGTACTCGAGAAAAGTTGAGGAGTACATCCCCGCTGTCGGCTTGCGCGACATCGAGGAGCTTCAGCAGCTTGCAGAGAGACTGAAGGGCGTCAGCATCGTACACGTGAATTCGACAGCCTATGGCGGTGGAGTTGCGGAAATCCTGCACAGCATGGTTCCGCTGATGCGGTCTCTAGGTCTCGACGCCTACTGGGAGGTTTTGGAAGCTGAGGACGAGTTCTTCCAGGTGACCAAGAAGATGCATAATGGGCTTCAGGGCGACGTGAGGCTTTCACTCAGCGAGAGCGATTGGAGAACCTACCTCCGCTGGAACGAGTACAATGCAGAGATTCTTAACCTCGACG
The DNA here is from genome assembly GCA_038741495.1 of Thermofilum sp. Lineage (NCBI taxonomy): Archaea > Thermoproteati > Thermoproteota > Thermoprotei > Thermofilales > Thermofilaceae > Thermofilum > Thermofilum sp. The sequence continues at coordinate 781,909 of JAVYKX010000001.1, read as the reverse complement.
CGGACATTGTGCTCGTTCACGATCCACAGCCCATGGCTCTCCCCCTTTTCAGGCGCGGGAAGGGTGTATGGGTCTGGAGGTGCCATATCGATATCCATGCTCCAAACCCCAACTTCTGGAATCGCGTGTCAACCCTTCTACCCTACTACAGCGCCGTGATTGTGCACAGCGAAGAGTACGTGAAGCCGGAGTTCGCGGACCGCGCCTACGTCTCGCCGCCGAGCATCGACCCTCTCAGCGACAAAAACCGGGAGCTGGAGCGGAGCGATGTGGAGAGGGTGCTTTCGAGGTTCGGCGTGGATCCGAGCAAGCCGACGCTGGCGAAGGTTGCGAGATTTGACCCGTGGAAGGACGTGTTCGCAGCAATAGACGTGGCGAGAACCCTGAAGAAGAGCATGCCGGACGTCCAGCTGCTTCTCATATCCTCGATGGCCAGAGACGACCCGGAGGGCGCGTTGTTCTACGAGAAAGTTCTCGAGTACGTTGCCGGCGACCCCTCAATCCACATACTAACTGATGCGATTGGAGTCCGAGACTTAGAAGTGAACGCTTTCCAGAGGGCGACCACGGTGGGGCTCCACACAGCCACCAGAGAGGGCTTCGGCCTCGCGGTGACTGAGATGCTTTGGAAGAAGGTCCCGGTCGTCGCGAGGCCTGTCGGCGGGGTGAAGAAGCAGGTTCTAGACGGGGTCACCGGGCTCACAGCGTGGAGCGTGGAGGAGCTGGCAGAAAGGGCTTTACTTCTGCTAAAGAGCGAGGAGCTCAGGAGGAAGCTGGGAGATGCCGGCAGAGAGCACGTGAGGCAAAACTTCGTGATTACTAAGCACGTGGGCCGATACCTCACCTTGTTCTCCAGCCTCCTCAGCAAGAGCGCTGCAAACTAGGTGGGCCGACAACCTCCCTGGTGGCAGCGTGGAGTAGCTGTGCACAATCCCTGACGCTCAAGCTAAGCTGGAACGCGGGCAGGCAGTCCCGCTGGACCCGGGTTTTTCTACCGTCGCGGGAGAAGAGTGAAACTACCACGCGGGCTCAGCGGCAAGCGAGCCTACAGCGTGAGTCCACACGTGAGCATCTAGCTTCATCGCCCTCACCAGAACAGCACGGATTGCCGTTTCCACTGTGACAGGGCCCACGTGCGGGGACTCGAAGCTTGGTTTAACGTTAAACTTATCAGTGGATGTGTTTAACTTTTCCCGTGGTTGAGAGGTATAGGGTTAAAGTGCACCGCAAAGGGATCATTGTGATCCCCGCGGCTGTCAGGAGGAGGCTAGGCATCGCTGAGGGCTCCTACATAGACCTTGTCGTGGATGAGAGCGGGGTGCGGCTGCTCACTCCTCTGGATCTGAGGAGAGCGTTCGGCATCGACGGCGAGAAAGCTCTCGAAGTGGTCAAGCTGATCTCCGAGGCGAGGAGGGAGGAGCTTGAGAAAGAGTTTCGTGCTTGACGCCGGGGTCCTCGCTCTCTACTTCGCCGGCAGGGAGGATGCGAGGAAGTACGTTGAAGCAGCTTACGAGCGCGGCTACGCGGTCTACGTTTGCGAAGTGAACCTGGCAGAGTTTCTCTACAGCTACGCCCGTGTTTTCGGCTGGGAAGCTGCGCTGGCGAGGAACGCGCTGGTCAGGCGCAGCCCCGTCAAGGTCGTAGGGGTGGACGAGCAGCTCACGCTTGAGGCAGCTGCGCTGAAGCTGAAGCACTGGCAGAAACTCTCGCTAGCGGACTGCTACCTCCTCGCCCTGGCTAAGCGGCTGAACGCGGCGGTAGTCACCACGGACTCGAACGTCGCCTACGCTCGCGAAGCCCCAGCGGTGCGCTTACCTATTTAACTGCCCGGCTCTCCGGCTCGATGAGCAAGGTGTTAGCGGCTTGACGATCACCTGTGGAGAGTTCTGCGTAATCCCATTGAACTGGGTTGGAGAGCTCAGACAACGCGGCGGGGTTAAAGGAAGTGCATAGGTATCCTTACTGCAGCCCACTTTCCTCACTTCCACTGCCACGGTCGCGACTGTAACCGTGAGAGATGAAACCCCTCTCCACCTTAACCACCTTTAGGGGCTGATGATCCCAACCGTCGACGTCATGCCCCCCTGAAGAGTAGGATGAGAACCTCTGCATCACGGCATAGGCGCGGAAGACTACGGCCTCACACCCCTTTTCTAGATCTCGACCCCGTAGAAGCCCTTTAGCAGCTACCTGTTTGAAGCTGTCTGCGTCGAACACTTTGACTCGGTTCGGGGAGGCTGTCTCGCTTCCGATGTAGAGGCTCCTCGAAGCCCCCGGGTGCTCCAGGAGGGTCGTGAAGCTCACAGCCCTCCCCTCGACTTCGAAGACCGCGACCCCTCCTATGTTGCCCCGAGCAGTCAAGGGGATGAGCGCCAAGCTCCTGCTGAGCCAGACCTGGACCGCGTGGTGGTCCTGGAGGGCTGGCGAGTAAGCACCAGCCAGCTTGACGCTCGAGATTTCGCGCATCGCGCCGGGGTCTGAGACGTCGAAAAGCGATCCTCAAATAAGGTTAGATCACAGCTAGAATCACGTTTTGCCTCCATGGTGTCTCGCGCATTTAAGTTCTTGTGGGTATGAGAAGTTCAAGACCCTGATTATTCTAGCTTCTCCCTTAGGCGTGTAGTGATCTCGGAGAGGGGGTTTGTGAACGCTTTGGGGCCCACGGCTCGCGATATACCTTCATAGCCGATACTTTCCGTCTTCTGCGTTTAGCTGCTTGCCCGTGCGCGCAGCTACTTTTAACTCGCTGAATCCCTTTATACTCCTGCACCGATTGGAAGGCGTGTTGCGCTTGGAGGGGTGAGGAAGGTGAGGGGTGAGTATGAGCTTAACTCTCTAATAGAAAGGATTAAAGAATTTCCAGAGACTCTAGCTATTATCCTCTTTGGCTCCTACGTTAGGGGTGCCGTAAAGGGTACCTCGGACATTGACAACGCGGTTATCGTTAGGAAGCCTGATAAGCAGGTGGAGGCTGAGATTGGCAGCATGTACTCGCCTTACTTTGACGTTGTGCTGTTCCACCGTTTACCGCTGCACATACAGTTCGAGGTTTTGAAGCACGGGAGGGTGGTCTTCTGCCGCGACGAAGAAGAGCTCCTCGAAGTAAAGCGCAGAGTGCTCAGAGAGTACTTAGATACCGCGTAGATGTACGAGAGAGTGAAGAAGAGAGTCCTACATGAGGATAGTGGATCTCATTCTAAGGTTTGAAACCCACTAAAACCCTCAACGTATAGAGAGACGTTTGAATTGCTGTACCGGCACTCTTTGATTGACAGGGAAACTCTTGAGAGTTCAAAGAGGCTGATCTTTCTTAGGAATTTGATTGCGCACGAGTACTACAGGATTACCGAGCGGGAGCTCCTCGAAATGGTGGAATTGATTGAGAAGATGGAAAAGTTTGCTAAAAACGTGAAGTTTATGCAGAAATGAAGGATTCCCACGGATAGTCTTACGCTGGAGGCGGCACTAAGCCTTTTTCACATGAGTACGAGCTCAAGTGGTTTGAGCTCGCCTTTTACTGGGTCAACTTCTAGGCCGAGCTCCTCTAGGGTGACGCCGCCGAGAAGATAGCATCTTCGTCTCCGAACACTGCTATGGTTTCGCGTTTGAATGCCATTCACCTCTATGCCGATGATTCCATCCTTCCTTTCGATAACCTGGCTGCTAGCGAGCCTGAACTTCCTCCCGGTGCTTTTGACGCGGAGGGATCTGAGGAGGTTTATGAGAGCAACAGTCGCTCGGCAACACAACCGCTCCTGAGAGTGAAGCTAGCTTTGAGGAGCTGAAGAGCTTGCGAGGAGTTTGAGCTGAAGGCTCAAGCAGCGAAGCTCTAGCGGTGAGCGGGTGTCTGGTGATTGCAGCTGCTCCGAAGTGATGCTCTTCTGCAGCTTTAACAGATGGTAACTCTGGGGAGGAGGGATGCGAATATACTCATTAAGTATGTTTGGAAATGCTTAAATAGAGGAATATGGAGTCTGTTCCTGTATGGGGGAGAAAGCTAAACCCAGGAAGACTTTCCTCTACGCTGGTATAGCTATCATCGTGATTGCTGTTCTCGCTTTAGCTGCTCTGTGGCCGACGCTATTCCCACCCGCTCCCCCAGCCCCCTCTGCCCCCAAGCCCGTGAAAGTGGTTATCTGGACCGCCTGGACTGGCGGCGAGTACGATGCCCTGAAAGCAGTAGTGGAAGACTTCAAGGCGAAGAACCCTAACTACGAGATAGATATCGTCAACGTGCCTTTCGACCAGCTGAAAGGTAAGGTGATTCAAGCCGTCCCCGTGGGGGAGGGCCCCGACCTCTTCACAGGGCCTCATGACTGGACTGGTGAGCTTGCTGCCGCAGGCGTTGTCGTCGATATTTCGAAGGAGATTGCCGCGTTTAGAGGAGAGTACATGGAGAGCGCGCTAGCCGGTGTGGAGCTCAAGGGGAAAGTCTACGGGCTCCCCGAGAGCATTAAGCTGCCCGCGCTGATCGTCAACAAAAAGCTCCTGCCCACCCCGCCTAAGACGCTGAGCGAGCTCTGGCCTCTCATGGACCAGTTCAAGGCTAGGGGCATGTACGCGCTCGCCTACGACGTGATGAACGCGTACTTCAGCAGCTGCTGGTTCTACGGTTTAGGCGCTTACTACCTGGATCCCAACACGCTGGAGACGGCGCTTGACAGCCCAGGCGCGGTGCAGGCTTTCGAGATCATCAAGAGGTTCAGCGAGTACCTGCCGCCGGACATCGGCTACGACATGATGGTTAACCTCTTCATGAACGAGAAGGCTGCGATGGCTATCAACGGGCCCTGGTGGATCGGCGACCTGAAGAAGAAGTTCGGCGAGAACCTTGAAGGGATAGAGATCACCCTTATCCCGGCGATCGACGGCAAGCCTGCGAGGCCTTTCATGACTGTCGAGGCTGTTTTCGTGACGAAGAACGCGGCCGACAAGGGTATCCTTAAAGAGGTCGTCGAGCTCGCGCGCTACATCACTGGAGAGGCTTCGGTGAAGCTGGCGAAGCTTGCGGGCCACGTGCCCACCTGGAAGAAAGCGCTCGACGACCCAGCGATCAAGGGAGACAAGGTCCTGGCTGGCTTCATGCAGCAAGCTCAGTACGGCGTCCCAATGCCCAACGTCCCTGAAGTTGCGAAAATGTGGGAGGTCACGCCGGCCTACATCACCCAGGTCTACCAGGGTAAGATGAGCCCTAGCGACGCCGCTAGGGCGGCGGCAGCTGAGCTGAGAGCAAAGCTGAAGGGTTGAGCTCTGCGGAACATTTTAAGTTTTTTCTGAATTCCTTTTTTCGAAGGTGGTCGCTGTGAGTATACGGAAGTACCGGGCGCCGCTCCTCTTCCTGCTTCCAGCTTTCGCGCTCTTAGCAGTTGTGAGCATCTACCCGCTGGCATTCGGCGTCTACATGGCTTTCACCAACATCTCGACCACTAAGGGTAAGTGGCTCAGCTGGGACTTTGTCGGCTTGGAGAACTTCGCCCGTATCGCTAGAGAGCTTGCATCGCCGGATTCAAACCTTTTCAGAGCGCTTGTGAACACTGTCGTCTTCACGGTCGTCAACGTGACGCTCCAGGTTGTCACCGGCGTGGCGTATGCTTTCATGCTTAACGCGAGATCGCTCCCGCTCAAGAGACTTTGGAGAACGCTGATGATCGTTCCCTGGGCTGTTCCGGGCTACATCAGCATCATGGCCTGGCTCTTCCTGTACCAGTACTCGTACGGCTACGTGAACCAGCTCCTGCTGAACCTCGGCTTACCCCGCGTGGACTGGCTAGGGCAGACGCTGGATACTTTCTGGCCTTGGGTCTCGATAAACCTCACCAACACCTGGCTCGCTTACCCATTCATAATGACAGTCACGCTGGCAGCCCTCCAGAGCGTCCCTCCGGAGCTGGTCGACGCTGCGAAGGTGGATGGGGCCTCCACCTGGGGAGTCTTCAGGGCTGTCGTGTTCCCCCACATACTCCCACCGCTCACAGTAGCTACCGTGCTAACCACGATCACTACCTTCCAGCAGTTCGGCGTGGTCTGGCTCCTCACCGGGGGCGGCCCAGCGATCGTAGTCCCCGGCATAGGCACCCTCTACACGACCGAGCTGCTGATGACCTACGGCTTCAGGACGATATGGCAGTACGGCGACTACGGCTACGGAGCCGCCTACAGCCTTCTCATAGCTGCTTTAGTAGTGCCCGCGAGCATCTACGCGATGAAGAAGATGAGGGTTGTGGGTGAGTAGCGTGAAGCGGAGAAACATCGCGGTATCGCTTCTGCTTCTAGTTTTCGCCGCTCTAGCGTCCTACGTAGCGGTCTACCCCTTCTTCTGGATCATCGGCACAAGCTTAAGGGAGTTTGGAGCCTCCCTGCCGACCAGCCTCATCAGCCTGTGGGAGGTGCTCCTGCCCCTTCCCGAGAAACTGCCGAGCAGCTACCAGAGCACCGCCTACTACACGCTGATCTTCAACACGAAGTTCCTCACGTTCATGAGGAACAGCTTACTCGTCGGCACGCTCACAACCCTTCTCGCGGTGATCGTGGGCACAATGTCCGGCTACGCCTTCAGCAGGTACAACTTCCCTGGGAGGAGGAAGATCCTCTGGTTCCTCCTGGTCCTCAACAGCATCCCGGGGCTCGTGACCTTCATCCCCCTCTACAGGCTCCTAGTCACCTACGATCAAGCCCTCCGCGCAGTCGGGCTCCCAAAGGGGCTCCTCTTAGGGCCCGGCGGCCTCGTGCTCGTGTACCTGGCGGGAAGCATCCCCTACTCTACATGGTTCCTCAAAACATTCTTCGACTCTATACCGCGGGAAGTCGAGGAGCAGGCGCTCGTGGACGGCGCCTCACCGTGGGAAGTCTACCTGAAGATCACCCTTCCTCTAGCAGCACCCGGGATAGCGGCGATCGCCATCCTCGTCTTCATCGGAGTCTGGAACGAGTTCATGCTGGCGACTCTCCTGTTGGGAAACGAAGACTACTACACGCTACCTGTCTTCATCACTCAGCTCCGGAACCAGCAGTACGCAAGCAGCTACGGCGGAATTCCGGCCTTTGCTGCAGCAAGCATCATGGCGTCCATCCCTGTCTTAATCCTCTTCGTGGTCAGCCAAAGGTACCTCCGAGCGGGCCTCACGATGGGAGCTGTTAAAGCCTAGCTGCGGGAATTCAGGAGAATTCTAAAGCACATTCTCGAGCTTCGGCAGGCAATTCTCAACCCGCGCATCCAGCGGCAGGAAAGCTCCGGCACAGAGCGGGGGAGAGGGAGTTGCACGACCTGGAGCTGCTATCGAAATGCAGTCCATTTCCTAAATATTAGCTTTTCTAACAGAAGTTTTATAACAATGGATTAGTGACATTTCTTGCCGGTGAGGTGGTTGAAGCGCCTCGCAGCCATTCTCACGATCATCGTCCTGCTGCAGCCTCTACTCGGTTTAGCTGCCGCTCAAGCGCAGCCGGTAGTGGAGGAGCGGGGAACGGTCGTCTACGTGAACACCGGCGTAGCTGAGCTTTCGATCTCGCTTGAGGGAGGTCGCCCTGTTAGCTGGCTGGTGGATGGGGTGGAGTTGGCTGCTAACGCTGGGAGTAGGGGTGCGATGGGTAAGAGCTACCCGCTGTACGACTGGCTCCCCACTCAGAGCTGGCCAGGCCTTATCGTCTCCGCGAAGTTCACCGCAGAAGTAGAGCGCCCTCAAGCCGGGGTGGCGGTAGTCCGGCTTAAAGCGGAGATCCCAGTCACCAGCATCACGGGGACTACTGGAAGAGTGCAGGTAACGAGAGAGTACGTCTTCACCCAGGGGAAGCGCGCTTTCACCGTGAAGGTGACGCTCCTCAACCTGGGTACGACCCCTCTAGTGATCGAGGTGAACTGGGATGGCGCCAGGATTGGCTACACTTTCGCCGTGACAGGGGTTGTCGGGACCAGCAAGGATAACGACTGGCAGCTCTGGGTGGACGGCAACACTCTCCACACGAGAGACCCGAACCAGAGGGAGAGCTGGGTTAGGCGGAAGAGCTCCACTGTACGGGTGATCGGCATCTACGACCCGGAGGAGAAGGGAATCATGCTCGCCCGGCTCCACAACGCCACCGCAGCTCTCTGGCTGGAAGCGGACGTCTGGGGTCTCGAGGTGAGAGCGGAGTACCCGACGCTTCAGCTGAAGCCTGGAGCCCCCGTCACCTTCATCTACACGGTTTACGGTGGCTCGCCGGACAACCTGGATCTCGAGGGCTTCGCCGATGTCAAGGCCCTGCTGAGGGGAGAGGCTCCTCCCGCGCCCCCTGCAGTTGAGCGCAGCCCTCCATCTATGCCGCAGCCCACCGGGGTGATCAAGTACTCGCTCGAGAGAGATTCCGTGCTCGTGGACACCGGTGTTGCTAGGCTGCTGCTGTCGCTTGAGGGAGGTCGCCCTGTTAGCTGGCTGGTGGATGGGGTGGAGTTGGCTGCTAACGCTGGGAGTAGGGGTGCGATGGGTAAGAGCTACCCGCTGTACGACTGGCTCCCCACTCAGAGCTGGCCAGGCCTTATCGTCTCCGCGAAGTTCACCGCAGAAGTAGAGCGCTTCAACGGTACGGTGCTCGTGCTCAAGCTTTCGGCTAGCGTGCCCTTCACCACCGCTGCAGGGGACCAGACCGTGCTCGCCGTCACTAAGAGGTTCACTTTCTACGCTGGCCTCTACGGCTTCGACCAGGAGGTGACGATCTCGAACGCCGGCAAAGTAGCTATGGAGAGCAAGGTCGTCTGGGACCGGACCATTGGATACACTTTCGCGGTGACCGGCGTGATCGGCGCAAGAGGGGAGGACGACTGGCAAGCTTGGGAAGATTCCAGCGGCGTCCACCTGCTCAGCCCAAGCGATAAGCTTCACTTCACCTGGAAGTCGGCCCCCGACCTGCTTTGGATCGGCATGCTCGACCCCGGCGAGAACGCGGGCATAATCGCTTACCTTGTAACGCCCGGCGCCACGGTCGCGTGGCTCGAGGCAAGCACGTGGGGCACGGAGGTGAGAGCTGAGTACCCGCCCTTCGCCCTCAAGCCGGGCGAGAGCGTCACCTTCAAGTACAGGGTGTTCGGCGGCCCCCTCGACCGGCTAGCAGACTACGGCTACCCCCACCTCCACGCTCAGCTTGCCAGCGCTCTAGCAGCTCTAGCGCTCAGCTTTAACGTGACTACAGACAAGCTCTTCTACGCTCCAGGCGAGGCGGTGCGCGTAACCGTCAGCGCCGCCTACAGGCGGGGAGCGGCTACAGGCTACCTCGACTACCCGGGCGGCAGGGTAGCGCTCGAGCTCTCGCCTAAGCCTACGACTCGCACTCTAGAGGTTAGGGCGCAGAGCGCGCAGGGAGTTCAGTCGATAACCCTCACCTTAACTGTCGAGCAGATCACCGTCACTCGAGAAGTGAGGATCGGCGTCGTCAACAGGGCTGCCTGGGGCGAGCCGCTGAAGCTCGTCTTCGTGTGGCACCACCACCAGGGTATCAACATGTGGCCTAACGGGACCTTCCACGGGCCCTGGGCTTTCACGCACACCTACGAGGACGAGTTCAAGCCTTACTACGAGGGGGGCGCCTACCTCGTCCAGGCGAAGATCCTCAGCAAGTACCCTGCAGTGAAGATGGTGTACCACCTGAGCCCGAGCCTCCTCTGGCAGTGGGAGTACGGGTTGAAGTACGGCTTCTACGACGGCATGAGTGGGCGGTTCGTCGCGCCAGACAGCGCCGAGATGAGGAGAGTAGCGGAAGCCCTCCAGGCGTACAAGCAGCTAGCCGCTAGGGGCCAGATCGAGATCTTCAGCGACTTCTTCAACCACCCGATCCCCGGCTACGTGGTTGACACCTACCCGTGGGGCGCCCGGCTCATGGAGATCGAGCTCGAGTGGGGCTTCGCGGTGACTCAGCGCGTCCTGGGGGTTAGGCCCAAGGGCGCCTGGATCCCTGAGATGTTCTTCAGCGAGAAGCTAGTCCCGATTCTAGCCCGGCACGGCGTCCAGTACATTGTCCTAGACTCCGAGACGCACTACAAGGGCAGCTCGGGGGATAAGCGGGGGATCTACACCCCCTACCTCTACCAGTTTGAGAGCTACCGGCTCGTCGTGCTCTTCCGGGACGCGTACCTTAGCAACGTGATTAGCTTCGAGAACAGGTTCCAGTCACCGCAGGACGCTGAAACCGCTGCGAGGAACTTCGTTCTCGCGGTCGCCTCGAGGAGGTTCGAAGACCCCAGCGCAGAAGTCGTCGTAATCGCGGCTGACGGCGAGAACTGGATGATCTTCAGCCCCACTGTCGCCACAACGGGAATTTTCTTCGAAAGCCTCTGCAGGTACCTCACCGAAGCTAGAGGTATCATCGACACCGCTACAGTGGAGGAGGTAGCTTCGAAGACCAGCGGCCTCCCAGTGCTTAGGAGCATACCAACGGCGAGCTGGGCTGGCGGCAGCGACGTGTGGACAGGAAGCCCGGAGCAGAGGCAGCAGCAGTGGCCGGCAATCGACAGGGCAGCTTCCCTCATCCAGTCTATCGAGAGCAAGTACGGCTCCGACAGCAGAGTCTACAAAGCTGCGCTCTTCGCCATCTTCATGGCTCTCAACAGCGACGTGATCCACAGGTCTTTCCTGTTCGTCCCCCACACCACGACCTGGGCCGAAGTCGTCTCGAAGCTCTACCAGCTGGGTGAAGAGCAAGCAGCGAAGCTCGACCAGCTCGGCCTCAACCTCGAAGCCGAGAGAATCGCCCCCTCCGGACCACCTGCAGGTAGGCCTCCAGAACAGCCTCCAGTGCCTCAACCCTCCCCAGGGCAGCCTTCCCCAGAACTCCCGCCGGCCACCTTCGTGGCTCTAGCACTCATAGCTGCAGCGATCGCTGTCGGAGCAGCTCTGATACTGGCTTACGCACGCTCCACGAAAAAGCCTTAAACTCTTATCAACACTTTTTGTTTTTTGAGAAAACTTTTTATAAGCGAGTGGAGACTTCTTCCCGTATGGGAGGTAAGCCAGCGCCTCTTCTAGCAGCTCTGCTGGTCCTCGCAGCCTCGATGGCCGCCCTCGCTGCAGCGGAGCCCCAGCCCCCATCCCTCTTAAGAAGCTGGGTCGGGAAGCCTCCGGGCGTTACTGAGGTCGTCGCTGTCAGCGCTGGAGAGCTTATCATCTCCGATCCTGCGGACGACCAGTACAAGTTCTACCGCCCGGACTGGAACTGGCCTATCACCAGCGACCTAGACCTTCTGGAGGCGAGGTTCTACAGCGATGGGGGCAACCTCTACCTGAGGTTTAAGCTCTCCACTCTGAAGAGCGAGTACTGCCCCTACATCATGGTGCCGATCGATTTCACTCCTGACGACCCTACTGACGGCTTCAGCGAGTGGCTACCCGACTGGAGCGACGCTAGGCTCGCCTGGAAGTGGGACGCGGTCATTGGTGTCAACTTGGGTAAGGGAGATAAGCCGTTCGTCTTCTACCATAGCTGGGACCCCACCTTCACGGGCCAGCTCGCCTTGGATAAGAGCAGCGGCGTCATAGAGGCTGTAGTCCCCCTCACCAGCCTCCCGGGGTTCCCGAAGAGCGGTAAAGTGAGGCTCACAGTGGTGGTTTTCGCGAACGACTACGGCGGCATATGGGACCCCGGGAAGAACAACGCCTACGATCCCAGGACAGGGATCTTCATCAGCGAAGACTTCTACGCTCCCAACGTGTACGATATCATCGGCCTGGCCAGAACCTGGGATGAGGTCTACGGTAGCTGGGCGAAGGGGATCCGGGAGGTTGCCCCCTACGTGGTTGTCGAGCTCTCTAACGGAGTCTTCGCGGGAACCCCCAAGCTTGAGAGGATGTTAAGCTACGCAAACACGCTCGCGAAGCGCACAGTGATCTGGAAGGTCTGGTCGGTCTCCGATCCTGCGGACGACCAGTACAAGTTCTACCGCCCGGACTGGAACTGGCCTATCACCAGCGACCTAGACCTCAGAGAAGTCACGCTCTGGAGCGATGGCGCTAACCTGCGCTTAAGGTTCAAGCTATCTACGCTGCAGAACCCCTACTGCCCCTACATCATGGTGCCGATCGATTTCACTCCTGACGACCCTACTGACGGCTTCAGCGAGTGGCTACCCGACTGGAGCGATACCAGACTTCCTTGGAAGTGGGACGCGGTAATCGGCATCAACTTGGGTAAGGGAGATAAGCCGTTCGTCTTCTACCATAGCTGGAGCCCCACCTTCACAGGCTCTCTAAGCATCGACGCTTCCAGCGGCGTGATAGAGGTGTCAATACCTCTCTCCGCGCTACCCGGCTTGAGGATCTACAAGGGAGTGGCTCCGATGAGGCTTACCGTAATAACGTTCGCGAACAGCTTCGGCGGCATATGGGACCCCGGGAAGAACAACGCCTACGACCCCGTGACTGGGAGGACGATCACGGAAAATGACTACGCTTCTAACGCTTACGATGTTGCTGGGCAGTCACCAACCTGGGAGGAGCTGTACGGGGGCTGGGCTACCGGAGACTACACTGTCGACACTTCCTTCACAATCGCTATCGCCATTTAACCCGCGAAATAATGTTTTTTCTGTTTTCCCGTACAGCGGCTAGGGGGCCTCCTCCACTTCGACGTCTACATTGAAGGTTGAACCTTTGTAGAGTACGCGGAGCTTAACCGTGGAGCCGACGCCCGCTTTCCGCAGCGCGGCGAGGAGGTCTGTGACGCCCGTGATGGGTTCGCCGTTCACAGCGAGGATAACGGCTCCGGGCCTAACGCCTGCCGCGTGCGCGGGCCCCCTCGGCACAGTTCTCACGACGAGCACCCCTCTCTGCACGGGGAGGCCGAGCTGAGCTGCGACCGCCGGGTTGACGTCGAGCCCGTAGATTCCGATCCAGGGGCGGAGGATCCTGCCGTGCCTCTTAACCTGCTCTAGCGCGTACTTCACCTCGTTGATCGGGATCGCGAAACCGATTCCCTGAGCGAAGGGGATCATCGCCGTCGTGATGCCGACTACCTCCCCGTCAAGGTTCATCAGAGGCCCGCCCGAGTTGCCCGGGTTCACGGCGGCATCCGTCTGGATCAGGTTCTCGTAGATCCTCCCCTCCACGTGCAGCGTCCTGCCGAGCCCGCTCACCACTCCGAGAGTGAGCGAGGGTCCCCCGAGTACCTGCCCGAAGGGGTTACCAATCGCGATGACGAACTGACCCACCTTGAGCTTGCCGCTATCCCCCAGCTTCGCGGGCTTGTGCCCGCTGGTGTCTGCTTCCAGGAAGGCGATGTCGATCTGGGGGTCGGCTGCGAGGACTTCTGCGTGGCTCGCGGAGCCGTCGTGGAAGGATACGGCAACCCTCTCGAAGCCCTCGACTACGTGCGAGTTCGTGGCTACGAGGTTTTCGTCGACGATGACGCCGGAGCCCCAGCCGCGGACAGGCGCCTGAGCGAAGAGCATGTCGACGAGGCGGATGGTGGAAACGCCGACAACGCTCTGTATCGTGCTCTCGTAGACTTCGATAATCCTCCTTTGCAGCTCCTCGACCATAACCTCTCTACCGCACACCTGCTTTATACCTCTATCTACCGAGGGAAATGTTTAAACGCTGTCCGCAGCTCCCATGCAGCGTGGCTGAACCTACCCGGCGGGCGCGGAAGCTTCTCATGGGATACGGCTTCGCGTCCAGCTTCGCGGGCAACCTCGTGGCTCCGTTCTTCGGACTCTTCCTCTTCGAGCTCACGCACGGCAGCTTCCTCCAGACAGGCTTGATCGGGCAAGTTCCCGGCGCGATCTCGGTGCTCATGGGCTACCTTTGGGCCCGCTTCTCCGACAGGAGCGGCCGGAGGAAGCTATTCGTGCAGATATCGATTGCAACCAGCGGGGCAGCGAGCCTAGCGCTGAGCTTCGTCGAGAGCGCTGAGCAGGCTTTCGCGGTGCAGGTAGCCGGAGCCCTCACAGGCAGCGCCGGGGGTGCAGCGTTCTCAGCACTCGTAGCCGAGGTCTTCAAGGAGAGGAGGGGGGAGGCTCTCGGCAGGTACAGCGCCGCGACGGTGCTCGGGGGTTTCCTCGGCAGTCTCGCGTCAGGGGCCCTCTACACCCAAGTAGGCTTCAGGAACGCTTTGAGAGTATCCGCAGCTCTCAACCTGGTTCCGCTCATCCTCATCACGCTCCTCCCCGAGACCAACAGCGGGAAGCCTGAAAGCAGCGGAAAGCTGCTCCCGAGGATCCCACCTAGCTTCTGGAGGCTCTTCACCGCACGCCTGCTGATGTCCCTACCGGGCGCGCTCAGCGGGCCCGTCTTCGCGATCTACTACATCCGCTACCTCGGCGGCTCCCCGGAGAGCTGGGCAGCTCTCTCCGCGGTGACAACCCTCTTCGGCTTGGCCTCCATCCCGTACGGCAGGATGGCCGACAGGCTCCCGGTCAACCGCATGTTCGCGCTAGCCGGGCTCGGCTGGCTTGCCCTGTACACAGGCTACTACCTCTCCCCCAGCCCCTACATCTTCGCCGTCTTCTTCGTGCTCCCAGTGTGGCCCGCCTTCTGGATCGCTTACAGCAAAGCGCTGATGGACGTCAGCGACCAGACTGAGCGAGCCGCCTTATTCGCGTTCGAGAGCATCCTCTCCTCGATCTACGGCGCCGCCTTAGCAGCTCTGTCCGGCTACCTGGCAGACCTCTTCGGCCCGCGGCAGCTCTTCCTCTTATCCGCTGCGTCCGCCGGGCTAGCGGCAGCCGCGGTGCAGCCCCTCGTGAAGGGATTCAGCGCTGCGGAGGGCTAATCGACGGGCTTCATCTGCGAGGGCCTTGGCTTGGGCCGCGCGTCCAGCACTGCTTTCGGCTGCGGCGGCGCTAGCATCTAGCCGAGGCTTTCTGCGCAACAGTACTTTTAAGAGCGGAGAGAGTATGCTGCGGGAGCAGTTTAAGGTGTTCAGGTATGCTGAGCGTTTCCCAGCTATACGCCTCCGTGGACGGCACGGAGATCATTAAGGGTGTTGACCTCGAGGTGGGCGAGGGCGAAATCCACCTGCTTCTCGGCCCGAACGGCGCGGGGAAGACGACGCTGCTTTCCGCGATCGCGGGGCTTCCGAGGGTTAGGGTTACGCGCGGGAGGATCGCTTTGGGAGGGGTCGAGGTCACGGGGCTACCAGCCTACGAGAGAGCAAGGCTCGGGCTTGTGCTTGCCTACCAGATCCCGCCGGAGCTCACCGGCATCCCCCTCGGGAAGCTTGCCGCGATGCTTGCCGAGCGCTTCGGCACGAAGCCCCACTTCGAGGAGCTGGCCAGCTTACTCGGGCTGGGCCACCTCCTCGGCAGGGATGCCTTCCGCGGCTTCAGCGGCGGGGAGCGGAAGAGGGCCGAGGTGTTCCTGACAGCGCTCCTGAGGCCGAAGGTCGCTCTGCTGGACGAGCCGGACAGCGGCGTGGATGTGGATAGTGTCTCGCTGATCGCGGAAGCAGTCAGGTACATGGCGGCGGAGTTCAACTCGTCAGTAATTGTCGTCACGCACACGCAGATGCTGGCATCGCTCCTCGGCAGCGTGCCTGCCCACGTCCTGGTTGACGGCAGGATAGCTTGCAAGGGGGATGCGGAAAGCCTCTTAGACAAGCTCAGGAAGAGGGGGTTTGGTGGGGTTTGTGAGCAGTGAGAGGGTGAGGGCCGCGCTCACCAAGCCCGCGCCCTTCGGCGTCGACGTCGACCTCTCGAAGTTCAGAGTCGGGCGGGCGGCTATCGTCTCGGGGGAGCCTGACAGGCTCTTGGCGGAGTCTGCGAGGCAGCGCGTGGGGGTGGAGCTCGAGAAGGCGAGCTACGTGCAGGTTGGCGAGACCGTGTTCGCGAGAGCGATGGCGGCGAAGCTTGCGAAGCTGGGAGTTGTGGTGAAGCCGCTCAGGAGGGCTCTCGAGGAGGATGAGCTCCCGCGGAAGCTCGCGTGGAGCATCATCGACCCTGCGACTGACAAGTACACTGCCTACGCATACAGCTACGGCGAGGAGCTCGGCTACTACGTCTACGTGCCTCCCGGCGTGAAAGTGCCGTGGCCGATCTACACGTGCCTCAGCCTCTTCACCGGCGAGGAAGTGCAGTTCGCTCACAACATCGTTTACGTCGATGAGGGCGGCGAAGCTGTCGTCACCACGGGCTGCCTCGTCCCCCACGGCGTCAAGGGCGGTGTGCACATCGGGATCTCGGAGTTCTTCGTAGCGAGAGGCGCGAAGCTCGCTTTCGCGATGATCCACGCGTGGGGTGAGGGTGTCTACGTGAGGCCCAGGACCGCTGTGAGGGTGGAGGAAGGCGGGGAGTACCTGAGCTACTACGCTGTCTACAGCCCCGTCGCCTCCCTTCAAACCTA
Organism: Thermofilum sp.; assembly: GCA_038741495.1. Lineage (NCBI taxonomy): Archaea > Thermoproteati > Thermoproteota > Thermoprotei > Thermofilales > Thermofilaceae > Thermofilum > Thermofilum sp. The sequence goes on along the minus strand of JAVYKX010000001.1, from coordinate 765,611 downwards.
CCCCACCGTGCACCTGGCGGAGGGCGCCCGGGCGAAGCTCGTCTCAGTGATCGCCGGAATCGGCAGCGGCGAGTACGACATAGGGGGGCGGGCGGTCCTGGAGGGTCCCGGCGCGTCGGCGGAGCTCGTCTCGAGAGTCCTAGCAAAGGGCGGGGCTAAAGTGTACTCTCGAGCCGAGGTGAAAGCTACAGCTCCGCGCGCTAAAGGGCATATCGAGTGCCTCGGCGTGCTGATGGATAGCGTGTCGAGCATCGAGGCTATCCCGATCCTCTCTTCGACAGTGCAGGAGGTGGAGCTGTCCCACGAGGCTGCGATCGGCATGATAGCCGGAGAGAAGGTCGAGTACCTCATGTCCAAGGGCTTCACGGAAGAGGAGGCTAGGGCCATCCTGCTCAGAGGCTTCCTCTCAGCGGAGGAGAGTGCTCTGCCGGAGGCCGTCAGGCCTGAGGTGAGCAGAATCATCGACTACATTGTCAAGCATGCTTCAGGTTAGCTTTACTTAACCTTCCTCAATTTTTCTCCGCACTCTTGAGGTGAAGCTTAACCCATAAGCTTTTACCTGACGGTGCCTCAAAGATTGAGCTCAATGCCCAGATCCGTGGAAGAGAAGATCCTCTGGGCTGGTAGCTACTCGGTTAGAGCTGGAGCACCGCTATACCTCCTAGGAGCTCTGCTCCTCGCGGTGGCCGCTACCATTAACTGGTACCTGGTCCCGGAAATTAGACGCATGGTCTTCTACGCTTTTATAGGCGAGATCCTGGCGAGGTACGTTGGTGTTATCATCTTAGCGGCTTACATCTTGGCGGCTCTGGGCTTCGCCGTAGTCCTAATACCTGTAGTTCTCAGCACGTTGAACGAGTACACAGTTACAGAGGGAGCTGTAACATGCAAGAAGTTTTCTATAAGGGGCGTGAAGACGCAAACTATAGAGAGGAAGCCTGGCGTGAAGATATCGCGGAGGCAAGGACCTCTCGCGAAGCTCCTAAACTACGGCGATATCATCCTAGTTTCTGAAAGTTCTACTCTTGTACTTTCAGGAGTAGCGCGCCCAGCCGAAGTTGAAAAAATAATCTCTAAGTGAGTTGTTTCTACTTTTTCTCCTCGCTTTCCTCCTCCTTGGATTTTCCTCTGATGATATCTGCGGCTTCCCGCACTGCTTTCGCCAGCTCTGGAAGCTTGCGCGGCGCGAAGAGGAGTAGCGCTAGGAGGGCGACTAGAAGTATCTCTGTAGGGCCTATCTGCACGAAAAAATCACCTTTTAGGTTTTGGATAGGGTTCAGCACTAGACTGCTTGAGCGCTCGCCTTAATATCTCTACCGCTTTTAGCTGAGCGTAGCGGTAGCGCGCCGAACTTGAGCGCGTCGTACATGCAGACGTCGTAGCACCTAAGGCAGACGATGCACTCCGTTCTCGAGATATCGCCCGTGGCTAAGCTCTCATCGGTGATCGCCCCGGTAGGGCAGACGCGCATGCATGCTTTGCACTTGATGCACTTCTCAGGATTGATCCTCAAGCCGAGAGTCTTCCTGAAGCCCGCAAGGCCTATAGCGCCGCCAATGGGGCAGAAGTAGCGGCACCAGGCGCGCTTTTCGCTGAACTCCAACGCTACCGGCACGGCAGCCAGCGTGAGCTCTACAGGCTTAATCGACCCGTAAGCTGTGCATATCCCTCGAACCGGGCAAACCGTGCAGAAAACAGGGAACCCGGTTACTGCAGACGCAGCGGTGAAGGAGGCGAGAACAGCGTACTTGTTGTACTTGCTGTTGAGTTTCAGCTTCCCCAGGTAATTTACGCGCTTCACCTTCCCGAGCAGGTCGAGAACCGTGCCGACGGGACACATCAAGCCGCAGAACACCCTGCCGAGGAGCAGCGAGCCGAGGAATGGCACCGCGACGAACGCTACGAGCGCCCACAGCGCCACGTTAAGCGGGGAGGAGAAGAACCTCTGGAGGAACCCGTAGAGGCAGTCTATCCTCCACAAGTCGCCGACCGGTATAGCGCAGATGCCGGCCGGCACTGCCAGGATCCCTATCGGGACGAGAAGCACTAGTACGATAAAGCTGATAGTCTGAATCGCGTACCTCAGCGGCTTGAGCTTTCTCCTCTTAACAACCTTCGGAAGCGGTCTCTTCTCAACAGGCTTACTCATAACTATCACCTACTCGGCCACCGGAACTGGGGCCTATACGCCCCCTCGGGGGACAGGCTGATCGCTTCTACAGGGCACTCGGGCACGCACGCGCCGCAGCCTAGGCACTTCGCAGGGTCGACAACTGCTTTGTCTTTCTTCTTCGGGTCTTCCCAGCTGATCGCCTCCACTATCGGCATACATACTTTAATGCAGATACCGCAGCCTATGCACTTATCCCTCTCTATGGTAGCAGTGCCCATTTTCGCTTTTTCTTTCGGCAGCAGCTGCAGTGCACCTGTGGGGCAAACTTTATCGCATTCAAAGTCGAGGGCGCAGACCCCATTCTCCACAAGAACCGGTGTACCAGCAGAGGCTAGGTTTTCTAGCGGAGACACCTGCCTGACGATCTTCTGGGGGCACACGCTCACACAGCGGCCACAGCGCACGCAAACAATCTTGAACACCGGCTCCTCGACAGCTCCGGGCGGCCTCCTGTAGTTTAGAGGGGTAGAAGCGGCTGCGGGTATAGCAGCTGCGATGCCTGTGAGCACGGCGAACTTCGCGATAAATGCCGCGAACTCCCTGCGCGTTAGGCTCATAGCAATCCCACAATATATAGAAAAATATATTTGTTTTTCTAATTTAGTTTTTCTCTAATTTACTTTCTGAGTTTTTTGAGTGCGTCGTCGACGTCTTTGAGGCCGAGTGCGAGGAGGACTTCAGACTTCGGTATACCTTTCTCATCGTAGCCGTGAGTCTCGTAGTATGTCTTCAACTCAGCCTGGAAAGTAGCGGGGTCAACTTTCCTGCCTTTCACAGGCCCTGAAGGTAGTGGTTCTTCCCTCATTCTTCCAGGATTCTCGTCAATCGCCCTCCCAGTAGCCTCATCGTACCACCTCACATCCGGCCCACCAAGCAGCAAAGCCGCACGCTGAATCATAATAGTTCTGAGAGCAATAGTGTTCAGCGTATCTACGGAGTAGCTCCAGCCCGTCACAGCAGTCAGCCACATCGCAGCGTGGTCTATCGGGGGCGCGGTGAAGGAGCAGAACATTGCAGTGTCGTTGATGATCGGTCCTCGCTCGAAGTCTTCGAGTCTGGGGCTGGCGATGGAGGTGTGGTCTCCTCCTTGTACGCTAACTGCGTAAGTGATTGTCCAGCGAGTGTAGTCGAGTGTGCTTCTTATGCCGTGTGCTCCCCACTCGATTCCTTTGCACTGGATTGCGTAGTAGAGGACTTTCTCGGGTGGGAGGTTCTTCCTCCTTGCAATTTCAAGTGCCGCTCTATACTGTCCTTCAGCGAAAACAGCACCAATTCCTTTCCTTGCGGCAATCATTTCGTGGAAAGCTCTCCAAGCATTCGCATCACCCCACTTCAACTCAAGCCCACCAGTATCCTCCCTAGTTAAAATCCCCTTCTCGTAAAGCTCGAAAGCAAAAGCCACTGTATTCCCAATACCAATCGTATCAAAACCAAGCTCGTTACACAGCGTAGTGTTCTTGCATATCTCGTCAGGGTCCCAGATGTCGCCTATCGAGCCCTGCGTGGCCTGGTTCTCGTAGTCTGGAAGCTCGCTTACCAGTCTCTCATGCTTCCCCGGCTCAACAACCACCGCAGTCTTGTAGCAATGCTGGACGCAGCCCCAGCACCTAGACCAGAAGACTCTGACCCAAAGGCCGTGCTCGTACATGTGAGGGCCAGCCTCTAACCTCTCGTGCCACTCGTCCTGCCAGTTCCTGATACATAGGCTGGCGGTCCACCAGCCGAACTGCCAGAGACCTCTCGCTGTACCCCAGCGCCTATAGGCTTCGTATCTCTGTATGTTCCTCGCCACGAGAGCATCGAAGAGTGTTTTCCAGGCTGTTTTGTCTGCTGGTTCTGGTAGGGGTTTAGTACCGTACACTGCAATAGCTTTCAGGTTCTTACTACCCATTACCGCGCCGTAACCCCCACGCCCAGCAGCTTTCTCCTGGTCGAAAATCACTGCAGCATTCCTACACTTATTCTCCCCAGCAGGGCCAATCAAAGCAATAGCAGGAGGCCTGTGGTGCCGGCTCGGCCTCTTCCGGTCAAGCTCACTCCGCAACTCCCTCAAAATCCCGTTCCTCGACTCAGTAACCCGCTTCCCCCAATACTTCGAAGCATCACGAATCTCAATCGTATCGTCAAACACCCAGAGGTACACAGGCGAAGTAGCACGCCCAGTAATAATCAAACCATCCCAACCAGCCATCTTCAAAGCAGCATCAAACCAACTCCCAGCACTACTACCCACAATCCCATTACTCTGAGGACTCTTACCAGTAACGCATGTCCTCGAACCGGGGTACAGACCGTTTACGGGCCCTGTAAGAACGACGAGGACGTTGTCGGGGCCTAGGGGGTCGACTGTTTCCCAGGGTTTGTCTTTGAGTCTTTGCCAGGTAATCCATGCTCCTAGCGCCCTGCCGCCAACGTAGTCTCTAAGGATTTCTTCGGGGAAGGTGACCTCCCTGACAGTGCCTCTCGTTAAATCAATTTCAGCAAACTTACCTGTATAACCGCCCGGCATACTACTCCACCTCTTCAGGCTTTAACAAATGCCCATACCACTTCTTCGCAATCAAAGCAGCAAACACCTCAGGAGGCTGGGAGAAGGTTTTCACGGAGTGAGCAACAGTGCCCATGATTTTTAGTGCGTCGGTGGGGCATGCTTCTACGCATGCGGGGATTCCGGCTTTTGCGGGGTCGTCTTTTCTTGTTTCGCAGAGGTCGCAGATTAGTACTTTGTCTGTTGTGGGGTGGAAGTAGGGGTATTTGGCAGGGCATGCTTCGTAGCATTTTCCGCACTTTGAGCCGAGACACTTCTCTATGTCTGTAACGATGATTGCCCCGGTTTTCTCACTTACTTTTAAGATTTCTTGAGGGCATGCAGCTACGCATGGTGGTGGAGTTTTCGCACCTGTAGGGTCTTGCCACTCTCTGCAAAACGCGCAGAGGTGGATAATCTCCAGCTGGTCTGCAAAGTGGTAAATCCGAATCCTCGAAGCTTCAGGCCAAATCCTCCCCTCCTTCGCCACACTACAAGCCCAGACGCAAAGCTCGTCTCCGGCGCAGAGCTCATGCCTCCTCCAAATTATTGTTGGCCTCGGAATATCCGTGAAGAACTCCGTAAGGAATATCGTCGGCCGTTTTACGCCGGTTGGCTGAACGAGTGCAACAGGCTTCTCGACGGTCGTCGGCTTCTCAACAACCTTCTCGACAACAACCTCCCTAGAGGGAACTAGGGCGGCCACCCCTCCTCCTCCAACGACGGCTCCTGCGACGATGCCTGCTGCAAGGCCTTTTAGGAAGTCACGCCTTGAAACTGAAGGCTTTGCTTCCGTCATGCAAGTATGGTTGATACTTGACCCAGTAATAAATATTGTTATATTTGTACATATATAACGGTTAACATAGCTAAATTTCTGGTGAAACCTCCGGAAAGAGGCTATGCTACGTCAAGTATCTCTGCAAGTTCTTCAGAGCGCAGGAGCTCTTTTCCCTCTCTCCAGAGGACTTGAATGTAGGGGATCAGCTTCCCGTCGGAGGGAGGGGGCCTAGTGCCCACCTCCTCCTCGATTTTCCTCAAGCTTTCCTCGATCGCGTTAATAACGAAGTCCTCTTTTTCAGGTATAAAGATGACCTCCACTGTTCTCAACAAGTAGTCGTTTGACTCGTTTTCAACGCACCCTAATTCTCTGCAAATCCATATGCGGCCCGGCTCTACCCGCTCAACTACCGCGTAAGGCTTGCCTAGCTGCTCCACGTAAACTTTCGCGACTTTCGAGAAGAGCTTCCAGGAGAGCTGCCACCCCGCTACGTTCCTATCTGTGCCTCCCGGCTCAACGAGCTGTTTTCCCAGCAGCTCTACACCCTCCTCAGCGATGCTGACGAAGCGCTCCTGTGACATCAGCGATAGCCTAACCGCGCTGTGAAATACTCCGGCTGCGAGCATCATCAAGCCGACGTTGAAGTGAAGTTCGCTCAACCTATCTTCAAAGCCCTCAGCGGGGAAAGAAGCTGACCCATTCTCGAAAATCTCGCTCAGCCGTAAAGCTTGCTCCTCTACGGAGAAATCTTCAAAGCAAGGCTCACTCGGGTGCGGGTAATACCTTATTAGGAAAACAGCTTCATCAAACTCTAGCACCGCAGGCTCTCCGTAAGGAGTCATAACAGGCTTCTCCGGCTTGAGCGCCCCTCTACGCTGATCCCACAGCACGAGCTCGTAAGCTCCAGGTGCGTCTGCCAACTTGTACCGCCAAGTGCGTAGGCCCCTCCACTGGGAAGGTTTCACATCGAGGATGCCGTACTTGCTGGCCACTTCCAAATTTCTCACCACCAGGACTTCATAGTACACTGAGGTGGCGATGTTAAGGTTGCGAGCCTGCCGGGGCAGCACGCCTAGACCACCATAACAGCACTAGCGAGAGAGCTATGAGAAGGATGCTGCTCGCAACCGCAAGATAGTAGCCCGGCGCGAAGTACGTGATGATCCTTACCGTGTACTCGTACATGAACTCTATGATGTCTCCCTGCATGGGAACCGGCCTCGGGGCGGTGCGCGTACCCTCCTCCAATACCGGGATGAAGGCGAGAGAGTAGAATAGGTACACGAGCCCTATAGATAGGGTAATCTTCCAAACCCACCCCTTCCTTAAGGCTACGAGGACGGCGGCGGCCCCCGTGAGGACAACTAAGCCCATAGTGAAAGCCTGCGCAGCCGCCATGAGGGGTGGAGGGGTCTCGTGCCTGGTGACGAATTGCCGTAATTCGCTCATATTGTGCACGAGCCCATACGCGTATATGTGAAGCCAGCTCCACCTGTTTGAATGAAGGTCGTGAACCTCCATAACCCACCACTCGAGCGTTGCGGAGAAGTATAGTAGCACTGTTGATGCGGCAAGTATCACCGCGAGAACCCATCTAACGTAGTCGGGCATCGGTATGGGCATATGTACATCCTTAAATACATGCTGTAAGCCTTAGATAGAGTGTGAGAGGTATACTGGTTTTCGCGCTTGCCGCGCTTGCTGTACCTGTGCTACTCACACAGGTGAAAGTTCCCGCTGTGCTCCGCAGCCCCAGCGCCAACATAGTTGTCGAAAGCATTAGCGCTGAGGTTAGTCTGGTTCACTGCAAAGGCACTCAGTTCAACGTCACGCTGACTCTGTGGAACCCGGACCGCTCCCCCTTCGATGGCTTTTTGAGGATCGACGGCTGGGACGCGCAGCTAAACACCCACGTATCAGAAGCACTCGTGAGAGTTAGGCTGGAGCCGGGTGAGCGGAAAACGATTTGGGAGATGCTGCCTATCGATACGGTGGAGCCAACTCCGGGGAGATACTTCTTCAATGCAACAGCCGTCGGGGCTGCTCAGCAGAGCGCTTGCAGCGAGCAGCTAGTTCCTCTCTACCAATACCTAGTGATACTCCTGAAGAAGTGACTCCTTATGGGTGTGGGGCGCTTCCTCGTCAAAGCTGCTGTACTGGGTTTTCTGCCAAACTTAGCAATCTGCGTACTGCTCGATTGCAGCTGGCTTCCCAGAGCTTACGGCATCTGTATAGTATGCCATGCTCGCGACATGGTTAACTGGTTTCTCAAAGCTCTAGGCTTCAGCTACTTCACGTTCGGTCTCTTCCTCACACCGGTAGGCATTCTGCTCGGCTCCTTTCTAGCTTCCCGTAGACAGAGCTCAAGTACTGCTGGTGAGAGCGGGGAGAGAGGCTTGCTAGACAGCATGCTTACGGGTTTTTCGGTAGCTCTAGGAGCACTATTAGCCGGCGCGTGCCAAGCCAGAGCGGTCATGCTTCTCGCGTGGATGGATCCCGGGGCTTTAGCCGTGCTAGCCGGTGTGGTTGTCGGGGTGCTCCTGTGGAGGGAGTAGTGGTTCCAATAGTTTCGCTCGCGGTAGGGCTGCTTGCCGGGTACTTTGGCAAGAGATACCAGGTCTGTTTCGTAACACCGCTGAGGAAGTTCCTCGTAGCGCCGCGCATCGTAGCTGTGCAGCTGCGCTACGACTTGAAAGGCTTCCTTGAGGAAAGCACGCTTGCTGCAGTTTTTCTAGGCTCGCTGGCCGCGTACCTGGCTGTAGTCTTGCTCGGGAGACCAGTAGCACCGAGCGCGCTGACTCTACCTCACGCAATGTTCTCTTTCATCGGCGGAATCATTCTCGGCTACTTCTCGATGAGGGCTGGGGGCTGCCCCTTTAAAATGCACTGGAGAGCGGGTTCGGGCGAAAAGAGAGCCTGGTGGTTCCTGGCGGGCTTCTACCTCGGTATTATCTACTACTACCTATTTCTCGCTGATCTCGTGAAGGCTTTTCTTTAACCCTTCCTCCTTAGCTCTGAGGCGCTCCTGGTAGCGGCGCTCTGCCTCTGCGTCTTCCTTCAGCTGCTTACGCTCCCACATCTTAAGCTGATATGAGAGTATTTTCAGTGCTGCTCGCCTCCACCTCCTGCCTATGTCGAAGGGTTTGATCGAAAAGGCTTTGAGAGCGTACTTGTTGAAGAGCCTACCCTCAGCGTACTTCCGAACTTTGATTTTGCCGTCCGCGGGGTCTAGGAGCCAGACGTGAGGGGCTGTGATGAGCTTCCACTTACCTACAATGTATTTTAAGATCTCAATTGCTGTCACACAAGCTGTGAACCACACCATCGGTGCAAGCTGAGTTATAGGCCTCTTCCCGTACCTCCACTCATCCCAGTACGGAACCCTCCACTTGCCTTTGTGAATGTACCACCTGCGGCCGCATCTATTCTCCCAGGTTTCAACGGTGTCGTGGAGCTCCTTATAGCTGAGGTTCTCAGGCAGGCCAAAGAGCCCTTCAGGAGTGTGCTTCGTGAATGGTGGGAAAGCCATGACGTAGCCCATGAGCCCTGAAGGCATGCCGGTGATCGCGTAGATACCCATCTGAGTAGCTATCCGTATCACCTTCGCGCTATACGCGACGTCATCAGCTTCAGCAGCAATAACGTCCGGCTTCCACTCTATAATGAGCTGCTTTACTTCCTCTAGAGATAAAGCCTTCTGAAGAACACTCACCTCGGCCTCGGGGTTGATCCTCAAGATCTCCTGCTTAAGCACCTCAACTTTAGGCTTCCCCAGGGTGTCGATGAAGCAGCAAATCTGCCTATTCATGTTGGAAGCTTCATACACCTCCGGGTCGACGATAAGGAACCTGGTGAACCCTGTCCTGGCAAGCAGTATGGCTAGGGCCCCGCCCATCCCACCTGCGCCAACTATCATAACTCGAGCTTCTCGCACCCGCTCTTGATCCTTCTCCGTAAGCACCCCTAGGTTACGCTCAAACAGTTCCGTGTATGAAGGGGGCTTTACAGCTGCAAGTGCCATACCTGCTGCCCCTACTGTGCAATCTAGCCGTTGGATATATCGTTAACTGTCCTAGCCAATACACACCAATTTATCACACGAATTTGAAGCAAGCGCGCTTCATCTCCTTAACGGCAGCCGGGTGTACAGGTATTAAGTGTAAAGATTTACTGAGGCTAGGCTGATCACTGGACCGGGTGAGTGCTCTAGTACGCCTTCGACGGTGCGGACCACCAGCACCTCATGAAGGCTTCTCTCCACGTAAAAAGCTAAGCCGACTGGCGTGTCGAGAAGCAGCACGAGTATCTTCCCTGCAGGCAGGCTCGCTAGGGTGTAAACAGGCTCCTTGCACGCTGATAGCCAGCCCCGCCTCCAGGTTCCCTCTTTTCCCTCACAGTGAGGGGAAGCGTGGCAACCAGCGCACCAGCTTCCAGCGATAAACGAGGCTGAGGCCAGCGGCACTCTCTCCCAGCTTTCCACCCCGGCATTCCAGCACTCCCTTGCTGCGACTGCTCCGCTTCCAGCCAGGCTACAACTCTAGATTTGGCTCGTGGTTCTTGCCCTGCTCCGACGCTGAGCAAGCCTACTAGTCTAAGGTTGTTCTCCGCGGGCATGAAGCTCTTAGCGCACAACCTCTGACGTAGGAGAGCGAATGCCTGCCCTCCCCTCAAGTGCGGTATTGCTGCTGCTCGCCGATTACTGTTTTCCTGGACAGGTACTCTGCGAACTGCTCCACGTATTTGAAGCCGTGGTCAGGGTACACTAGCACGTAGTCGCCTTTTTCGAGAAGCTTTTCTCTTCTCAGCTTCTCGAAAGCTGCCGTGACGGCGCCGCTGCTCAAGCCGATGAGCAGCCCCTCGCTCCTGGCGACGCGTATAGCGTGCTCTACAGCCTCGTCAGGCGAGACGTCGACCACGGTGTCAAAGTCCACGTAGTGAACCCACTTCATCCCTGTCTCGATGCGCCGGATACCCGGTATCGCGGTGCCTGGCGCCGGCTGGACCCCGTAAATCCTCACTCTGCCGCTGTATCTGCTCTTGAAGTAGAGAGCTATCGCGGACATGTGGCCCGAGGTTCCGAGACCTCCCACGATCCCTTTCAAGTCCAGGGGCACGCTTCTCGCCTGCAGGTCGAGCTCTTTAGCCGTATACTGGAGGTGCACTCTGAAGTTCGCGTCATTTTCGAACTGGTTTAAGTGCGCACCGCCAGCCTTCCTCGCCTCCTCATCCACCTCCTCGATGAACTCTACTGTCAGCGCTTTCGGCTTCCTGTAGACTTCAGCCCCCATGACGGTGAGCAGGATGTCGGATGCCTTCTGGATAGTAGCCGGAAGGTACAGCTTCACCTTAAGGTTCTTCACCGCCGCCATAGCTGCGAGCGCCATGCCAGTGTTCGTGCTGGTTGCCTCGTAGAGAACCACGTTAGCACCGGGGTTTCGAGCCAGGTACTCGGTGACCATGGACCACCCGATCCTATCCTTCACGCTCATGCTGAAGGGGTTGTAGAACTCCAGCTTAGCCCACGCGCTTACACCCTCTCCCGACAGGGACCTCAGCTTAACGAGGGGAGTGGGCCAGTTCCTGTAGAGGAGCTCCTCAGTGCTCTCGAAAACCCGCAGAGGCGACGGCGAGATCCCGCTGAAAAAGCCGAGCTCCTCCAGCGGGAAAGCTCCAGCGCGGTCCGGGATTCTGCAGCCGAGCATCCTCAACGCTTCTTCAACAACTTCACGGTTACCGCGAGGTGGCCACTCAACGTACCCGCTGCTGAGGATTCTCCCAGCTTCCTCTAGGATTCGCGCAAGCTGCCCGTTACGCTCGAACCGCGGCACAGGCAACATCGCTGTTGCAAGACTTAAATGTTTTGACAGCGTAAAGCGAAAATTAAGGTATAGTCCATTATTTTGACGCTTCACCAGCCCCCGAGGACTCAGCGCAGACCACTCGCGCGCTCGGAGTCCCTCGAGTGGGGCTCGTGAGCCTCGCGGAAAAGCCGGAGGGGCTAGCGGACGAGGAGCTGGGGCCTGAGGAGCTCGTGGAGGCGGCGAGGAAGCACGCAGAGGAGAGGCTGAGCGGGCTGGCTTCCCGGTGAGCGCCGGCAGGGTCCTCTGCTTCACGCTCGGCGGAAGAGTATATTACTCGACTTCTGCACTTCTTCTCCTGTGCCGCTGGTAATCAACCTGAAGGGTAAGCTAGCGCTCGTCACCGCAGCTTCCAGGGGGATCGGCTTCGGAGTCGCCCGAGTTCTCGCGGAGTGCGGTGCCGACCTTGTAATCAACTCGCGTGACCGCGACCGGCTCGAGGAAGCGCGAAGGAGGATCTCCTCGGAGACCGGGAGGGACGTTATGGCAGTGCCCGGCGACTTGACGTCGCGTGCAGACCTTGAGAGGCTATCGCGCGAAGCGAAGGACAGAGGCGGGCCCGACATTTTCTTCTACTCGACCGGGGGGCCGAGACCCGGCTACTTCCTTGAGCTGAACATTGAGGACTGGGATCAGGCGTACAGGCTGCTCCTCGTGCCCGCAGTCTACCTCACGAGGGAGCTCCTCCCGGCGATGATTGAGCGGAGATGGGGCCGCTTGATCTACCTTGCCAGCGTAGCGATCAAGGAGCCTATCCCCAACCTAGTCCTCAGCAACGTGGTTAGGATCGGGATCGCCGGCCTCGTGCGAACGCTCGCTAAAGAAGTTGGAAGCTACGGGGTGACCGCCAACGGGATCATGCCGGGCATCATCCACACCTCGAGAGTGGAGGAGATTGCCAGGGACATCCAGGAGAGGGAAGGGGTGGGCCGGGAAGAAGCTTTGAAGCGCCTCGCCTCCGGAATCCCTTCGGGGAGGCTCGGAAGGCCCGAGGAGGTCGGCTACCTTGCGGCTTTCCTCGCCAGCGACTACGCGGCTTACATAAACGGAGCGATGATCCCGGTCGACGGGGGCAGGCTAGCTTCCGTGTTCTAGCTCGCTTCTGAGCCTCGAGACAGCTGGCTTGAGGAAGCCGAGGCCCAGCTCCTCCAGCGTCTCGTCCCGCGGGATCCCCTGCTCGTCCCAGCCGAGAGAGAGGAAGTACTCTTTTCTCTTCGCGGCAACTTCCTCGCGGTTCGCGGCGCGGCCCCGGAAGGGCCCGGAGGGCAGGGGCTCGTAGAAGCGCGGCGGAAGGTCGTCGTCGAGTCCAGGCCTCCAGCGGAGGTCTGGGCCCCCCTCGAGGAGCGCCACGCGCTGGATCGTCAGGATTCTGCGGCCATGCTCCCTCGACCAACGCTCCTCATCGATGTCGAAGCCGGTTACAGCCTGGAGGAGGGGGAAGGCTAGCTCCCGGATGCTGTTGAACGAGCAGATGACAGCGGAGTCGTCGAACGCGGAGGAGACTTCGCTCTTGTAGCCTCTCAAGCCCGTTGGCGCTGAGGTGTGGTCCCCACCCTGCACGCAGACTGCGTACGAGAAGTCGGGAAGGAAGTCTTTCGCGCTCCTTACCCCGTGGGCGCCCACCCCGATGGCCTTGGAGACCACCGCGTACTGGAGAGCATCCACACCCTTCTCCTTCGAGATCCTCAGCGCTGCGCGGTAAGTCCCCTCGGCGAGCACGTCCCCGATCCCCTCCCTACGCGCAATCATCTCCAGCAGCTTAGCGAACGCTTTAGCGTCACCCCAGCGGAGGTCGAAGCCGATATCCTCCCGCGTCAAGATCCCCCTCTGGAACAGCTCCGCGGCGAAGCCGGCCACGTTGCCCGTCTGTATACCGCAGAGGCCGAGCTCGTCGGCTAAGCTGGAGAGGTAGATGCACGCCTTGGGCTCGAGAACCCCGAGGTTCGCCCCGAGGTAAGCTTGCATCTCGTAGTCGGGAGCGTCCGTGAGCGCGCCGCGGTGCGCCCCGGAGCGTATAGCAGAGATTTTCATGCAGGTCGTAGGGCAGCCGTAATCGCCCCAGTACCTCTTCACCCAGTGAGCTTCAAAGTTCTGCGGGCCGAAAGCCCGGTTCGCGTGCCACTCCTCCTGCCAGTTCCTGACAGGCTCGCTGCTAGTCACTGAAGCGAAGTAGTACCCTCCGCTCCCCGTCCCCCACTGCCTGAAGCCCGTGCGCCTCACGAGCCTCCTCCAGGCCTCGCGCAGGAGAATCTTCACGAGCTCGGGCCTCTTCGCCCTCGGCATGGGGCCGAAGCCCTTCACAGCAACAGCTTTCAGGTTCTTGCTCCCCATAACCGCCCCGTAACCCCCGTAGCCTGCCGCGTGGGCGATTTTCGCCATGACGGCAGCGGTCCTAACCCTGTTCTCGCCGGCGGGGCCGATGTACACGAACGAAGGCTCCTTCGTCAACCCCTCCCTGGCTAGGCGCCGCCTCTTCAGCTCGCCCCAGAGCTCCTCCATCAGCTTCCGGAAAGTCTCCCTGCCGCCCAGCCCCCAGAGGTGCGCCGCCTCCCTGATTTCAACCCTGTCCCCCTCGACGTACACGTAGACAGGGCTGCTGGCCCGTCCCCTCACCACGAGGCCGTCGTAACCGGCAGCCTTCAGCTCTATTGCAACCTCGCTGGACAGAACCGACCCAACGATCCCATTACTCTGGGGGCTTTTCCCCGAAACCGCCAGCTTCACGCCAGGGTAGTAGCCGGTCAGCGGGCCCGTGAGGAGGAGCAGCAAGTTCTCGGGGCCCAGCGGGTCCACCTCGCGCCAGCTGCCGCCGAGCTCCCTCCAAAGCAGGTAGGAGGCCAGCCCCCTACCGCCCACGTACTGCTCCAGGATCTCGGGCTCGATCTCTACTTCCCTGCTCCTCTCCCTGGAGAGATCCACTTCGAGGAGCCTCCCGTGGTAGCCGTACAGCTGCATGCCCTCCACCTACTCGCCGAAAAGCGTCTCGTAAAGCCTCCGCGAAACCTCGTCCGGCACGATGGAGTAGACGTGGAGGGTGACGCTCTCGTAGGGGATAACCGTCAGGGCGTTGAAGCCTGCCTCGACGCAAACCTTCACGCACTCCGGATCTCCCCCGCAGAGGTCGCACACCATCGCCTTTCGGGTAGCTGGGTGCAGCCTCATCACCTTGCCAGGGCACGCTTTCACGCACTCCCCACAGCTCACGCACTTCTCCGCGTCTACAAGCACGGCGCCCGTTCTCTCGTCGGGCTTGAGAGCCCCGTACCCGCAGGCTTTAACGCAGGGGTAGTCCCTGCACTGCGCGCAGGTGTGCGGCACGTCGACACCGGGGAATAGCTCGAATACTTTTATCCTGCTGGCCTCCGGCCACACCGTGCCCTCGTGCCTGAGGGAGCAGGCGACTTCGCAGAGGCGGCAACCCGAGCACTTGAGAGGGTCTCGCAGAATGAACAGAGGCTTACTCATTGCTCGGTATCCTGCTTCAGCCGGTATATCTACTTGTCTGCGGCCAAAGGGCAGCTGCGAGCAGTGCAAAGGCGGCTGCGCAAAGCTTATAGGGCTACTTTATCTCGCGATATATCGAGTAGAAATATGAGGAGGCTCTCCATCTATCTCCTCGCGCTGGTACTCGCGGCTCTAGCGCTCGCGGGAGCTCAGCCACTCGCACAGCCTCAGCGGCAGACCACAGGGTTAACTCCTTCAACTTTCGTCTTCACAGTTGAAAGCTTGAGCGTGATCGACTCGAGCGCTGACAGGGGAGTAGTTCAGCTGACAGTCTCGTACTTCGGGAAGAGAACGCTGCTGGGCGCTCAAGCGGAGCTCGAGCTGCTTTGCAACGCATCAGTGCTGTCTGGTCAACCAGTCGCGTTAGGCTCGTGGCGCCCCGGCACCGCAAAAACATTCCAGGTAACTCTCAACACAACTAAAGCGAAGCCTATCTGCCCAGCTAAGCTGATCATCAGCTGGGACAACACGTGGGACGACTCGCTCGCCTCTCTCACCTACGAGGGAGGCGCTGTGCTGATGGACCTCAGCATCACGGCTTGCTGGGGTGAAAACGTAGCTGTCAGCGTCTCACCCTCCGCACTGTACTCCGGCTCCCCCAACCTGGTCAGCGTAAACGTAGAGAACAGAGGGAGGGAGAGCGTATCCAGCATTTTCCTCTCAGTCTACCCCCAGGGTGCAGTTCTCCTTGACCGCGAGGTACCTGCCGTGTTCACGCTCCCTAGGCTAGAGCCCGGCCAGCTCGCATCCTTTTACTTGAACCTAGTGCCGACGGCCTCCCCCACGCTGCAGGTTAGCATCTCCTACGTGAGCTGCACGGGCTCACTAGTGTCCAGGACGATATCGATCCCGCTCTTCACAGCTTCTGGGCAGAGCATCCTCGTAGCCCCAGACCCCGCGGTGGTGACAGCGGGCTCGCCCAACCGAGTTAACCTTCACGTGGTTAACGTGGGCAGCGTGCCTCTGCAAGGAGTTAAGGTCGTCCTATCCCTTCAGAAGAGCCAAATCTCCGTGAACCCCTCGCTCCTCGACGTAGGGAGCCTTCAGCCCGGCGAGGACAAGGTGTTCAGCGTCGAAGTCCTAGCACCCGCCACGGCCTCGAGCAGCGAATCGATAACCTACCAGGTTTTCTTCACGACAGAGAGCGGGTCGATCTCGTCACTTCAGGGCGCTTTCACCCTCTTCACGGTTTTCGCTTCCCGGTTAACGATCACGAGCCTCGAGGCGGTACCGCAGCAGCCGCAGGTTGGCTCAAACCTCATCCTAGCTGCGACACTCGTGAACGACGGGACTCTCCCCATTTACGCAGTGAACGTCTCCGTTCAGGCTTCAAGGGGCTTAACACCGCTTAGGACGCCTTATGCCTACCTCGGCCAGCTCAACCCTCAAGTGCTGACGAGCGTACCTTTCTCGTTCCGTGTCGACGAGGAGGGTGTCCACGAGCTTAGGGTAGTCGCTTACTTCAGGGACCCCTACGGCGTCGCCAGGGTGGTTGAGCGAAGCATCCTAATCAACGCTGTCGCGCGCCAAGCCTCTCAAGGCTCCCAGGGAAGCAGCCCGTGGGGCGGCACAGCTCTAGCGGTGCTCGCTCTGGTGCTCGTGGGAGCGGGGGTTTTCGCGCTGAGGAGGAGGGTGTTCAGGCGTGAAGGCAGCTGATTACATCTACCTCGCGACGACGAGCCTTATCGAGAAGAGAGGTAGAGCGATTGGTGCGGTAATCGGGGTAATGATAGCGGTTATCGCGCTGAGCATGGCGCTCGGGATCGGCGAGAGCTTCCAGAGAGAGTTCGTGGAGCAGCTTCAAAGGACTGTCGCCGCTAACAGCATCATAGTGGTTGGGGGTGCAGCCGGCTTAACCGACATCGACATCATGTACTTCAAGGGCGTAGCTGGGGTGAGGGATGCTTTCGGCATCGCGATGGCTCAGGGTACTATCTTCACAGCGGACGGCGAGAAGACGGTGCAGATCGTCGCAGTGGACCCTGCAGTGCTGCCACTCTACCTGGGCGTCGGCGACATGACGAAAGCTGTCGAGGAGGGCGAGAGCGAGCCGAGAGGCATGGGGGTTCTCGTCTCCCACGACCTCTGGGCAGATCCCGGCACTGGGAGGAAGCTGCTAGACATCGGCTCCACGCTCACCATCAGGTTGAGGGGAAGGAGCCTGCAGCTCATCGCCGTAGGGTTGCTGAAGCAGATCGGCTCCTCCGGGGGGATGGGGCACGGGGTGACGTTTGCGGCACCGAGTATCTACATGAGCCCGGACACCTTCTTCGCTTACGTTTCACCATCCCGGAGCTACTCGGCTGCGCTAGTCCTCGTCGAGGACCTCTCTAGGTTGGAGGAGGTCACGGCAGACATCAGAGCTGTGTCCCCGCCGGGCTCGAGGGTGATTTCCGCCGCGGCGATTGTGCAACAGTTCGTCTCCCTGGTCGGCGCTCTCCAGCTCTTCGTCGGCCTGATCTCGGCAGTCGGCATGGGTGTCACAGCTCTCTGGATCCTCGACAGCACCGCAATCAGCGTGATTCAGAGGACGAAGGAGATCGGCATCCTGAAAGCGCTTGGCTACACGGGGGTCGACGTGCTCCTCCTCTTCGTGCTCGAAGCGACTGTAGTCTCTGCGATCGGCGTCGCAGCCGGCCTGGCCGTGTCGCTAGCGCTCTCGCTGGCGGTCAAGATATCAGCGTTCGGCTTCGAGATCAGCCCAGTCCTCACACCGCAGACCGTCGCGGCAGCAGCGCTGCTGCCGCTGCTCGCGAACGCTATCGCTGCGTACGTGCCTTCGCGCCGTGCCGCTCAGCTGAACCCGGTTGAGGCGCTGCGCTATGAGTGACGGCCTAGTAGTTCTGGACGGCGTCTGGAAGGTCTACGGAAAGCCTCCCCACCACGTCGAAGCCGTGAGAGACGTGAGCCTCCGCGTAGAGGAGGGGGAGTTCCTGGCGATCGTGGGCCCGAGCGGGAGCGGGAAGAGCACGCTCCTCCACCTGATCGGCGGGCTCGACCGGCCGACCAGGGGGAGGATCGCCGTGGCCGGCAGGGATCTCACATCCATCACGAGCGACCGAGAGCTGAGCAAGTACCGGAACGAGTTCGTAGGCTTTGTCTTCCAGATGTTCTACCTCGTCCCCCGGCTGAAGGTTATCGAGAACGTTGAACTACCCCTGGTCAAGAGAGGCGTGCCGCCCGGAGAGCGCCGGAAGAGGGCGCTGGAGGCGCTAGCTCTCGTGGGTCTAGAGGGTGCTGCTGGCAAGTACCCGACTCAGCTCAGCGGTGGCGAGCAGCAGCGAGTAGCTATTGCGAGAGCGATCGTGGGGCAGCCTAGGCTGCTTCTAGCGGACGAGCCTACAGGAAACCTTGACGCGGCGAACAGCAAGATCGTCATGGATCTATTCCGGAGGCTTAACAGGGAGCTGAAGATGACTGTGATCATGGTTACCCACAACCTCGAGCTCGTCTGGAGCTGCGACCGGGTAGCCCGCATGCACTCAGGTAGACTCGAGGACGTTTACACCCCGGACAGGTACGAGGAGCTGCTTCGAAGCTTCATCAAGAGGGCTTAGCACCCGAGGAGGGCGCACGCTCCCTCTCCGAAGCTCTACTCTGCTTTCTTCTCGCTCTCAGCCAAGTAGCTTAGGAGGTCTGCTCCCCTCCGACCCTCGATGGAGTGGACTATGCGGCGCACTAGCTCTTGCCAGGTCAGCTTCCCCTCCAGCGCCCAAGAGACGATGTCCCTCGAGTGCTGCCTCAGGAGGCTGAGGAAATCCTGCCAAGTGATCCCAAGGGCTTTAAGCTCCTCGCCCCAGTGCCGCCACAGATAGCTGGGCAGAAGCATTCCAACCCATACGGCAGACTCCCCACCCCGCGCGCCTAGCGCTCCTTGAAGGTCTTTGTGGAGGGCTCTCAAGCGCTCTTTCAGCTCGCTGGGCTCGGGGGGCTCTCGCAGCAGCCCGCTCACCTGAATAGTGGCGAAGCTACAGCTATTATAACCTGCCTTAGATGCGTAACCGTTAAATTGGGCCCGCCTTCTATATCGATAGATGGTGGTATAGAGTGGATCTAAGAACTCTGGTAAGTTACGCGCTCCAGCACCGCCGCGAGCTAGTTATCGCAGTTACAGCGTCTCTGCTCGCAGCTGTCGCGGGCATGTACGCGCCCCTGGTGGCCAAGCAAGCTGTAGACTACGCGATCTCTGCGCGCTGGGAAGACCTCCCGGCGCTGCTCGCCGTCTTCATAGTCTTGACGGTGCTGCAGGGTGCTTTCGGGTACCTTCAGGGCGTGAACGCGAGGAAGCTATCCGAGCTGGTAGCTTTCGACCTAAGAGTGGAGCTTTACAGGAAGCTCCACGACCTCTCGCTCTCGATCATCCACAGGCAGGGGGCCGGGGGCCTCGTCGCGAGGGTCACGGGGGATGTCGAGCAGGTGAAGAGCTTCTTCGAGCAGCTGGCCACCTTCCTCGGGGGAGTCGTGCTGGTAGCGTTCTCGGTTTTCGCGATGCTCACGCTGGATGTCCAGCTGACGCTCCTGACCGTCGGGATTCTCGCGGTTCTCCCCGTTCTTCCCCGGAAGCTCGCCAAGCGGATAAGGAGCTTCTTCGACATCTCTAGAGAGAGGTATGCGCGCATGTCCACGATACTCCAGGAGACCCTTGTCTCCATAATCCCGATACGCGCGGTGAACGCCTCCAAGTACATGCTTGACCGTTTCTCGGAGCACAACCAGGCTTTCCGCGAAGCCCTGGTGAGCGCCGGGAAGCTGCGCGCTATTCTGTGGCCTACGCTGAACTTTGTCAACAACCTTGCGACGCTTTTCATCCTGCTCGTAGGCGGATGGAAGATCGCGCAGGGACAGCTCTCGGTCGGCAGCCTCACGGCGCTGACAATGTACACTAGCATGATCTCCTGGCCGATCACGCAGCTCGGCTTCGTCATCGTGAGCATGGAGAGGGCTCGGGTTGCTCTCTCGCGAGTGAACGAGGTGCTGAGCATGAAGCCTGACGTCGAGGAGGCGGAGGATGCTGCAGAGCTGGTGGTGAGCAGCGGGAGGGTGGAGTTCCGGGATGTGTGGTTCAGCTACGATGGCAGCGGCTACGTCCTCAAGGGTTTGAGCTTCGAGGTGAAGCCCGGCGAGATAGTTGCGATCACGGGGCCCCCGGGCTGCGGGAAGAGTACTCTCGCATCTCTTCTCATTCGGCTAGCAGACCCGCAGAGGGGCTCGATACTAGTGGATGGGCAGGACATCAGGAAGGTGAAGCTGGAGTCGCTTAGGAGGAATATCACCCTAGTTCACCAGGACGTCTACCTCTTCCCGGACACGATAAGGAACAATATCGCGTTTGCGAGGCCGGACGCCACCGACGAGGAGGTGGTTCGAGCTGCTAAGCTTGCGCACATACACGACTTCATCGCTAGCTTACCGCAAGGCTACGACACTCTCGTGGGCGAGAGGGGAGTGACGCTGAGCGGAGGGCAGAGGCAGAGGGTAGCGCTCGCGAGAGCTCTCCTCGCTAACCCGAGGATCATCATTCTCGACGACACCACGTCGGAGGTGGACGCCGAGACGGAGAAAGCGATCTACGAGGCGCTCACCAAGAACCTGAAGGGCAAAACGATGATCGTGATCACGCAGAGACCCAGCACTATGGCTCTCGCCGACCGTGTGCTGGTCATGGACGAAGGAAGGATCGTAGCTGAGCTGAAACCGAGCGTGGAGGTGGTGCAGGTATGGCGATGATGTGGCACGGTATCGGCAGGCTGGACGAGGCGAAGCCTGAAGCTCCCGCGCGCGAAGTCATAGCGAGGATGCTCCCGCTCCTCAAGCCTTACGCGAAGTACTTCGCGATCATCGCGGCGGCGTCGCTAGTGAGGCTGCTGGTAAACCTCGCGATGCCGGTGATCACGGGCGGTGTGGTCGACGCTGCGCTCGCCGGGGACCTGGGGCGCGTCGCCGCGCTGTCTCTACTGTTCCTGGGCGGAGCCCTCCTTCTCTGGGTTTCGGGGGCTGTCCGCGTCTACTTCTCCACTCTCGCGGGCCAGAGCTTCGTGAGGGATTTGAGGGATAGGCTTTTCCGCACGCTCCTCGGGGCGAGAGTTGAGCAGCTCCGGAGCGAAGTCACGGGCAAGATTGTCTCGCGAGTGATGAACGACGTGGACGTGATTTCCGAGACGTTCACGCAAGGCATTGTAGAGTTCTTCACAGATGTCTTGATCATGTCCGGCGCACTAGCAATCATGTTCCTGCTTAGCTTCGAGCTCTCGCTCGCAGTGCTACCCCTCATCCTCGGGGTTTTCGCAGCTAGCTATTACTTCGCCCGCAGAGCTAGAGCTGCGTTCACCCGAGCGAGGAGGATGATCGCGGAGGTCGCGGCGAGAGTGGAGCAGGACGCCTCCGGTGCCGCTGTGGTGAAGACTTTCGTGCACAGGAGGGGGGCTAGGGAGGCGGAGTTCGAGCAAGCTAGCAGAGCCTTCATGGAGAGCAACGTGGAAGCGACGAGGGTGGTTTCCGCGCTCTTCCCAACGCTCTCGGTCATCCGCGTGGCGGGGCTCGCCGTAATAATATACTACGGCGGCTTCCTCCTCTCGCAAGGCAGGATCACTGCAGGTACGCTTGTAGCGTTCTTCGGGTACTTGAACATGTTCTTCGGGCCTCTCCAGATGCTCGCAATGTTCGTGAACATGTTCCAGTCCGTCCTCGTCTCGGCGGAGAGGGTGACTAAGCTCCTGTCCCTAGAGCAGGAGAAGAGCGGGAGCCGGAAACCCCCCGTCGAGGGGCACTTCAAAGTGGAGGACGTGGTCTTCTGGTACGAAGAGAGCGTCCCCGTGCTCAAGGGAGTAAGCATCGAAGCGAAGCCCGGCGAAATGGTCGCGGTGGTCGGGCCCACAGGCAGCGGGAAGACAACTCTGGCGAAGCTACTGCTCCGCTTCTACGAGCCCAAGCGGGGGAGGATCCTGCTCGACGGCACACCTCTGGAGGAGTACGACCTCGAGTACCTCCGCAGCGTAGTCGCCTACGTCCCGCAGGAGCCCTCAGCGATCTCAGGCCGCGTGATCGACAACATCACCGCCAGCAGGAAGGCGTCAAGGGAGGAGGTTGAGAGGCTCATCGACACTCTCGGCGTGAGGAGCATCGTGCAGAGTATACCTGGAGGCCTGGACGGAGAGGTGGTGGAGGAGGGGAAGAACCTCTCGAAAGGCCAGCGGCAGCTGCTCTCGCTCCTGAGAGCAATCATCTCGCAGCCCCGCGTCCTCGTGCTCGACGAGGCGACCAGCAACATCGATGTAGCCACCGAGCACAGCATCTACAGGGAGCTGCAGAGGATCATCCGCGAGAGGAACATCACCCTGCTCGTCATCGCGCACCGGCTGTCCGCGGTGAGGAACGCGGACCGCATATACGTGATGGAGAACGGCGAGATCGTCGAGGTGGGTAAGCACGACGAGCTCATCGCCAGGAAAGGGCTCTACTACCGCCTCTGGAACGCTCAGGCTTCAAGCTTCGCGGAAGCTCTCGCTCAAGCCGTTCAGAGAGCCCGCCACCGCTAACCGGCCAGCTCTTTCTCGCTTCAGAGGCTGCAGCAACCCCTCTTAACCTTCCCTTCTCGAAGCATACCTCGCTGCCAGCTTCGGTTCACAGCTCCCAGGGTAACCTTATTACCCTCCGCCGGCTTGGACGCGCGTGGAGCGGGAGCTGCTCGTAGTCGGCGGGGGGCCCGCTGGCGCCGCGGCCGCTATCGCTGCTTCGAGGCTCGGCATCTCCACGCTCCTGGTTGAGAAGGGGGACCGCTTCAGGGACAAGTACTGCGGTGGTGGTATCACTGCCCTCGCCCTCCAGCACCTCAAGGAAATCGGAGCGGGGGAGGTGGAGGAGACCTTCGAGGAGGTTTGCGAGGGCCACGTCCTCGTCCTGCCGGGGGAGCGTGTTCTCGTGGATGCAGTGAAGGGGCTGCAGTACGGGATGGTGAGGAGGAGCGTGTTCGACGCGAAGCTCCGCGAGATCGCGGAGTCCAGCGGCGCTGAAGTCAAGCACGGCTCCTGGGTCACTCAGGTGCAGCTGCGCGGCGACCGCGTCGTGGCCCGCACCAGGAAAGGGGAAGAGTTTTCCGCGCGCTACCTTGTCGTCAGCACCGGCGCGGGCGATAGGCTGCCCGAGCAGCTCGGCTTCCCGGCGAGGAGGCCGGAAGACCTCGGGCACTGCTGGGGGACTGAGGCACCCTACGACGCGAGGAGCCAGGTCTCGGAGTGGAGGAGGCGGTACGGCTTCGCGCCGATCTTCCTCTTCTTCGGCTTCGTGACTTACGGCTACTTCTGGGTTTTCCCGAAAGGAAACCACATGAACGTCGGCATGGGGACCACGCTACCCGAGTCCGCGAAGTACGGCAAACTACACCTAGAAGGCTACAGGAAGGGGCTGGAGCTCGCGAGCAAGCTGGGCATCCTCAAGGATACTTCCCCCTTCAGGGTTGACAGGTCGTGGCTCATCCCGGCGAAGCCGAGGGCACGCACTGCCGCTCCAGAGCTCAGAACCCTGCTCGCCGGCGACGCTGCAGGCTTCGTCCACCCGCTCACCGGTGAAGGTATCTCAGGGTCGGTGAGAAGCGGGGTTCTCGCCGCGAGAGCTGTGAAGGAGGCACTCGACAGGGAGGACCCTGCAGCGCTCAAGCTCTACGAGGAGAGCTGGCGCTCCGAGCTGTGGCCAGAGATCGACTACGGGCTCCGCATGACCAGGATCATGTACAGCTCGCCGGCTCTGCAGAGCTTCGCCCTGAGAGCGATCATGGCTGATGAGAAGGCTACGAAGCTCCTCTCCCTCCTCCTCTACCGCGCCAGCCCCACGGCGACCCGGGACCTTTACCGCTACGTGGTGCGCAGCTTCCCAGCCCTAGCGGCGAAAGCTGTCTTCGCGGGGAAGGAGAGGAACTACTCCGGGGTGGGCGCGAAGCACTGAACGGCTTAGCTTCACTGGAACTTGCGCTGGCTGCTGCTGGGACTTGGGGCGGGCGGCTGAGGTGAGGAGGGGGCTGGGAATCAGAGCTGGTGATCTACCGAGAATTACCGTCGCTGAAGGAAGGATAGTTATCGAGAAAGTTGAGAAAGGTTTGCCGGCTTTCGAGCTCGAGAGGCCAGTTGCGGAGAAGGATATAGAGGAGGCGATCCGCCGGGAGCTGCTACGCCAACTGAGTGCGCTCGATGGAAGCGTTAATGGACGGTAACGTCTACATCTACAGGGCTGTGAGGAACTCGAACTACCACGTTGAGGCCTGGAGGCTGCTTGAAGAGTTTTCAGCATGGGTGGCTCCTACTCTCGTGCTTCACGAGGTGGTTTGGGCTCTGCACGAGCTCCTGGGCCTTGAACTCACGTTAGGTCAAGGCAGCTGAGACATGAAAAGCTCCGCGCAGCCCCTGTGATTGAGCAGGATATTCGGTGGGCTGTGGCAAGGGTTGAAGGTGAGGGAATCTCGCTGGCGAGGTGTAATTATAAAGTGATCCTGGCTGCTGCCGGGAGGCTGGAGATCCCGCTTCCGGCTTTCGACAAGCAGCTGCCAGCTCAAGCTTCCCGGAGTGGTATTGAGGTGGTTACCCCTACCAGCGCCAGGGCCTCGCGGACCGCTGGGAGGACGAGCTCGCAGCTCGCGAAAAGCTTAGTTACCTAGCGACTGTTGAGGGGGCGGTGCAGCGGTTTGCAGAGCGCGATCGTCGCGAAAGGGCTTGTGAAGAGGTTTGAGACTCGTGAAGGAGGCCGCCTCTTCAGGGGGAAGAAGCGTGTCGTGGAGGCGCTGAGGGGTGTGTCGTTCGAGGTTCGGAGGGGAGAGATTTTCGGGCTTCTCGGCCCGAACGGTGCAGGTAAGACGACGACGATCAAGATTCTCAGCACGCTGCTGCTCCCCGACGAGGGGGAAGCGTGGGTGAATGGCTTTAACGTCGTCGAGGAGCCGGGGAAGGTGCGGGAGAGCATCGGTGTGAGTCTTTACAGCGACCGGGGCTTCTACTGGAAGCTGAGTGGGCGCGAGAACCTCATGTACTTTGCCCGCCTCTACCACCTTGAGCCGAGCTACGCTAAGGAGAGGATCAGGTACCTCCTCGAGCTCCTGGACCTTCAGGGTGATGCTGACCGCCTCGTCGAAGAGTACAGCACGGGGATGAAGTCGAAGCTGAACATCGCCAGAGCGCTTCTGCATGACCCCCCGATCCTGTTCCTCGACGAGCCGACGATCGGGCTAGACCCCTACGCTGCCAGGAAAGTTCGGGAAGTAGTGCTGCAGCTGAGGGAGGAGGGGAAGACGGTGCTCCTGACTACTCACAACATGTTCGAGGCGGATATGCTCTGCGACCGCATCGCTATCATCAACAAGGGTGCGATCATCGCGGTAGGCACTCCAGCGGAGCTCAAAGCACGTGTCTCCCAGCATAGGGTGCTCGAGCTGGAAGCTTTCCTCCAGGACGGGGAGATCGCGGCAAAGCTCAGGAGAGTGGAGGGGGTTGTGGGCGCTGCTGCAAGCATTAAGGACCCCGCCGCCGGTCTCTACGAGGTTCGGGTAGTGTACCAGGGGGACGAGATGCCTAGGGAAGTCCTCTCGGCCCTGATCTCGAGCGGTGCTAGGCTGGTGAGCATGAGGAGCCTGGAGCCTACGCTGGAGGACGTGTTTATCACACTCACGGGTGAAAGGCTTGAAAAGCAAGGCTAGGCTGGGCCCCTTCCTTGTCCTCGTCGGGGTGGTGTCTAAGGAGCTCAAGATCACGTTCCGCTACGTTGGGAGCTTAGTCCTGCTTGTCACGCTGCCCTTCATGATTTCGGGCTTGTTCATCGGTATAGGCTACGCTGTCTCGGGGCCGCTGGCGCTCTCCAACTTTCAAGCCAACACGGGCTCCAGCAGCCCCCTCCTCTACATTACTCTGGGTGGTGTGCTGATGATCGCCAGCATGATCGTCATCGAGAACACGAGCGCGATAATCAGGGAGGAGCAGCTCATGGGGACTTTCGAGCTCCACTACCTCACCCCGAACAGCGCTGTAGCGCTGTGGCTCCTCCACTCCCTGGCCTACTCGATCCTCACGATACTAGTCTTCGCCGTGGATATCGCCGCGGTGGTTGCGTGGCAGGGGTCTCTCCTCTCCCCAGCCGAGTGGGCGCTAGCCGCAGCTGTGATACTCCTAGCGCTGCTCCCTCTAGCTGGGCTCGGGCTCGTCATCGCAGCGCTCACTGTGCGCTTCAAGGAGGTGTGGGCGGCCGCCAGCGTCGTGAACTCTTTCGTCGCAGCGCTCTCCGGCTTCTACTACCCGCTGGAAATCTTCCCGAGAATCGTGCAGCTCGTAGCTGAAGCCTTGCCGACAGCTCACGCTGCCACCATCCTGAAGGGGGTTGTCGCCGGCGTCCCCCTCCAGCTCGAGCTCTGGCAGAGGCTGGTGCTGATGTCCGCACTAGCTCTCGGCTACCTCGCGCTGGGCAGGTTCTTCTACTCGAGGTGGGAGGATGAAGCGAGGAGGAAGGGAGAGCTATCCAAGCACTAGAACTGCGGGCTTTCACCGCCTCCTCCTGGAGGTGCGGGCGGCGGTCGAGGCAGGGGTGAAAGTCCACTTCAGGTACATTGCGTGGCTGATCTCGGACATCATTGCCACACCTGCCTGGCTGGTGCTGTTCGTCACGCCTGTCCTCTTGTTCCTCCCAAGGGAGCAGTGGAGCAACCCTGTGATGCTTAACTTCTTCTTCTGGGGCTACATCCTCTGGGATTTCGTCGCCGCCGGCTTGTGGTCCTTCGGCATGGCGATCAGAAGGGAGCAGCAGCTCGGCACTCTCGAGTTCTTGATGGTTACGAACGCTAACCGAGCCATCCTCTTCTCGAGGAGCGTCTACCCCAGGATGATCAGCCTATCGATCGGCATACTCTACGTCTACGCTTTCTTCAAAGCGCTCTTCGGCGTGGATGTGGTGCTCAGAAGCCCGCTCGGAGTCGTAGCAGTGCTGCTGACCGGGATGCTCACCGCCCTAGGCTTCGGCCTCGTCTACGGGGCGCTTGTCTTCCGCTTCAAGAACGTAGGCCCGCTGAACAACGTGCTGCAGTTCGTCTTCCTCGGCCTCTGCGGGATCTTCTACCCTGTCTCGAACCTGCCTGAGCCGCTGCGCAGCATCGCCCTCGCCGTACCCTTCACCTACGTCGCCGACCTGCTCAGGTTCTACGCGATGGAGTACCCGGCACTCCTACCGCCAGCCCTAGAGTGGGCCGTCCTCCTGACTTACACGCTAGGACTCATCGCTCTCGGCGTAGCGCTCCTGAAAGCCGTGGAGGGGAACCTGAAGAAGACGGGCGGCCTCGGCGCCTACTAGAGCTCCCCGGGAAGAGGTAGTTTTTTAGCTCCCCGCGTCTCAGCACGGCGGTGAAGATGGGCGGCCTCAGGCTCGAGGTCCCCGAGATCCCTGTTGTTGAGAGGGTAGAGCTCCCCGCTCGCGAGACAGCGATCATCGTTGTAGATATGCAGAACGACTTCGTGAAGCCTGGAGGCAAGCTCGTCGTACCCACCGCGGCGGCCACCGTGGAGCCGATCAAGCAGCTCCTCGCCAGGGCTAGAGCCAAGGGGGTGAGAATATTCTACACGCAGGATACGCACTACGAGGGCGACCCCGAGTTCAGCATCTGGGGTGAGCACGTCAAGGCCGGGACATGGGGCTGGGAGATCGTCGAAGAGCTGAAGCCGCAGCCGGGCGACATCGTGGTTCAGAAGACGAGGTACGACGGCTTCTACGGGACCCCGCTGGAGGACCTGCTGAGAGCCTACAGAATCTCGAACCTTGTTGTGACGGGCACAGTGGCGAACATCTGCGTCCTCCACACTGCGGGCAGCGCCGCGCTCAGGTGGTTCCGGGTCTACGTCCCGATGGACGCGGTCAGCGCGCTCAACGAGTTCGACTACTACGCTGCCTTGAGGCAGATCAGCTTCCTCTATCGCGGCACTATCGTGAGAAAAGCCTCCGGAGTCGAATTCACCTAAAGGTGGAGGCCCCGGAGCGCCCTTGACTGAGGCACTAGGTTTCCTCAACGCAGCTGCTAAAAGCTTATATACGGTGTGCGTATTACGTTTGATGTAATGACGGAGATTATAACCGTGAGGCTGAGCAGGGAGCTTAAGAGGAAGGTGAAAGAGCTGAACATCAACGTGAGCGAAGTAGTTAGAAGAGCCCTTGAGGAGGAGGTTGAGAGAAGGGAGCGAGAGCTTCTAGTTAAATCACTAGCTGAGGCTAGGAGAACGCTCTCGAAGCTCAGCGACGAGGAGATTATCCAGGCGGTTAGGGCCTCCAGGGAGGAGCGGTGAAGGCGATCGTCGACGCAAGCTCTCTACTGCTGATGATCAAGAACGTTGAGGAGGAGGCCCTGCTGGATAAGCTCGACGGCCTCGCGACTTTAGACTTAGCCTTCTACGAGATTGGCAATGCGCTGTGGAAGCAGGTGGTGAGGGGGGTTGCCAGCCGAGAGGAGGTAGAGCGCACCGCCCTGGCTATAGGTAAGCTCCTCCTGGTGAAAGGCATTATCAAGGTGGGGTGGAGGGATCTAGGGTACTCTGCTATTCTAAACCTAGCTGTGGACAACGGTATCACTTTCTACGATGCTAGCTATCTAGCGGCCAGCATCGCCTTCGGGGTACCACTCGTAACAGAGGATGAGAAGCTGAGGAGGATTGCTGCTAAGTACGTAGAAGTCGCGTCGTGGAGGGATCTCTAGCACGGCAGCACGCTGACACTAGCCTTCCGAAGCCGCTCGCTCGCCCTAAGCTCTCTCCACCGAAACTGCCGCCGAGGTGGCGAGGCTTTTCCTCTGCTGCTCGATGAGGGTGAGGGCATAGTCCTCGTACTTGAAGATCCTGACGGAGACGGCGAAGCGGAAGCCGCTCGGCATGCTCACAACGATGGCTTCACCCCTGTCGAGCGTCTTGATCTCGCTCTCAGCCCCGTCGAGGTACGGGCTGTGGTTGATCACTGTGGTGTAGTCGGGCCTCGTCGGCAGCGATAGGATGATTTTCGTCAACGCTTGCCTCACAACAGCCTCCATCAGCTCGCTGGGCATCTGAGTGATGTAGAGCCCGCCAACCTTGTACTTACGCCCCCTCTTCGCGATCACCGAGAAAATGTTCTCCCGCACCTCCCCCGACCCTCCCAATGCCTGCTTGCTCAAGTACCGGTGAGCTTCCTCAACCATCACGAGAACTGGGGGCAGCTCCTCCCACTTCTCCGGAGCCTCCTTCCTCAGCTTCTCGTACGCGTAGAAGATGCGCCTAGCGACCGCGACGGCGAGGAGCTTCTCCTCGCCCTCCGTCGCGAAAGGTGTTTCGACGAGGACCACCCTACCCCTCTGCACCATGGAGAGAGTTGCCGTCGCGAGGTCGTAGTCGCAGTCCCTGCAGAAGATGTCCCCGTCGCCGGTCAAGTGCCTTAGCTTCCTCTTCGTCACGTTGATTGTGTTCACGGGGACCAGGCGGGAAAGCCTCATGTAGAGAGACCTGCTGTCCATCGTGAGCAGCGCGCTAACCCACTCGTCGCCAAACTGCTTGTAAGCGAGCCAGAGCAGCTCCTCCTGGGGGCCGCTGAACTCCCCGGTGAGCGTGAAGTCCTGGGGCTTAAGCCTCGACACATCCATCTTCAAAGGGTAGGCGGGGATCTTCCTCTCCTCCCCCAGCTCCGGCAGCTCGACCCGCAGCCTCCCAGGCCTCGGGACCCTGCCCGTGACGAGGAAGAGGTACTCCTCGGAGAAGGGGAGGTGGGCCAGCCCCATCTCCCCCGGCTTGGAGCCCAGCAGGTACTCGTTCTCGCAGTCGAAAAGCACCAGGCTGTACCTCCCCCTAGTGTTCAGGATCGAGGCGGACAGCACTCTCCCCAAGTTGGACTTGCCCGCTCCCGTGCCCCCCACGACCAGCACGTGGTGGGGGATCGTCTTCCCCCCGTCGAGCGCTACAACAACCTCCACGGGAGAGTGGCCGAACCTCACGTAGCCGATGGGGATGTCGCCGACGTGGAGCTTCAGTTTCTCCAGGTCCGGGACCTCGAGCTCCTCCACACTGGTGAAGAGCGCGGGGACGCTGGTGGGGCCGTGAACTTCCCCATCCTCGTCGATCTGCGCGACAATCACAGCTATAGCGGTGTCGTAGAGCCTGAGGTCCTTGTCCCGCAGGAGGAGCCCACCCTCGCGCCCAACATTGCTGCTGATCACCGCCACCTCGGCGGGCGAGAGGAGGCTTTCCGGCTTGAAGTCGACTACCCTCACGACGTACACTCTGCCCTTGTCCTCGACCTTAGCCAGCATCCCTCTCTCGACGCGCGCCCCCTCGGCTACGCGGAACCTGACCTCAGTTCCCTCAGCCCAGACGACTACTCCTAGCTTCAACTGAGCCCACCCCACAAGTACCTGGTTTTGAACTCCGAGCCTGCTGCGTCCTCGAGGAGGCTGCGCGCCACCCCGGTGAGGCTGACCTCCTCCAGGAACAGAGCCCTGTCCATCTCGAGCTCGTCCCCGCTGATCCGGCTGAGCTCGTGGACAATTTTCAAGGGGAGGGGGTAGCCTGGGGAGCTGAAGTCCTGGAGGTACGCCAGCATGCCCGCCACGTCCGCCACGTCGTAGGACTCAGCCATCCTCCAGGTGAGGTCCAGCCGGAACACTGGGCCGCTCGAAGCGAGCCTGACGGCGGCTACCGCGAGCCCGAGCTTCGGCTGCTCCACGACGGGGTAGTACACCCAAGGCAAGCCGGCGAGCACTCTGCTAGCTAGCTTCGACAAGTAGCCCGCCAGCCCCTCGCCCGTGGAGACTTTCACGCCGGTGCTCTTCGGGAGGCCGATCACCCTCCAAGACCGCTCCGTTAGCGCTTTGAGAGCTCTGTGCGCTCGCGAGCCGGCGGGCGCGGCCAAGGGCCTATCCATGAGGAAGAATGCCCCCGGGTTTTCTCTAGCGAACCTGTACGCGGCCTCCAGCTCCACAGCTGCTAGCCAGTCGCCCGCGTCCTGCAAGCTTTCGAAAAGGGCTATGCGCTTCACAGGGCCGATGATGCGCAGCCTTTCAAGCCCCCTCCAGACTCCCACCACCACCTTGGCGGACACGATCTTGTAGGGGCCCGCGTCGAAGAGTAGCCGCGCGGCCGCGTCTACCGCGAAGACTGTGAAGTTGTGGGGCACCTCCTCGATTGCCCGAAACCTCGTCTCGGACACGGGTGGGCCCCGGATCGTGAGTCCTCCGAGCTTCAGGACTGGGTGGGGGCGCGCAGGCTCCCCCGTGAGAGTGAGCTGCACCGGCTTGCCTCCCTGCCTGTAGATCTCTGCAAGCTTCTCGACAAGCATCTTCACGTCAGAGTCGAGGTAGCCTGACCGCTGCAGCAGCGCCATCAGCTCTCACTTCTCCCAGCGCAACCTTCCCATAATAAAGTGGCGAAGGAAACTCCTCTGGAGTTCAGAGGGCTCGCGCCCGTAACGTATTGCAAATGTATGATTGTAGCACTTCAGGTGTTGCAAAAAGCTAGGGAGGTTTGAAGCATTTTCAGCGTACAATAACTTTCTCCAGCAACGGTTGCAAACATATATAAGCAGGTAGCTGCCCACTCATTACAGTACGAGCTCGCTGTAGCTGAGGGGGAATCAGTGCCGCCAGCGGTGACAGTGCACTACGTCGGCTTCCACCCCAGGCTGATACTCGAGGGCTTCGACCGCGTAAGGCTCTCGTACCCCATCGAGAGGGTTTACCTGCTGTACGACAGCAAGCCCGACCGCTACGGCGCGGTTTCAAGGCACAACGTGAAGAAAATCCAGCAAGTGCTCTCCTTCTTCAAGCCCGTCCTCGTAAAGGTGAACCCCCTCAGCTACGCGAGCGTCGCGGCAGCGCTCTACGCGATCTTGAAGAGCGAGGAGGGGAAGATCGTGTTCGTGGACTTAACCGACATGCCTCCCTACATGGCGGCGACTGTAGCGATCATCTCCTCCCTTTTCCCGAACTCCAGGCTGTACGCGGCGAGGCCGGAGCAGAGCGGGGAGTTCATCCCGGACCCCGAGACGCCGGAGTTCACCGAGTTCCTGGAGAGGAAGGACAACCTCACTCTCCAGGACATCTGCCTCATCGAGAAGCCGAGAGCCCGCGTGGAGCTGCTCGACGAAGAGAGCAAGGAGGTGAGCATCCTCACAGCCCTTTACGTGAGGAACGGGTCCGCGGAGAGCATCTCCGAGCTCATCAAGTGGCTCGGCAAAGAGCCTTCGCAAGCAGTCGTAAGAGCTACTTACAGCCGAATTGTGGAGTCCATGGAGGAGAGGGGGCTTCTGGAGAGAGAGCAGGAAGGGAGGGCGAAGAGGATTAAGCTGACTCAGCTGGGCTGGGCGCTGGCAGAAGCATACGTGAAGCTTGGGCTCATGAAGTCTTCCCCAAAGCCTCCAGCAGCTCGAGAACTGAGCGCCCCGGAAATCGCGCTTTAACGCTGACCCGGCTCCTATAGGAGTCCCCGCAGGAAGTCGTAAAGTAGTTCGAGCGCTCTCGCATCACCTGAAACCACGCACTCTCCCCCCGCTAGCCGGATCCTGAGCTGCCGCGGCTCCCGCTCCACAGCAGCGAGCCTGCTGCGCAGAGTTTCGAGAACTTCGAGGCTTCTCAACCGGGCGGCTTCTTCAACTACCTTTACCAGCTCTTCATCCCCCTCACAAGCCACCTTCACGTGAAACCTTCGGAAGAGAAGACGGGCGCCACCCTTTAGGGTGATCTTCCCCGGGCCTCTCTCCAGTATCTCGACTTCGATGCTCACTGCAGCCACACCGAGAGAACTGCTGCCGTCATAGCTGCCGCGGTGATGGCGCCGGCTACGAGCTGTCCCACGGTGTGCGCGCCCAGCCTTAAGCGGGCCCAGAAGACTGGGATGACGAGCAGGTAGAGCGGGGTGTAGTGGTTCCCGCAGGCGTAGACCAGGAGCGTGGTGGGGCCCGTGATGCCGGCGGTGTGAGCGCTGATCTTCCACTTGGCAAGCTCGTTGACAACCGCTAGGAGGGCTGCGCTGGCAGCGTAGGCTGCGAAGGAGGGAATGTACACGTACCAGTTCTTCAGCGTGCAGAGCGCGGCTCCTAGAGCGTAGGATGCGATTGTGAGGACGTAGTACTTTAGGCGCACGCGCCGGTCGCTGACGAAGATGTCGATCCTCCTCCTGGCGGCATCCACGAGGATGGGCACGAGCGGGAGAAAAGTCTGAGTGAGGAGGAGCACGGCAACCGCCTCAACTCCGCCTATCCGCACCTCTCTCCAGAGCAGGTACGCTACGACACCTCCGTATATTTGAGGGGACAGCGCGAGCGATACGAGCGTTGCAAACTTCTCGGATTTCATCCTCTCGCTCAACACCTCTCAGTATAATAGCTTTCCGCAGCTCGCTGGGGCTCTGAGGCCGCGCAGTGCCGCGGGTCACTCGGCTCGGCTCTTTTTCCCTAGCAGCCCTAGGAGGAGCTTAGCTAGCGAGCTGCAAGCCGCTGCTACTTCAGGCGTGAGGGGCGCTCCCACGCTGCGCGAGCCAACCTGAACGCCGAGAATCCAGGCTTCTTCAACGCCCAGAAGCTTGAGCAGTAAGGCCTTCGGCAAGCCGTGGGTGGAGAGGGGCGGCGGGCTCCCCTCGCTCCGCACACTTGCCACCACTACCGAGCCGGGTGGGAGGCCCGCGTCGACAGCATCCACGAGGATGGCTAGCTTGGGCTTCCTCCTCCTGATCCTGCTCGTGCAGGATTCCAGCCCTTCGCCGCACAGGACCACTCTCTTGGGGTCGACTCTCCCGGCTAGCGCCCTGCCTACGGCTAAGCCTGCGGCGTCATCTCCCCTGAGCTCGTTCCCGAGGAAGATGAACACGGCGCCTCGCATGAGCAGTTCTTCGAGGAGGGTAAGCAGCTCTCCGTTGCTCGAGGCTTCAAACCCGCCTTGCTCGGTGCCCACAGCTTCTGCAACGCGGGTAAGCATATCTAGGTGGCGGCTCGACCGCGCTCCTCGCTATCGCGGCGTGCAGCGCTGATAGCTTTTTGATAAAAAGAGTGATATCCCCCGTTTGCGCTGCTTAGTGTTTGAGCCCTGTGGTGGAGGACAAGATTCGTGAAAGAGTCTTGCTGCTCAGAAGGTACCTCCCGCAGCTGGAGGACCCCTTTCCCAACCCCTTGAAAGCTAGAGTGTACAGGGACGTGATGGGGTTGAAGTACTTTGAGGAGCCTAAGAGCTTGGAGGAGCTGGCAGGCGTAGTGACTGACGAGCAGCTGGCGGAGATCATCCGGCTGTCTCCCTACAGGGTCTACATGAGCTTCCGAGGCAAGTACTACACGGTTTCGGAGGGCGAGCTCAAGCTGGAGGGTTCCTGGGACTCCGTAAAGGCTGCGGTGCGCTCGGCCCTAGAGCAGTACGGGAAGAAGGCCTACGCCGTCCTGAAGGCGCTGCTCGAGGTTAACGAGGCTTCTTTCAGCTTCATCGCGGCTAGATCCTCCGAGCTCCTGGGAGAGCGCGTGCACCCGGCTAGGCTGCTGGCAGAGCTGAGGGACAGGTGGGAGCTCGTGTGGGAGGCGAGAGAAGGGGAGAAGACCTGGAGCATCCCCGAGGAGATCAGGCCTGCGGTCGAGGAGGCTCTTAACGAGTACGCGCCCGGCGGGCTCCCGAGGTTGAGCACGAAGCAGGCTGAAGAGGAGTACGCTGAGGTTGTCAGGAGGGAGGAGGAGCTCCGCGCCTACTTGAGCGCGCTCCTGAGGGAGAGGCTGGACCGCGTACTGGAGTTCGGCGAGAGCTTCTCGCCGCGGAGCCTCGTCGAGTACCTTGTCGATTTGTTCGGGCCTGTCGTCTTCTTCGACGAGCTGCTAACGCTAACCCAGCAGTACTCGCTCTCCGATACCGGAGTTGTGACCGAGAGCGGCCACCGCGCGCTCGCTACGGGCTTCAACCTCGCTTTGTTCGGCGAGCCGGGGACGGGGAAGACTTTCGCAACTAAGGACTTCATTCTCGGCAACGAGAAGCTCGGCGTGCTTCCCCACGGGATCCCGGGGGTCAACAGGTACTGCGGCGGGATGACTCCGGCGATGTTCATTGCGATTGGCGAAGCGTACGTGGGTAGGCGCTTCAACTTCATCGTCACTGAGTTCAACGACTGGTTCAAGTACAAGGGGATGGTGGAGCCGCTTAAGCTTGCGATGGAGGGGGGTGTGATCTCGTACGAGACTAAAGCCTACAAGGTTGGCCCCTACAAGTTCGACTCGTTCTTCAGCGTGAACTACAACACGAGAGTCTACGAGCGCGGGTACGATGTCACAGTCAACGACCCCAACTTCAACGCGATCGAGGACCGCATGCTCTGCAGGCTTCACAGGCTAACCAGGGAGAAGTACAAGGAGCTGGCGGAGAGCCAGAAGCGCCTCATGCTCGGCATCACGACGAGGAAGATGGCTGAGAAAGCGCCCCTCATCCGCGACCACCTCACTCTCGTCTACGCGGTGCAGACCCGCCACCCGCTGGCGCGGGAGCTTAAGCCGAAGCTCGTCCTGCTCAAGGAGAAAGACCTGGAGCTTATCGAGAAAACTAGGGACTTGATCTTCGAGCACATCCCGCCGTCGAAAGCCCTCCCCTTCTCGATGAGGCTGGAGCGCAGAGCTCTCCAGCTCGCAGCAGCCCTAAGCCTCACCTCCTACTTCCGCAGAGAGGACGAGGTCGTCGAGATCGACCAGGATGCGCTACGCCTCGCAGCTCGCTTCTACGCTGAGGAAGCGTGGATCCGGGCGCGCGAGTCCTTCCCCCTCTCCGAAGTCCTCGAGAAGCTATCAGCCCCTACCTTCCTGAAGGTGTGAGGCGGAAGCCTCCCGCTCCTGAAAGCAGGAAGCGCTACCTCCTCTAGCTTCTCATCGAGTACGCCAAGGCCCGCCGATAACCCTGACTCCCAGCAGCCTGCGGATGTCTTCAGCTCTCTTCAGGATGGCTTCATCGAACGTTGCGAAGATCTCGGACCTCATCTCAGCGCAAGCGGCTAGGTGGAGCAAGTCCAGCGTTTTGAGCTTCAGATCTCGAGCCAGCCTCACAGCTTTGCTGACCACTATGTTGAAGTCGATGTCTTCGATCCTGACTCCAACCTCCTCGATCGAGTACAAGGCTAAGGCTACCGGGTCGTCTAAGCCAGCTCGAGAGAAGACTGAGACTAGCTCCAGGAGCGTGAGCTTGCTCGCAACTTTCTCGCCTTCAAGCAAGCTGAGAAGCTCCAGCGCATCGGGGTGCTTTGAATCCAGCTCGTCAACGTAAGATATGATGACGTTGGTATCCAGGTAAATCATTCGGATCTATCCTCCCTGAGCAGCTCGCTGAGACGACCGTGCCTCAACCTGTACTTCGCTTCTTTCAGCTCTTCGACCTTCCTGTAGGCAGATTCCCAGAGCTCGACCTCCTCGACTACTTTGCCGAGCCCCTTCTCGATCATGATGTTGAACGCGTGCGACCTGCTCCTCGCGATACCGTACCTGACCATCTTATCGGCCAGCTCTACGAGCCTCCTGGGCACTTTCAACGAGACGGTGACGGAAGCCATGTACACCAGGTATACTAGGTTTACCGTGGTGTTATATGCTTTCTGAAGTAGCTGGCGTCCCGCCTATGCTGCGGCGGCTCCGCACCTTTCAAGATAGCGGAGCATTGACGCAGCGGCCGGGGCCGCGCTTTTCGGTGCTAGAGCTGTAGCCGGCCGGAGCGGCCTGGTGTTCTAAGGGCAGCATTATATACTTCGATCGGCTTTTCTTCCGCATGAAGAGAGTGGCTATCTACATGCTCCTCTTGCTTGCAGTAGTAGTAGCCGGTATTGCGGGTATGAGGCTGGTTAGCTTCCGGGAGGAGCCTAGGAAGATAGCGGAGCTCGCTGTTGCGGGTGGCTTCTGGGGTGCTCGCGAGAAGTACGAGTACTACTCCGACGGAGCCATCTCCTTCAAAGGCCGCACCGGTCAGGGGAGCTTCACGGTACCGCACTCAATCGTCGAGGAGATGGCGAAGAGGGTGAGCTTTCTCCTTGAAGTTTACCCTCGCGGTTTGATGCTCGAGCCTGGAGGTGGAGCAGACTACTTCACCTACAATCTCACTCTGTACAGCGGAGACTTCCCGGTGAGCTACTACTGGACTGATGTCGGCGAGCAGCCTCCCAGAGAGATCACTTACCTTTACCAGCTGCTGCGGGAGGTCAATCTCTTGGCATCGAGCCGCCGGGGAGTGGTTTTCTACCTCAAGGTGGACAAGCTTAATTTCAGCAAGGGCGAGACAGTCAGGATCGTAGCAGTAGCTGTAAACCCCGGGGAAGTAGACTTCAAGTACCTTTCCCCGACGCCCTGCACTCCAGACTTCAAAGTCCAGCTTCGAACCCCGAGCGGCCGCGAAGTCGAGCTCTTCCCAGTGGGCTACGACCCCGAGAAGATATGCGTGCAAGTTGTCCAGGAGCGCGTGCTGAAAACCGGGGAGGTAGTCCAGTCGGAGTACGAGTACGTGGCCAGCGAGAGCGGCACGTACACCGTGGAGGCGCACTTCCCCTATGCAGAGTGGAGCGAGACAAGGCACTCCAGCGTGTTGGAGCTGCTAGTCCCCTAAAGCTCCTGTAAGCAAGCTCAACAGCCTCTGCAGAGCTCCCTCCTCGAGGCAGGTTTGCGCCCCGTCCTCGAGCCTGCTCTGCTCAGCTTGCATGCGAGCAAAAACTGCCAGTATGTAGAGCGCAGTGATCACCCGCTTAAGCCCAGAAACGGTGCCTGCGCTACCGGAGGGCTGTAGCCTTCAGCTTCACCTCTAAAAAACGTCTTCGAAGAAGCCTCCCACTCTCTCATCTCCAGCGAAGTAGAGGAGAAGCGGGCCCGTGTCGAATACGTACTTAACCTTCCTCAGACGCCCCCTCACTCTCTCCTCTTGAAGCTCCTCCAGCATCTGGTGCACTAATTCCCTCATCCGCTCCGAAGAGGTTTTCAGCGGGATAATCGGTACGGTTGGAAGCGCGTCACTCAGAGACTCCGCCTCAGTGATGCCTTCCGACGAGCGGCTCACGGGCGCTGCGGGAGCCCTCAAGTGCAAGTACGGGGCAGGACTTCCCTGGTGGACGTCTGCACTCTAGCATCCGCGAAAAATCCTGGGAGGAGTCCTGATCACAACCGACTTCCGGCTGGCGGAGCTCAAGGTAGTCCAGGTTAAGCTGGTCCACCCCTCCTAGCGCGCACTGGCAGCTGCAGCCCGCCACCTTAGCCTGGCTGCGAGCTTCTTGCCGGCGCGGCCCGGCAGCTAAACGATCCTGGAGACAGTGCTCTTAACTTCCACGTAAACCCTATCCATGTTCCAGTAGTGCCAGGAGCCCCACCTGCCCACGCTCACCACGCCGGCTTCGCCGAGGAAGCGGGCGACCTCCTCTCGAGCACTGCGGTGACCCTTCAAGTACACGGGGTAACCGTACTCGTGGACCCAGACGCCCGCCACTTTCACATCCTCGCTGCCTGCTACACCCAGCTTCTCCAACCCCTCGAGTGTTCTCTCGAAGATTTCAGCTTCCTTAACTCTATCCTCCGGTCTCAGCGTGATCTCAGCCTGCAGGGTTGAGGAGCCCCTAGGCGCGTTCCACTCGCTGTAGTTGGAGATCCAAGCGTACCTGTGGAAAACCACGTCTCCTTGGGGGACGTAAACCCAGTGCTCGAGCGGCGCCGGCTTTCTCAGAGCGAGCCCCACTACGGCGACTCTGTTGTACCTGAGCTTCTCGGCTGCGCGGATAACGTCCTCAGGGGCCTTCAGCGCCGCGACCAGCTCGCGCAGCGGGATCGTGGAGAACACTCTCCTAGCCTCTACCGCGCGGTTCACCAGCCACTTCCCGCTATCTCTCCGCAGCTCGGATACCTTCTCGCCCCAGAGGAACACTACCCCCAGCGCTTCGGCACGCCTCCTCGCGGCGTCGTAGAGAGCCTGAATACCTCCCTTGGCGGGGTAGTAGAAGCGGGCCTGCTCGAGGTAGCCTCTCGTCTCGATCCCTGCGCCGCTCCTCACGACATCCCTCCAGTCGGGAAAGGGGAGCCTGCCGGGCGTGTACACCCAGTCTATGTCGATCTCGCTGGGGTCGTGCTTCCAGATCTTCCTGTTGTACGGCTCTAGGTACGCTTCCGCGATGGCTCTGCCGAAGAACATCCTGATCCACTCCTGAAGGCTCGCGGGCTCCCTCGCGCTAGCAGCGCGCTCAACTAGCGCTTCGACGAAGCTTACCAGCATCTCCGCCCTATCCCCCGGCGGCAGAGCGTGCAATCCGTTCTCGAAAGGGTAGGGGACCTTGACCCCTTTGTAGAGGACGTAAGACTTCCTCTCGTGCTGCACGTAGTTACCCTCCAGCAGGCTGAGGATCTCGCTGAGGGTCTCGGCGCTCTTCGAGAAAATCACGTGGCTCCCGCCGATGTCGAAAACGTGGCCGCACAGCTCCTCGCTCCTCAGCAGCCCGCCAGGCTTCCTATCCGCGTCCACGCAGACGACGCTCAAGGAGGGTGCTCTCGACTTTAGCTCTAGAGCTGCGAGGACCCCGGCCCACCCACACCCCAGAACCGCGACGTCAGCTGAGATCATGCAGCCCCGCTGGTCGGACGCGTTCCCTGGAATTAAACGCAGCGCTTGGAGCGCTTAACCCAGCGAAATCGGATTTCCTAACACCTCTTCGCGGTTAAGCTTATATGCTGTGCCTGTGAGCTGCCCGTATGCTAGCGCTAGCCTCCGCCGCGTCAGCCCTTGCGCTGGCGGCTCTCCACATTTTCACGGATGAGGGTTTCGCGGAGGAGTCCCGGTTCCAGGTGTGGCTCCACGCTTTCTACGCGAAGATAGAGCCGGGGGTCGTCTGGCTTATAGACAAGCTCCTCAAGAACAGGCTCCTCAGCGGGACTAGGCCGGGCCGCGCGATCCTCACCGCTATCGGCAAGGCTCTCTGGTTCCTCCCCCACGGCGTCGTTGTCGAGCATGAAGCAGCGTTGAGGCTGATCGACAGCCTCCCAGAGGACACGCACATCGCGATAGGCCCCTGCGTCTGCAAGCGGGGTATCGGTGTCAAGGAGGAGCCCTACTACACGGACATGGTGATCATGTACGGTGCCCGCGCCTACAAGGCGGCGCACCCCGAGGACTACAGGTTCATCTCTAAGGAGGAGGCGAAGAAGCTGCTGAGAGAGTTCCACGAGCGGAATCTCATCCACGAAGTGTTCGCGTGCTTCAAGGCGAAAAACTGGGCTTTCGTCATCTGCAACTGCGACGCGCGATACTGTATCCCGACGAGAAGCTACATCCTCACCGGGGAGGGAGTCTACCCAGGCCCCCTACTCGCGAGCATAGATGGCGAGAAGTGCGCCGGGCTCGAGAACTGCGGAGTGTGCGCGAAGCTCTGCTCTTTCAGCGCCGTGCAGCCCTCGCCGCAGGGCAAAGCATCCGTTGACCCTGCCAAGTGCATGGGCTGCGGTCTCTGCGTCGAGCGCTGCCCCAGAGGCGCCAGGAAGCTGGTGCCCCGCGAGAACTATAACCCGCGCTTCCTCCCCATCGAGCACACGCACCCGCTGCTCGCGCAGGTGAGAAAAGCCTAGCAGTCTCCAGGCGCGACGGCGGCTGGGGAAAAGTATTTTGTTCTGGAGCGCTTTAGAAGCCTATGAAGCTGCTAGCTAGGCTCCTCGCAGTTATGACGCTAGTCTTCTCCCTGGGTCTCGCGATCGGCTGGGCATCTGGCCCAGCTGTGCTCGACTTGAGAAGCTTCTTCGGCGAGCCCAGCAGGTGGCTACTCCAGGAGAGGTTCTTCCTCGCCATGGTGATCCTCTCGAACAACCTGCGGGTACTCTTCCTGATCGCAGTCTCGGGGCTCGTGGTAGCGGGGCCCGCACTCCTAATTTTCATCAACGGCGTCGTCATCGGAGCGGTGCTGGTTCAGGCGTCCGCGAGGCTCTCTCCAAGCCTTCTCGCCCTGTCGATCCTCCCCCACGGCGTGGTAGAGGTGCCCGCGTTCATCTACTCTTCTGCTGCCTCCACGGCTTTCGGGCTCGAGCTTTGGCGGAGAATCATGAAGAAGGAGGGGGACCTCGGCAGAGCCGCGGAAAGCTACCTCAAAGGGCTGCTGGTCTCCGCGCTGCTGATCGCTGTAGCAGCTTTCATCGAAGCACACGTCACTCTGCAGCTCGTCGAAGCGAGCCTGCCCCCCTGAGCCCCCGAGCGCGCAGCGTTTATATTTTGGGAGCGAGTGAATCCAGTAGTATATGAGAAGTGAGCAGGGGCTGCTCTCGAAGTTGAGTACTGTTTTATCGCTTATCCGCGCAACGGACTTCCCGAAGATCGCTAGAAGGTACTTCGCCATGAATTTCTTCGACGGGTTACTCACCATGCTCGGCTTCGTAGCCGGCTACTACCTGGCCGGCGGCAGGAACCCTGCGCTGATAGTCAGCGCTGGGCTCGCGGCAAGCGCAGCTATGGGGGTCTCCGGGTTCACGGGAGCTCTCCTCACCGAGTACGCGGAGAGGCAGAGAGAGATAGAAGAGCTCGAGAAAGCAATGCTGAGAGACCTCAGCTCAACGCTCCTCAGCCACGCCCAGAAAACTGCCGCTATAATCGCTGCGCTCATCGACGCCTCCGCTCCGGCGCTCGGGGCCCTCCTCGTAGCGTCACCTGTCACAGCCTCAGCTATTGGGCTTCTCGACTTCCACTTAGCGGTAGCTACCTCTATAGCTCTCGGCTTCACCGCGCTCCTCATGCTCGGCTTCTTCCTCAGCAGAATCGCTGGCGGGGCACCCCTCCGCTACGGGTTAGCTATGGTAGTGTCGGGGGCAGCAGTTCTGCTCACAGCCCTGCTCCTAGGTGGTACTTAGTGCCTAGCCGAGTAGTTAGAGTTGTGCTCGATGTCCTCAAGCCGCGAGAGCTACCCCTCCCGCGCCTGGCGGCAGGCATCTGCGAGCACTCAGGTGCCTCGCAGGTTACCGCGGATATCGTTGAAGTAGATTTGAAAACTGAGACTGTAAAGCTCACAGTAGAGGGGGAGGCCCTCGACCTCGACCTGCTCTACCGCACGCTAGAAGAGTACGGCTGCGCTGTCCGCAGCACGGATTCGATCACAGTAAAATATCTCCCGGAAGACCACTAGCCTCTACTTAGAGAACAGTCGAGTGCTGCGCACTGGGTAGGTTTTAGGATCCTGGCGAGACGCCGGGTTGCGGCTCTAGGTTTAGACGTTTGTTGAAGTCTGCAGCTGTTGTGCGGTTCTCGGCGGCTGAGGTTCCGGAGTGTCTTACAGGTTAACTTCATGGTATTTAGTCTTTTGACGAGGTTTTCAGCGAGGGCGAAGTTGGCTCCGAATCCTAAAGCTCTGCTCGCGACCGTTCGCGCTGAAGGTAGAGTGAAGCTCCTGGAGCACGAGGCACTGCTCTTCTGCGAGAGCTACGGCTTGCCTGTGCCGAGGTTCGGCGTCGCTCGGTCCAGCGCTGAGGCAGTGAGGATAGCTGAGAGGATCGGGTTCCCCGTCGTCTTGAAGGTGGTGAGCCCAGACATCCTCCACAAGTCAGATGTAGGGGGCGTGGTTCTAGGCGTTAGGACCCCCGAAGAAGTCGAGAAGAAGTACTCGGCCATAATCCGGAGCGTGGAGAGGAAGGCTCCCGGGGCGAGGGTGTACGGTGTACTAGTGCAGGAGATGGTAGGGAGAAGTTTAGAGGTTATTGTGGGAGCGGTCAGAGACCCTCAATTCGGGCCTGTAGTCATGGTGAGTGTGGGCGGGGTTTTCGTCGAGCTGCTGAGAGACGTGAGCTTCAGGGTGGCGCCGGTCACTCCGGTAGACGTCGAGGAGATGCTGAGGGATCTGAAGGGTTACAGGCTTTTCGAAGGCTACAGAGGGGAGCCGCCGAGGGATAAGAAGGCTCTAGTAGATATCGTGGTGCGTTTCCCAGTAAGCTTAGAGTTAAGTTAATCGGTTGCTCCACCTAAGCTTCCAGGTGAGCGCTTTCGGGCCTGACGTGGTTAGGCTTGCGCGCAAGCTCGCAGAAGGCTATAGAGCCTACTTCTCGATGGATTCCCTCAACTCTGAGGGCAGGAAGCTCTTCGAGGAGATGGCCAGGATGCTGGTGGAGGAGCACCCGGAGCTCAAGCAGCTGGTGACTAAAGCGCGGAGGAAGCCGACGCTGGATAACGTGAGGAAGGTCCTCGACAGGGTGCTGGGAGAGGAGCAGGTAGACGCGCTCATACACGCTGCCTCGCAGGGGCCGTACAGCTACGGGTGACCCTATTGACGGGGCCCGGCGAGGGGAAGCTCCCGGTTCCGGCCAGGGTGCTCGTGCACGCTGGATCCTCCTGGAAGCCGGTCAGCTGCTCTGTCTACGTGCACTTGAAGGGGTACTCCCAAGCCAAGGTGACCCACCTGGACGTCGAGGCGGATGAGCTCAACGAGCTTCTGCTGCCGCCGGGCGGGCACTGCTACGCTACAGCTTACACGGCGGGCGACCGGCTGGTGGTTTCGCTGCGGGAGGCGAGGAGAGTTAAGCTCCTGCTGGTAAGCCGAGAGCTCAGCGAAGCCCTCGGGCCTATGAAGAGCGCTGCCTATATAGGGGGCAAGTGGGGAGGGGTTTTCATCGGGTTACGTAGAGAGTACATCAGGAGGCTGGAGGAGTACGCGAAGAGAAAACTGCACCTAGAGTAGCAGTGC
Source organism: Thermofilum sp. (assembly GCA_038741495.1). Lineage (NCBI taxonomy): Archaea > Thermoproteati > Thermoproteota > Thermoprotei > Thermofilales > Thermofilaceae > Thermofilum > Thermofilum sp. The sequence goes on along the minus strand of JAVYKX010000001.1, from coordinate 722,137 downwards.
TCTCCAACCTCCCGTCCAGCGGGAGCGCTGACTTCATTTTAAGCGCGGGAAGGCATTGAAAAATCACAGGAGAGGCTCCCAGGCCGCTCTCTTCCCGAGCTTCACAGGACCTCTTACGGGAATTTCGCGGCCGCAGCGGGGACATTTCCCGTTGCTTAGCTTCGAGCTGAGGAGAAGCCAGCTGTAGCGCTTGAGGAGGAGCTCGCCGCACTCAGGGCAGTAAGTGTTCTCGTAGGGGTGGCCGGGCACGTTCCCCAAGTATGGGAAGAGGACGCCCTCCTTCTTCGCGAGCTCGTAGGCGCGCTCCAGCTTCTCGACGGGTGTCGGCGGCTCGCGGTACTTGTAGGCAGGGAAGTAGCGGGTGAAGTGGAGCGGCGTCTCGGGGCCGAGCTCCTTCAAGTGCCGCTCGATAGTCTCGCGGATGAGGTTTTCGCTATCTGTCGCACCGGTCACCACCAAGTAGACTACCTCTACGTGGATGCCTATGCGCTTCGCCTCTCTAGCGTTCCTCCAGACGACTTCCGCGAGCGCGCTGTTAAACCTCCTGTACTCCTCTACTCCGCCTTTTACGTCGACCTTTAAGCCGTCGAGCCCCGCTTCGCGCAGCTTCCTCAGCGCTTCGAGCGTCATGTAGCCGTTGCTCACGTACGTCGCGTACAGCCCTCTCTCGCGTGCAAGCTTGAAAACCTCGAGGCTGTACTCGAAGAGAAGCGTCGGCTCGTTAAAAGAGACGCACACCCCCTCGTCGCCTCGCCTCACCGCTAGCTCGACGAGCTCTGCAGGCTCTAAGCTCAACCCCTCTACTTCGCCCGGGAGGGTGCGGGAGAGGTGCCAGTTCTGGCACCAGGGGCAGCGGAAGTTGCACGACCACGTCGAGAAAGTTAGCGCCGTGGAGCCGGGCCAGAAGTGGAAGAAGGGCTTGATCTCGATAGGCCTCGACTCCACGGCGGAGAGGTTCCCGTAAGTTAGAGTGTACAGCGTCCCACCCCTGTTCACCCGAGTACCGCAGAAACCCGCTGACCCTTCGCTGATGGTGCAGCGCCGCTCGCAGAGGTTGCAGCGCACTAGCCCGCCGCGGAGCCTTTCGTAGAGGAGAGCCTCCCGGAGTTGCCCGCACCAGCGAGCGTCCGCACGCAAGTTTGCGGCCACAATTGCACCGGGTTTGAGGCAAGCTTTAACCGTAGTGCTGGTGGGGCTCGCGCCCCGGCGCAGTCCGGTAGATCGCCGCTGTCTACTTTTAAGTCTACCATCAACCCCTGGAATAACCTTAAATTTAGGTATACCGGTAAGGTTTACGTGAAGCGCTCGGCCACCCGGTCAGTCGTTGTGAGCGTGAAAGTGCCCAGAGAGCTGAAGGAGAAGATGGACGCGTACGCCAGCGTGGTCAACTGGGCTGAAGAGATTAGGGGCTGGATCGCCCGGAGAGTTGAAGAGCTCGAGAGAGCTAAAGCTGTAGAAGAAGCTCTAAAGATGCTGGATTCGGTCGCGCCAGCGCCCCGGGGGACTGCCAGGCTCCTTGTGAGGGAGGACCGTGATAGTCATTGACGCCTCAGCGCTGGTGAAGCTCCTGCTCAGGGAGGAGGGCTGGGAGGAGGTTGCAGAGCACGTGAGGGCTGGAGCCGTTTCGGTCGACTTGGTTGCAAAGGAGGCGGTGAACGCTGTCTGGAGGGCTTTGAGGCGCGGGCTTGTGACGCGAGAGGCTGCTGATTCGATGCTTGAGGCCCTGAGAGTGCTCCTGGGGAGAGCGGTGAAGCTCGAGAACGAAATGGCTTACCTCGAGCCGGCAATCGGGATTGCTTTCACCAGAGGGGTCACGGTGTACGACGCGCTCTACATCGCTTTAGCGAAAGCGAGAGGTTTAAGCCTGCTTACAGCAGACCGGGAGCAGGCGGGCGTGGCGGAAGCCGAGGGGGTCTCTACCCTGCTGCTTGAATAACAGTGGGAAAACAAGCGCTCGTGGGAAACTCAGAGTATTCAGGCGAACTCTTCCTCCTCCCAGCCTGTGAGCGGGAACACGTGAACGTCTGAGGGCCTGATGCCCAGCTTTACTCTCTGGCCTGGCGCGAGCTCCAGGGAGGGGTCCAGGAGGGCGGTGAGCTTCTGCTCCCCTACGCGGACGCGGACTTGGTTGAACATGCCGATAAACATCAGCACCTCCACCTCGCCTTCTAGAGAATTGCCGAAGTCACCACCTGCTGTAAAGTCCTCAGTTTTCATGATCGCTGCAACCTTGTCGCCGGCGCTGACCTTGTAGCCTGGCGCCAGAAAGCCTTCGAGCATCTGGCCGTCCACTCGGAGGCGGACTCTACCCTCAGTGACCTCCACCGCCGTGCCGACGAGGTACGTGCTTCTACCGATGAAAGTCGCGACGAAGAGGTTGCTGGGCTTCGAGTAGATCTCCCGAGGGGTGCCCACCTGGAGGACACGGCCCTTGTTCATCACCGCGATGCGGTCGGCGAGGCTCATCGCCTCCTCCTGGTCGTGAGTCACGTAAATTGCAGTGATCTTGAGGGTTGATTGAATCCTCTTTATCTCTCCCCTCATCTCCAGCCTGAGCTTCGCGTCGAGGTTGCTGAGAGGCTCGTCGAGGAGCAGGACTCTCGGCTCGACTACGAGAGCTCTGGCAAGCGCTACTCTCTGCTGCTGCCCACCGCTCAGCTGGAGCGGGTACCTGTCCTCGAGCCCCTCTAGGCGGACGAGGCGCAGCGCGTCCCTCACTCTGCGCTCAATCTCCTCGTCGGTGAGCTTCAGCTGGCGCTTCCGTATCTTCAACCCGTAGGCCACGTTCTCGAAGACGGTCATGTGGGGCCAGAGCGCGTAGTTCTGGAAAACCATCGCGGTGTTCCTCATGTAGGGTTTCACGAAAGTCACGTCCTGGTCCCCGAAGTACACTTTGCCCTCCTCGGGGACTTCGAAGCCTGCGACGACGCGGAGGAGAGTGGTCTTGCCGCAGCCGCTGGGGCCCAGGATCGTGAACAGCTCTCCGTCTTTCACCTCGAGCGTGACCCGGTCGAGCGCCCTGACGCTGCCGTAGATCTTGCTGACCCCGACGAGGCGGATCTCCACCATCTCCTCACACCCCTATGAACGCGTACCTCTGCTTCAGCACCCTCACCACTACCAGTATCGCTGCGAGCTGAATCAATATAAGCAGAACGCCCATCGCGGCCGCGATCTGGACGCCAATCGGGGAGCCTCCCTTGTACACGTTCATCATGTAGTAGGTCATGGGGGCCTGCGAGGGGTTGAAGTTCCCGATCGTGATGCTCGTACTCACTTCAGTCGCCATGTAGATGTAGCCGAGGACGGCGCCGCTGAAGATATAGGAGATGATGTAGGGGAGCACGACGCCGAACACTACCTTCGCCCTGGTGGCTCCGAGGTTGAGGGCGGCTTCCTCCAGCCCGACGTGCACTTGCTGGAAGCCCGCGTACACGGACCGCACGACGTAGGGGAGCTTCCTCACGCTGTAGGATATCACGAGGATCACCCACGCCTGGAAGGCCCCGATAGAGGTGGGGTCGAGGGGCGATCCCGAGAAGAACGTCGTGAAGAAGTAGTAGTAGCCAAGGGCGATCACGAGCCCAGGGATCGCGAGGGGGATTGTCGCCAGCGTGTCAAGCATGTTGGAGAGCCAGCTCACTCTGATCCTGCTGACGCCGTAGCCTATCATCACCGCCACTACGACTGCGAGCATGACGGAAAGAGTAGCGTAGATGAGAGTGTTCCGTATGAACATGAAGACGCCGGGATCCAGGAAAAGCTCCTCGAAGTACCTCGGCGTGAAAGCGTCGAAGCGGAGGTCGAAGCCCCTCGGAGGCATCACGTTGAACGCAAGCAGGAAAACCCCGATCTGGGGGAACGAGGTGAAGAGCACTAGCGGGAAGACAAGGAAGTAGACGACGAGCTTCCCAACCCTGCCGAGAGGCCTCTGCCTGGAGGCGAGGCGACCCCCCCTGCTGATCATCGCGTAGCTCCTCATCCCCACGTAGTTCCTTATCGCCAGGAAGCCCATCACTGCTACCGACAGCATGACTACGCCCAGCGCAGCCGCTTCAGGCGAGACTATACCCGTGTAGGTGATGAAGCCTCGGAAAATCTGCGCGCTCATAAGGTTCCACTCCTGGAATATCAGCGGGGCGCCCACGTCCTCGAGGCTGAAGATGTACACGATAATTGCCCCCGCGACTATGCCGGGCAGGGCTAGAGGGAAGGTGACTGTCCGGAAGAGCCTGAAGCCACGCGCTCCGAGATTCTCGGCCTGCTCCTCCGTGCTCGGATCCACGTTGAGGAACGCGCTGTAAGCGTTTAGGTAGACGATCGGGTAGAAGGAGATTATCTGCGCGACTGCGACGCCCACGAGCCCGTCGAGCCGGAACCTCCAGCCGAACAGCGCGCTGGTGAGCGCTGAGAGCGGGCCGTACTCGCTGAACAGGATCTTCACCACGTAGGAGTTCACGAAGGGGGTGACGAACAAGGGGACCAGGGAGAGGATCCTCAGCGCCTCCTTACCCGGAAACGAGTAGCGGGCCAGGATGAAAGCAACTGCGATGCCGAGCGTCGTCGCAGTAACAGTCACGATGAAGGAGAGGATTAGGCTGTTCACCAGGATGCCGTAGTTCACTCCTTTCACGATGTAGAGCGTTTCGTTCCCGACAGGTATGGCGAAGATAAACTGCTCCCCGGGCAGCAGCTCTAAGCGCACGTACTCCCTAGCGCTGAAGATGCGCTGAAAGTTGGAGTACCACGCTGCCCCCGCGGGGGCTCTGAACGCGTTAGCAAGGACGAGGAGGAGAGGCGTCACCAGGAACGCGATGAGGAAGAGGGAGCCGAAAACCAGGAAGAACCAGAGCAGGAGGTCTAGCTCGTAGAAAGTGCTTTTGAGCCTGCGGGCCAGCGGGACCGCCCCTCTCCTAGCCTCGCGAGCCTGCAGAAACCGCTTTACCCTCTCGGTGAGGTAGCCTGCCGCCGCTACAGTGAGCAGAGGCGTGAGCAGGAAGGCGGTGGCTCGGGGCAGCGAGGGGGTTCCGGTGGCGATTATGAAGAAGTTGTACATCAGCGTGAATATTGAGAGGAAGCTGAGACCGGAGCTAAACTTCACCCACCGGTAGTCGTAGCCGGCCGCGTACAGCCCTAAGCCTCCCGCGACGCACGCAAGCCAGAAGGCGGGATCCGCGCTCCTAGCGGCCCCGGGGTCTAGGTGCCAGAGCACCGTGTAGACTGCCGCGACCGCTAATCCGAAAAGCCAGACGTGGTGCTTTCCTACTTTCAAGCAGAGCTCCCGCAGTTGAAGGAGCCGTACCCGAGATATATCTATCACGCAGCAGAGCTCCGAAGCCTGGAGGGAAAAACAATACGGGTTTTACGGCCAGCTGAGAAGAAAACGGGAGCTTGACCTACGGCTTCGCTACCTGCTTGAAAAGCTCCTGAGCTTTTAAGTAGCGTGCCCTAGCCGCCTCTTTCCACTGGTTCATAAGGTTCTGGTAGATAGCAGGGTCTGTAGCCATGTACCTGCTTATCTTGACTGCGTAGTCCAGCGTGAAAGTCGTCTTCGCGCCCGTCAAGGGGTCAGTGAACGTGAGAGGCGCTGTGAGAGCATCTACCAGCATGTTAAACTGCTGCTGGGTGATCTTCCCATCGAGGTAGGCCTTGGCGATCTGCGCCCACACAGGCTGGAGGTCGTCGTGGGCGTCCACCAGCGTCGCCTTGAAGTAGTACATGACAGCAGTCACCCAGAGCGAGGACAGAGTCTCGTTGAAGGCGATCCCCGAAGCGGAGAAAAGCTCGTCGAGAGCTTTCTTGAGGTCGGGCCTCTTCGCCCCCTCCGGCGTCTCGAAAACCTTTGGGTTGATCGGCAGCCTGTTGATGTTGGGGTCTAGCCAGACGAGCTGCCCACCCATCTCGTTCAGCACCCAGGCGACGAAAACAGCCGCCTCGCGCGGGTGCCTCGCGCCTTTCAGCACAGCTATGGGGTCGGCGTTGACAATGCTCTCGCCGGCAGGGATGACGTAGAGGCAGGCGGGGTTCTGCTGCTGCGCCGTGTAGCCGTAGAAGTCGATAGTCGTCCCGACAGCCAAGTCGCCCCTAATTACAGCGTCCCGCACATCACTGCTCCCGCTGTAGATCTTCGAGTTTGCGGCTATCAGGGTGAGCGCTCTCCAACCCTTCTCCCAGCCGTACGCCTGCAGGATGATCTCGAACATCCTCAAGTTGCTCGTGCTCATCGTGGGATCCGCCACCCCGACGAGCTGGAGCGCCGGAAGGGTTCTCGCGTAGACGGGGCTACCCAGGTCAGCCCACTTAACCGGGGCTGGGAGGCTATACCTTGCAAGGATCTCCCGGTTCACTGTGAAGCCGAAACTGCTAACGCTAGCGCCAATCCAGCGAATCTTCCCGTCACTCCCGACCTTGAAGGTCGGGGCTCCAGCGAGGCTTGAGGGAATCTTCTTCAGCTCATCCAGGACCAGCTTAAACTCGGGGACTTTACTCTCGTCGATAGGCTCCAGGAGGCCCTGCTCGTCCAGGAGGTTGAAGAGCGTGGGCCCACCGCCCCACGCGACGTCGATACCCTGCCCTTTCGCCGCCGCGCTCTTAATGTACTCAGGCCACTGCTCCGCGTTGACGGGAAGGAACACGATATTCACGATGTTGTACTGCTTGGCTAAGCTGCTGCTCAGGAACAGCTTCCTCGTCGCATCCTGTATTGTCTGCTCGTGCCTAGTGATCACGTACAGCGTCACGCCTGCCGGCTGCTCCTGAGGTGGAGGCTGCGCGGGTGGGGGTTGTGAAGGTGGAGGCTGCTCATGTGGAGGCTGCTCAGGCGGCTGCGTGGCTGGAGGCTGCTGAGGCGGAGGCTGTTTCGGGAGAAGGAGCAGCGCTGCCGCGGCCACTACGAAGAGAATCAGTACAGCTAAAATCAACCGCCTATCCACTCCTCACCACCATGCTTCAGCACGTGCATGCTTAAAAAAGCCTATTGCGCGAGAAATAATGGAAGGAAAAAACCTTTTTAAAGCACGGCTCTTAGGCTTTCGCCTCACTGGTGCCGGCTGCCTTAGGCTTTCTGAGCAGGATGAGCGCCAGCGCTGCGATAATCAGGATAGCTTCGACGATGGAGAGCACCATCAGCGCGTTCACGGTGCCAGTCAGCGAGTCGAGCGAGGAGGAGAGGGAGCTCACCTTTCCGGATAAGCTGTCGAGCTTCGAGCTTAAGCCCTGAACATCGCTCTTCACTTTCTGGATTTCGCCCGCCTGGCTAGCTAGCCCGGTCTTAAGCTCGCTCACGCTGCTGGAGAGCTGAGCTAGCGCGGCCTGCTTGGGGACTTCGGTGACCACGTAGACCCACCAGCGGAACAGGTTCGTGACGAAGGTGGGGCCGTCCAGCTCAACACCGTAGTAGACTGAAGCCCACGCGGGCTCGTAGTCGCCGTAAAGGGACTCGCTGGCAACTACGATGAGCACGTTCTTGTCGGGCCAGTACTCGGCAGCGTACATGACGAAGTCGTGGTCGCCTGTCCCTTTACCGTACTTCATGAGGTCGTAGAGGTAGGGTGTGGGGGCGGTGTTGTCCGCAACGTAGCTTTTATGCGCCCACACAAGCCGCACAAGGCCGGGGAAAGTCTCCTTCACGGGATCGCGGTAGTTGCCGCGCTCGTCAACCCAGATCACGCAGCCTGGGCCGTGCATGAGTATTGGTAGAGTGATGTCGCGCTTTACAATGTCAGTGCGGAGAAGGGGGTGGCTGTCTGGCTCGACGAAGGTCAGCATCCTGTAGTAGGCTTTCGCCGTCATCTCGGGGTAGTCGCTGTACACGCCGACATGCTCTAGCCTCAGCTTGGTGCCGATCGCTGCGAGAAAATCGTTCAGCTGAGTAATCGTCTTACCTCCCGGCCCGTAGTCGCTGTCTCCGGCAACGTAGAGCACCTTGTTCCCCGTAGCTAGCCAGGCTTTGATAGCTTCGATCTCGTCGGGGGCGAAGGCGACTGTCGGCTGACCGAGCAGAAGGATGTCCACGCCCTTCAGGGTGGAGGCGTTGATCTTCCCCGTTATCACCTTCCATGTTACGAAAGTTATGTTACCCATGATGTAGTTCAGGTACTTGTTGCTCTCGCCATGGCCTAGGTCTACAGCCACGATGACAGGCTGCGCCGGCGCGTAAGTGGAAAAAGCGAGAACCGCGATCAGAGCTGCTGCTACTGCTAATTTCGCCGCTTTCATCGTGCTAACAGCTTAGGGGAAAATAAAAAAGTTATCTTTACTATCTTTCCCGGAGATTATCATCTACTTGTTAAGCTGTGCTTTCCTCCTGGCGCGCAGGCCCGCCACCACTAGTAGAACTATTGCTGCGAGAAGCAAGGCAGCAGCTGCAGCTATCAGCATCGGCTGCGCGGTGAAAGCTGGCTGGGGCGCGGGCTGCTCAGGCGCAGGCTGCTCTGGAGGCTGCGCAGGCGGCTGCTCCGGAGGCTGGGTAGGCAGAGGCTGCGCGGGTGGGGACGGTGGCTGCTCCGTTGCACGGAATATCACGAGCTCCTTCTCGACTTTGTTCCCAGCGAAGTCGACTGCGCTGAAGACTAGCTTTACCTCGCCGCTCCCCGCAGGTACCTTACCGGACACCCTGTAAGTGAAGCTACTAATGGGGTCCGCGAAAGTGCCTGGTGTATAGATTTGAGCTTCTAGTGGCGTTGCGGCTCCCCCGCTCACGAGGGTGGCTGTAAAGCGCGCGATACCCCAGCCGCTGTCCTCTACTTCAACTAGCGCCTGGAAGCTGGAGCCGGGCTGAGGCTGCTCTGGGATTAGCAGCACCTTCTTGACCGTGGGTGGCGAGGTGTCGGGCGCGTTGCTCAGCGCGACTACAAGCCGCCCACCGGGCGGGAGCTTGATCCTCACTGCAAGGTAGAGCTCGCCGCCGAGGCTCAGGGTGTCGAGCACCGAGAACTCAGCGCCACCAGCGCTCTCGATGATTTTAGCCGAGAATTCCCCGCTCCACGGGAGGCACCACACGGCCACGTTCTCTAGGTTGAGGTAGTCCAGCCTGTTCTCTAGGGTGAGGACGTACGCGTGAGGCCATTGGTAGAGCGCGGAGGGCGTGAACACCTGGTTCGATACACCCAGGTTGTTAGGTGGCGGGTAGGTGCCGACCGGGATGGAGTTCTGGGCAAGCCTCCTAGTGTCGTTAGCAAACCCGATGAACGTGTTGGTTTTAACCGGGAAGTTTATCGAGCCGCTTTTGAGGTCAATCTCGTAGAAGCCTAAGCCGTCGTAGATCGCGGAGCCCATGCCGAGCGTCGTCGCGGTCAGGAAGTAGGTTGTCCTGCCGGTGCGGGTGCTCGTGTACTTGACGTAGAGGTCGCGGTGCACGTGACCCGAGAATACCGCGAAGACACCGTTCTCCTCGACTATCCTTAGAAAGTAGCGTGTAGCTTCCATGTTGCCGCTCCAAGATGAGTAAAGCGGCGAGCCGGGGCTCTGGGGGCTGTACGGGTAGATCACTCTCTCATCGTCATGCGTTGTCTTCAGCTCGCCCTGGTAGTAGAAGACAGGGTGGTGCATCATAATTACCTTGTAGGGTACGCTGGCATGCTGCTTGAGCACTTCCTCCGCCCACCGCAGCTGCTCCAGCGGCGCGTAGCCCTGCTCGTACGTGTATAATCCGATTATCAGCAGCTTGTCACCGATCAGCCTGTACCAGGTGGGGCTACCGTAGTGCTTGCTCCACGAGTCGCTTGGCGTGTCGTGGTTGCCCGGGATAGCGAAGATCGGGTAGCTGTAGAGGAAAGCTCTCTCGTAGGCGACTGCCCAGCGGTAGTACCGCTCGTTCACGGTGTCCGCCAAGTCTCCCGTATCTACGATGAAGTCGGGTGCGAGCAGGGAGGCTACCACGTAGCCGGCAAAGCGGTTCGTATCTCCTGTGAGTATGTCCGGCTGTCCTGCGCCGTAGTGCTGGTCAGTCACGTGGACGATCCTGAAGCTCGTCTTCGAGGGGTCGAGAACCCAGACGCTCCTCGGGAGCTCGATGCGAGCCTGCCCTACGACGACAAGGTCGTAGAGACCTGGCCGGACGCCCGACGGTAGAGAGGCGGAAACCTTCCCGGCGGAGTAGCTCAGGGTCAGCGTGTAGTTTAAGAGCACCAGCCTACCTCCGTCAAACACCACGCTGTAGATGTAGCCGCCCTTCAGGGGGCCTGGGTCGGTGGAGAGGGAGAAGGAGAAGGAGCCTCCTGGCGTTACCACTGCAGGCTTGCCTATGCTTATGTCGCTCGAAGCCGTTTGAGAAGCTAGAGCGGGTACCCCCGGCAGTGGAGGCTGCGCGAGCGGTAGGTTAGCAGGTAGCAGAACCACTAAGAAAACGAGTAGAAGTGCAGCTTTCCTCATCGGGAGTGCAGAGGGTGCTGGCTGAAAAATAGCTATCGGTCAGAGCCTCAAGGCGGGGGGCGAGGCAGCCTTACCTCCAGCCACGGGAGCCTCACGGAGCCTAGATCCCTGTAGCTCGCCTCCTTGGCGAGCTCGCGCACGTAGTCTGGGAGAAGCTGCGAGTAGGTCTTGTACCTGCTATCGCCTAGAACCAGGACAGCCTGGTCGTACGGGCTGCGGAGCGCTCTCCCGAGGGCTTGAGCGGCTTTCCGCAGCGCGGGGTACACGTAGGCGTAAAGCCTCCCCCTATCCTCTCCGTAGAGCTCCTCGTAGTACTCGACGTAGAGCTTAGTCTTCGTGGTCGGCTTCTCGAAGGGGATGCCCGCGAGGAAAACGCACATGAGCTCCTCCCCAGGGTAGTCCGAGCCTTCGGCGAAGCGGCCCCCCATCGGGGCGACGAGGAGCCCCCGGCCCTCCGCGGCAAGCGACTTGAACTTCCTCAAGACGGAGTCGGCTTCGTCACCGCTCATGTCCCGCCTTTCTGCGAAAACCTCGTAGCCGAGCTCCTCGGCTCTCTCGCGCAGGCCCGCCTCGAAAAGCCTAGCCTGAACCCGGTAGCTGGCTGTGAACACCGCGGTGTTCCTCCGAACCCTGCCGAGCAGCCTGGCGACGGCCTCCACGTACTTGCTGGCCATCTCGTCGCTCAACTCCTCTCCTCTCGTAGACAAGTCCCTCACGACGTAGACGGACGCGTTAGCCTCGTCGTACGGGCTGGGAACGCTGATCGCGTGGTAGTTGTCGACACCGACGGTCTCCGCGAAGGCGTCGAGTGGCGAGAGAGTGCCGGACATGAAGATAACTCTCCGGAAAGACCTCCACACGCCCCGCAGGATCTCCGCAGCTCTCATGTCGAGAATCTCGAGGTGGAGCCTGCCCTCCAGCTTCTCGGCGATCAACGCGACTCCGCGCACACCCCTCGCGGAGAGCGCTCTGCTCATGAACTCCGCGAAGTGGTGGAGGCTCGACTGGGGCCTGCGCCCCTGCTTGTACCTCAGCTCCCGAACTGCCTCCCCGACCCTCAGCGCCCGCTCGAGCAGCTCAGGGTAGTTGTCGGGGAGCAGCTGCTCAGGCTCGAACGTCGCCGACTCCTCCTCACCCAGCCTGCCGAAGAGCTCTTCAACCGCGCCCCGAACGTGCTCGACGAGCTCCGCAACCTCCTCTTCGCCCATCTGCCTCGCCTCGCTCACCGCCCTTCCTAGAGTCCCCTCGGTGATCACGTCGCCGCCAAGGTCGAGGTGCTGGAGGTTGTGCGCCTCATCCACTACGAGAATTGAGTCGCGAAAGGGGAAAACCGACTTGATGCTCCAGCTCAACTCCTCGCTGACCACGTAGTTGTAGCTCAAAGAGACTACGTCCGCGAACCTCAGCAAGCTCCTCTGGAGGAAGTAGGGACAGACCCCGAGCTTCTCAGCCTCAGTGAGCACGTCCACGAACGTCAGGGCGCCCCGGCGCCTGAAGCGCTCCAAGTCGACACCCTCGCTGAGCTTCCTGTAGAACGGGCACCTCGCCCTCTCCCTGCTGCAGATGTACGAGACCTCCGAGTAGTCTAGCTTCTCCCCGAACCTCCGGGCGAGGAGGCACATGTCCCGCTTGCCCCGGAAGCTGATCGCGAACAGCTTCACGCCGACTCTCTCGCGGAAAACTTTCAGCTCCTCCATCGGCCTGTCGGTCTCGCTCCCCGTCCTCACAGCCCACACTACCCTGTACCCCTTCTCCAGGTAGGGGAGGAGTGCGTGTATCACGACGGGAGTCTTCCCGAAGCCCGTGGGGGCCTCCAGGATCACGTTCCGCCTCCTAAGCTCCCTGCTGATCTCCTTCGAGACCTCGAGTTGGTGCTTCCGGGGCGTGTAGGGAAAGCTTGACGAAGACACTTTTCCTACAAGCTGGCCGGGGCTGAAAAACGTATTGCGAATCCCGCGGCGCCTGCTTTTAGCCACCCGCAGGGCCTGAGGCCGGGGGTGCATAGAGGCGCATAGCTCGGGCGCGGTCGCTGCTCCACTGGGAAAAACTACTTTCCAGGCATCTCTACTAGGGAGAGGTTGGAAGGGTTGGTGGCGGCGGGGGTGGCGGGGGCTGGAGAGCTTTCTCCGCAGAATCCCTCGTGAGGTACCAGGCTGCGAGCTCCAGAGCAGTGCTCACACTAACCGAGATGAAGAGCAAGGGCACGCTAACCGAGAGCAGAGAAGCTGCGACGCCAGCGATGTGAAGCACTGCAGCTGTCTTGAAGCCGCCGATACCCGTCTCCGATGAGAGCTCGAAGAGCAGGATGAGGAGCCCTATCCAGCCGATGAAGCTCATTATCGCGGCGATAAGGGCGAGAGCAGCTCCGCCCAGCACCCAGCCCAGGAGCGCGAGGAGCCTTCCCTCCCCGGGGACGAAGCCCCTCGTAATCTGCGGGGCAAGGGTGGCGAGCGCTACCCCTACGATGATCAGAGCCAGGATCCCGAAGGCTAGAGCGCCCCAGTAGCCGTACTTGACCAGCTTGCTTGGCGTGCTGAGCCTGCTCCTCCAATTCGCTAGGCGTGAGGCCGAGGGGATGAGCTTCGCGAAAATAGCTATAAAGCCGAGCACGGCAGCGACTATCAGGAGAATTGCCGCTAAGGCGAGCAGGACTAAGCCCGGCGCCAGCTTCTCGATGACAGCGGGCCAAGAAGGAAAGCCGTTCCGCGGCGCGAAGTGGAGTGAGGTGAAGAGAGGTAGCAGCGACAGCAGGAAGAGCAGCGAGCCCGCGAAGCTCAGAGCGTACGCGATTATCTGAAGAGTTGCAGCGCTACGCAGAAGTTTCATTCCCTCAACGTAGTTGGATTCGAGCGCCATTGACCGGGCTGTGCAGAAGAACCATTTATCCGTTTTTCCAGCGCGTCGAGAAGCTCAGCAGCCATGGTGCCGGCTGCACTCCCCCCTGGGAAGAGCAGGGATCCTAGCCTGGTCCCGGTCTACGCTTTGATCGCACCTGCAAGGTAGCCGCGTATGAGGTACTTCCCTAGAAGGAAGTAGAACACCATCACGGGGAACGCGTATAGGAAGGTTCCTGCCATCTGTGTGTTCCACTCGGCGGCTGTGGTTCCGAGGAGGTTTGCGAGGACTACGCTAGCGGGCTGGTTGGCGCCTTTCGTCAGGATGAGGCCGAAGAGGAAGTCGTTCCAGATGCTCGTGAACTGGAACACGGCGGTTACGACGAAAGCTGGCCAGGAGAGAGGCAGAACCACTCTGAAGTAGATCGTCGTCTCCTCCGCGCCGTCGACCCGCGCTGAGTCGATCAGGCTTTGGGGGAGCTCGTCGAGGAAGCTTCGGAAGAAGAGGCTGCAGATCGGTATCCCGTAGATCGTGTGGACAAGCGTCATCCCTAGCAGCGAGTTGTACAGGCCCACCCTGCTGGTCACCATGAGCAGCGGTATAGCGATGGCGTGGTAGGGGAGGAAGATGCCGAAGCTCAGCAGCAGGAAGACGATATCGGAGTGCTTGAAGCGAATCTTCGACAGCACGTACCCGTTGAGCGACCCGATGAGCGTGGAGAGAAGCGTGGCGGACACCGTGAAGACTAGGCTGTTGAATAAGCCCTGGCTCATCGCTTCGAGGGCTCTGGCGAAGGGCAGGAGCGTAGGCCTTGAAGGCGGAACTATGGGGACCGTCATCCTCGCTTCAAGGTCATCCTTGAGCGCTGTGGTGATCACCGACCAGAAGGGCAGCAGCCAGAGCAGCGCGAGAACCGCGAGGACCGCGCCGGCCAGAACTCGAGCCAGCTTCACGCGCATCACCTCCTTCTCGTAGAGGTCACGAGGTAAGGTGCCACCACGGCGACCACGATGAGTAGGAGTATTGTTGCCAGGGCCGCGCCGTAGGGGAAGTCCGTCTCGAAGAAAGCTCTCCGGTACATTAGCAGAGCTAGCACGTACGTCGACACTCCTGGGCCGCCGTTGGTCAGAACGTAGATGAAGTCGAAAGCCTTGAGGGCGAAGACCATCAGGACGACGAAAGCTGAGAGGATCCACGGCTTCAGCTGCGGGATGATGACGTGCGAGTATACCTGTATCGTCGACGCCCCGTCGACGGTAGCTGCTTCAAGCTGCTCGACAGGCACGGACTTTATCCCCGCCAGGAACACTAGGGCTGTGTAGCCGGAGAACTGCCACATGAGCGCGAGGATCACGCTGTACATAGCTATCTCCGGGTCGCCCAGCCAGTTCACGCGCAGCCCTCCCAGCAGCGCGGAGAGCAGCGTGTTCGCGACGCCGAACGTGTAGTTGTACATCCAGGCCCACATAGCGCCTGTGACCACGAAAGAGAGGGAGAAGGGTAGGAGGAAGATCATGCGGAAAAACGTCTCGAGCTTGCCGCCGACAGTGCTCATCAAGATCGCCAGTAAAAGACCTAGGCCTATGCTCCCCGGTATGAAGAGTAGAATGAGGAGCGCGTTGTTCCTAAGCGAGACGAAGAACACAGGGTCGCTGACAGCTTTCGCGTACTGCTGGAAGCCGGCAAACTCGTAGACGATGAGCAGCCCCCTGCTCTGGGCGAACGACAGCACAACGTTCCAGCCGATAAGGCAGTAGATGAAGAAGAACGCTACAGCCACAAACAACGCCAGAAGGAAGTATAGCACATGCTTACCCTCAAGCCTCATGCAACCACCCCACACGAGAGAAAAAACTTGTTTTTAAACCAGCATCCAGCTTTAACCTCCCGTCAGCCTCCAGGTCTTCGTGTAGTCGGCTTTAGCAGCGTTTATCGCGTCAATGATCGCCCTGCAGGCCTTAGTCACGTCCCTGGTGGTTGCGAAGTCGGAAGCTATATCGTTGAAGGCGCTCGCGAACTTCTCAGGAGCTCCGCTGCCGTGAACGATGCTCGGGGCCATGTACTTCGCAGTCCTGAAGTCCTCGATAGCTTTCCTCTGGTAGGGCCCGTACTTCGTGATGTCCGCATCCACCCTCGCGGGGATAGAGCCCTTAATCGGGTTGAAAGCGTCCTGCCCTTCTCTGGACCCGACGACCTTCAGCCACTTGATAGCGTTCTCCGGGTGCTTAGCGCCCTTCGGCAGCTGGAAGGAGTCGGAGACTATCATGTAGATGCCCTCTGTGCCGGGTGAGGGTATCGCGCCGTAGTCGACGTTGAAGACCTTGCCGGCAACGTAGAACTCGCCGTTCGCCCAGTCGCCCATGATCGTGAAGGCGGCCTCACCCCTGATCACCTTGGCGACTGCCTGGTCCCACGTCAGCGAGGCGTAATCAGGGTTAACGTACTCCATGTACCTCCTCATGATCTCAAAGGACCTAACCAGGCGCGGGTCGTTCGGGTCCGCCAGCTTGCCGTTGATGAGGTCCTGGTAGAAGTCGATACCCTGGCTCAGGAATATCTGCTCGATCGTGTGCGCAATCTCCCACTTGCCGATGCCGCCCATCGCGATCGGGTACCTTAAGCCGGCTGCGCGGAGCTTCTCGCAAGCGGCGAAGAAGCCGTCCCAAGTCTTCAACGTGTTCGGGTCGATCCCATACTGGTCGAGAATCCTCTTGTTGTACCAGAGCACGTTCGCCCTGTGGATGTTCACAGGTACAGCGTAGTAGTGGCCGTTCCAGTAGGCCATGTCCCTGATCACGGGCGGGAAGACTTGCTCCCAGCCCTCGCTCTTCCACAGGTCGTCAATCGGCTCCAGGTAGCCGGCGTCGATATAGGGTTTCATCTCGTAGCCGAGGTGCATCTGGAAAGCGTCGGGAGCCTCACCCGCCGCGACCATCGCCTTCATGACAGCTTTCATAACGTAGCCGGCGCCGCCCGCCACGGGGCTCTGAATCACACCCACGTCGGGGTACTTCTCCTGGAACACTTTGACTAGCGCGTCGATCGCAGCCTTCTCGCCGCCGGAAGTCCACCAGTGGTAGATCTCGAGCAGGTTGGCTTTAGGCTTGACAGCCGCAGCCGCACCAAGGTAGTAAGCCACGAGGCCTACTACCAGAGCAGTTACTACGACGGCGATTGCGAGAATGAGGGGGGTTGAAATGCGTGGTTTCGCGCTCCCCATCGACCGCGTATGCGGGGAACCTATATATAAACATGCCTGTATGAATACTTTAAAAGGCATCATTTTCAAAGATGCTTATTTTCTCCGCTTCGCGACGGTTAGTATATGTGAAGCCTTTGCAGGAGGTGGGCCGCCATGCTCGGGACGCTGGTTAATACGGCTGCTGTGCTTCTCGGCTCGTCTCTAGGCCTCGCTCTGCGGGCTAAAGTCCCTGAGCGGGCGCTCGGGCTCGTGAAAGACGCGATAGGGCTATTCACGCTCGGGCTCGGCGCGGGCATGGCTCTGGAGAAAGCTAACCCGATCGTGCTGGTTGCTTCGCTGCTGCTGGGAACGCTCGCGGGCCACGCGGCGAGGCTTGAGGGCAGGATAGAGTCTCTCGCGTCCCGGTTCTCGCAGCGCAGCTCCTCCTTCTCGGAAGGGCTGATGACCGCTTTCCTAACTTTCTGCGTCGGGCCGATGACTGTTGTCGGCTCGCTGAGGGATGGGATGGGTGACCCGACAATCCTGCTAACCAAGTCGGTGATGGATGGGGTGGTTTCTGTAGCGTACGCTGCGTCCCTGGGCTGGGGTGTGATGGCGAGTGCTTTACCTCTCCTCGGCTTTCAAGGCTCGCTCGCCCTGCTGGGGTGGGCTGCGAGAGCATCGCTACCGCAGTCCTCGGTTAGTGCGCTTACAGCTGTGGGCGGGATCCTCCTGCTGGGTGTTGGTGTAAACCTGCTGAACTTGCGGAAGGTTAGAGTGGGGGACATGCTCCCCTCGCTCATCTTCGCCCCGCTGCTGTCCCTAGCACTGGCATAGAAGAGACTTAAGCCTGGAGCTCGCCGCAGCGCGGGCGTGGAGAAGGTGAGCTTGAGCTACGACCTGCTCGCGGAGGGCTACGACGAGCTCTACCGGGAAGAGCAAGAGGCGAAGTACCGGGTCGTGCTAGCAGCTGTTCCACCCGAGGAGCCTGCGCTCGACGCCGGATGTGGTACCGGCCTCCTGCTGGAGAAGCTGCACTGCTACGCGGTCGGAGTGGATCTCTCGCTCCCCATGCTGCTCGCCGCGAAGCGGAGGGGGAGGGGTGAGCTGGCAGACCTTGTCTGCGCTCACGCGGAACTGCTCCCTTTCAGGAGCTGCTCCTTTCCCGTAGCGTACTCGGTGACTGTAGTGCACGAGGCGCCCGGCCTTATCGGCGAGGTGAAGAGGGTTCTCAGGAGAGGTGGGCGCGGGGTGGTGACGCTCCTCAGGAAAAAGGCGGAGCTCCTGCCCGAGATACTTGAGCAGGCTGGGGCTGCGAGCGTGGTCGATGAGCCGGGCCTCAAGGACGTCGTGGTAGTTCTCTCGAAGTCGTGAGGTAGTCCGGCATAGTGCAGACAGTTGGGGGGGACTGCGCGCCGGAAGAGCCGAAGTGTACGTTGAAACAGTATATATAGCTGTAGTATTACGTATAGTGAGGGGTGTATATACTTGGGGAAGCGGGGTTTGTATGTAAGAGTTGACGAAGAGCTGCTCAGCGAGTTCACGAGGAAGGCTAAGGCGCTTGGTTTAACGAGGAGCGAAGCCCTCCGGAGAGCCATGGAGGCTTTCATCGCTTCGACAGGCGGGCCGACCGCGACCTCTAAGATGAGAGGCCTCGTTAAGAGTAAGCTAACTCTCAGGGAGCTTGAGGAAGCTTACGCGGTGCTTAACTCTTGAGGATTTTCCTCGACTCTTCGGTTTTCCTAAAGCTTCTCCTCGACGAGCCAGGTGCTGGCGCTGCGGAGAAAGTGCTGGAGGCTGTCGAGAGGAGCGAAGTACTTGCCTGCACTACACCGCTAGTGCTGGAGGAAGTCTCTTTTAAGCTCCTGCTAGCTGCTGCGAGTGCACTGCTAGACACCAAAGATGTCTGGAGGATTAGAGAGAAGCTAAAAAGCCGACAGGAAGCTGAGAGCCGAGTGTTTTAAAGCCTTAGAGGGGTTTTCCAGGTACATTGAGCACCTCGCTGAAAGGGGTTTAAGAGTCGAGGAAATCCTTTACAGTGACTGGTCGAAGAGCCTAAGCTACGTTGAGGCTTACGGTCTCCTGCCTGCTGACGCGCTTCACCTAGCTGTAGCGGAAAGGCTGGGAGTGGATGTGATCGCTACTGACGAAGACTTCAAGAGAGTGAGCAGGGTAAGGGTTATACCCTAGCGCTGGGGGTCCAGCTGAGCTGTTCTCTCGAGCTTGGCCGGCTTTGCGCTCGCCGCCCTACGAGCCTTTCGCGACAACTGCAGCTACGATCACTCTCCTGCGGTTTAACGCGGGCTGGTTCTCGAGGAAGAAGATGCCGCTCTCCTCGAGGGGTATCGAGCCGCCCGCGACGGGTAGCGCTAGTAGTGTGCCTATGAGCGTTGACCGCAAGTGCGCGTAAGCGTTGCCGGGATGCTTCCAGCCTAGTGTCGGCACGAGGTCCCAGAGGTCGCGCTCGAATGCTTCCACGACATCCCGCCGCCTGGGTAGGAGGATGAGCGCGCCTGTCGAGCCGACAGCTTGCAGCAAGACTACACCTTCTTCAACTCCTTTCGCGAGCTCGCTCACGCGGTCAGTGATGTCGAAGAGCTTGTTGGGGCCGTAGGTGACTAGCTCGATTCTCGAAAGCCTGGCTACCCTCAAGAGATCACCTCAGCTACCACTCTGCGCTCCCCTGCGGACTCGTTGAGGTCGAGGAGGCAGACCTGCTGGAACGGTCCGAGCAGGAGGCCTTCCTCGAAGGGGATCGCGAGGCTCGGGTGAAAGATGGAGGCGACCACGTAGGGGTTCTTGGCTTTGAGGCCATCGATGAGAGACATGAGGTCGCCGATTAGGTCAGCGTCGTACTCGATCGTGACGAGCCGGCACAGCGGGTCTACACTGTAGAGGATCAAGAGGCCTTTCCGCGCCCCAGAGCTCTTCACAAGCCTCTCGGCGTACGCTGTGATGTCGTAGACGCCGCGCCCCCTGCTAGCTACTCTTATCTCATCCCGCACGCTCAAGTCGAGCCCAGCGTGCTTTAAACTGTTGCGGGAGCAGCTGCCAATGCTTCGTGCGGAACGCGCCACCCGGTGCTGACCGGGCGAAGCCCTTCGCGAAGCGCAGGTCACCGCTCCACGATGTCCGCGAGGTCGTAAACCAGGTAGCCTTCCTTCCTCAGCTCTTCCTTTCTCTCCAGCTTCCTGGACACGAGCCCGTATAGCTTCTCTCGCAGCGGGACTTGCGCCCCCTTCTCCGACAGCCTTCTGAGCACCGATCTGGCTTCGCGGTAGCTTAAGTCAGCCCACTTCACCTCGATCAGCGCGCCGACCCCCTCCCTAGTGGATGCCGCTACGATGTCGACCTCCTCTCCTCTAGTCCACCACCTACCCAGAGTGTCGAGCTTGAAGGGGAGTAGCCCGGCGCGCGCCTCGCTGACCACGTGCTCTACCGCTACCTTCTCGAAGACCCAGCCGAGGTAGGCGTTGAAGTCGGCCGCGATGCTAGCCCACAGCTCCCTCTCCAGCCCCCTCTCAAGCAGCGACTTGTTGGAGTGGACGAAGCGGAACCAGAAGGCGAAGAAAGGGTCTCTGATCGAGTACAGCGACCGCCCTTTCGAGAGGACAGGCCTCTCCCTCTCAATCAGGCCCAGCTGCTCGAGCGTGGCCAGGTAGGTTGTCAAGTTCTCTCTGGGGATTCCGGCGGCGCTAGCGATCTCGCTTAGCGTCCGCTTCCCTTGAGACACCGCGGTGAGCACATCCAGGTAGCGGGCCGGGCTCCTCAGCTCCTCGAGAAGCAGGAAGAGCGGCTCCTCGTGCAGGGGGCCCCGCTTGCTCAGCACCAGCTTGATAGCGTTCTCCTCAGGGCTTTCCCCCTCGTCCACAAGCTCGAGGTAGGCTGGCGTACCCCCGAAAACCCCGTAAGTCTTGACGAGGTCTAGGGGCTCGTACCTAGCGAACCAGTCGGCTAGCGCGCGGAAACGTAGAGGCTCGAGCTTTAGCACCGCGGTCCTGCGCCCGTACAGAGGGGCATCACCCCTCAAAGCAACTCTCTCAATCACTCCCACCGTGGAGCCGGAAAGTACGAGAGTGCCGCGCAGCCTGGAGAAGCGCTCATCCCAGTACTTCTGAAGGAGCGAGATGGCCCCCTCAACCTCTGCCAGCCGCTGGAACTCGTCCAGGACTACGAGCTCACCCTTCTCCAGCTTCCTCGCAACGTACTCGAGAAATGATGAGAAGTCCGGGAAGCGGAAACCCCTGAAGAGCTCACCCTCCACCACTCTGGAGAGCTCTGCCAGCACCGTGTCGCTCCCGCCTAAGGGAATGTAGAAGTAGAGGCCAGGCTTCCTGGACAGCAGCTCGAGCAGCAGCCTCGTTTTACCCACTCTCCGCCTCCCGTAGACGATGACGAGGTGGGCCCTCTCCTCGCTGCAGAGCTTCTCCAGGAAGTTCAGCTCCTCCTCGCGGTCGACGAATTTTACATTCACGATTGTAACAATCAAGACTCTAACAATTTATCCTTTACCCTTGCTCACGCGAAGGTAGCACTGCAGTTTCCGAGGCTCTTCAGCGCTAGCGGAGCAGGGATCCGAGCCACCACTTACTTAAACTACCGCGCAGGTAAATGCGTGGATGATGAGAGAGCCCGAAGCCTAAACGTGTGGCACACCGACCTGTCTGACAACCTCACAGCTTCTCAGAAGCGAGAAGAGCTCAAGCGGCTAAAAGCCTTCTATGCTGCCTGGTGCGCTCTTCCAGCTCCTCCTTAAAGTCAAAGAGAGCTCTCCTGCAAGTTTTAGGCCGAGGATCGAAGAGCGCTCCCGCCCGGAAAAGCCTATCCTCTTTACAGCCTTTCGGTAATTCTCGCATCCTTTAGGCCGGGAAAACCTATTCCAGAAAGGCTGACAGCTCAACTTCTTTCTGGTGAATCACAGCTCGGCGGGCGCAATCCTAAGCTTCTTCAAAGCCTTGCCGCCAGGGCACTGCAATAATCAGCGACCCAACTGCTGCACCGTTTCAGCGGGCTTCACCCCTACTCCCAGCTTCTCTTCAACCTTTCGAAGGGAGTTAGCTGCGGGAACCGGTGCACGTGACCTCACCCACCCAAGCCCTGTAAAACTTCCACAGCGTTACACGGCTCAGCGCCTCACCTCCTGGGGCAGAGTTCAAGGGAGGGGGGTGAACGCAGAGACTTCTCCGCAACGAGAATAGATCTCCAAGAATGTAGAAGTAAAGGATAAAAAAAGAGCTCTTGTAAAACTTTCCACGCGCCTCCTAGTTGTAGGTGTAGAGAGCTCATGCCGAAGGGCGAGGAGGTGCTAGACCTTATCTCGAGGATTCTCTCAGAAGAGGGCTTCGCGGTTACGGCTAACGTAAGCGTTGAAGGTTTAAGCGGCTATAGCCATGTTTTCCATCTTTTAGCCCGGAAAGGTGACCACGCCCTCCTGATCGATACTGCGCAAGACGTTTTCAGCTTCCTTGCTAGCCTTGCTAAGAGAATAGACGTCCCCGGCTACAGGTTCCTGGTAGTGGTTAAAGAGGGGAGCATCAAGGGCGTGCTGCCGGACGTTGTGGATCGGCATCCTGAGGATCTCAAAGATATCACCGTGGTTACTTACAGGGAGCTTGAAGAGATTCAGGACAAGCTGCGCAGCCTTCTCAGGAGCATGGCGCCTCGTTGAGGGCCGCGCTGGGCAGCGAGCCTTTGAGAACGCCGCTGTAGCTCAACCCCTCCTAGTCTCACGGAAAACGCGGTCCCAGTGCTGCTCGAGCGGGGGAAGACAGGCTAAAAGCTTATGCGGTCTCAGCTTCACGCTCAGTGGTAACGATGCATACTGTTCAAGAAATCCTGGGCAAGATGAGCATCGAGGAGAAGATATCCCTACTTGTTGGCGCAGGCTTTTCCAAGCTGGTGCACGGGGCAGCAGGGGAGACGAGGCCTGTGGCTCGGCTCGGAGTGCCTGCAGTGGTTCTCGCCGACGGGCCCGCGGGCGTCAGAGTGCACCCGCTGAGGCTGGGTGACGCGCAGAGGTACTACGTGACTTCGTTCCCCAACGAGATCGTGCTGGCCTCCGCCTGGAACGTGGAGCTGGTCGAGAGGGTCGGGAGAGCTATAGGCGAGGAGGCTAGGGCGCTCGGAGTGGATGTTGTGCTAGCACCGGGGCTGAACATCCACAGGCACCCGCTGTGCGGGAGGATTTTCGAGTACTTTAGCGAAGACCCTCTGCTCAGCGGCGTGATGGGTGCGGCTTACGTGAGAGGTGTTCAGTCAGCTGGAGTGGGCGCGACCTTGAAGCACTTCGCCGGGCACGAGCAAGAGACTAACAGGTTGCTGTACAACGTCGCAGCTTCTGAGAGAGCGCTGCGCGAGATCTACCTGAGGCCTTTCGAGATCGCTGTGAGGGGGGCTAAGCCGTGGGCTGTGATGGGCGCCTACAACAAGCTCAACGGGAAGTACTGCGTTCAGAACGAGTGGCTTCTAACGAGAGTTCTCCGGGAGGAGTGGGGCTTCGAGGGCCTTGTGATGACCGACTGGGGCGCTGGCGACAACCCGGTTGAAATGATTAAAGCCGGAGTAGACCTCATCATGCCTGGCAGCGACCAGGTGGTCGCGGAGCTTCTCAAAGCATACGAGCGGGGAGCTATACCGGGGGAGGTTGTCGACGCGAGAGCTAGGAGAGTCCTGGAGCTGGTGGCTAAAAGCCCGAGGTTTAGGGGGCAGGAGGGCTCCGGGGACCTGAAACTTGAGGAGCACGCGAAAGTGGCTTACGAGGCTGCCGTGGAGGGGGCTGCGCTGCTGAAGAACGAGGGAGCTTTACCGCTACCCGAGAAGCCGCGCGTCGCCCTGTTCGGGAGGGGGTCTTACTGGACTGTGAAGGGCGGTTTGGGGAGCGGTGACTCCTACCCGCGCTACGTGGTCTCCATCGCGGACGGGTTGAGGGAGAGGGGTGCGCTGGTCGACGAGGAAATCGAGAGAGTTTACAGGGGCATGGTGCACAGGTTCTACGAGTACGGTGAATCCCTGCAGCTCTACAGGGCTTACAGGGAGGGGGCGCTCGCGAAGTCAGATAGCTGGCTGATCGAGATGCTTATGACGCACTTTGTCGACATGATGATGGAGTACACGCGGGTGATGCACCTTCAAGAGGATCCGTTCACCGACGCTTTCCTCGAGGAGGCGGCGCAGAGGAACGATGCAGCGGTCATAACGGTTTCGAGAATATCCACCGAGGGCTTCGACAGGTTCCCGGTCAAGGGAGACTACTACCTGAGGGATGATGAGCTCAGCCTGATAGAGCGAGTTTCCCGCGTTTTCCACGAGCACAGGAAAAAGGTAGTCGTCCTGCTAAACGTCCCTGGACCCGTGGACGTGGCGAGCTGGAGGGACAAGGTAGACGCCGTACTCGCCATCTGGCTGCCCGGCCAGGAAGCAGGTAGGGCGGTGGCCGACATCCTCCTCGGCAGGGTTTCGCCGAGCGGTAAGCTCCCGCTGACCTGGCCCAGGGACCTCTACGAGATACCCGCCGCGAGGACGTTCCCGGGCACGCCGCCCCGAGACCCCGAGGAGGTGATCTACAGCGAGGATATCTACGTGGGGTACAGGTACTACGACACTTTCGCTGTCGAGCCTGCGTACGAGTTCGGCTACGGGCTCAGCTACACGGCGTTCGACTACCGCGACCTCGAGGTGAAGCTGAGCGGGAGTGAAGTGGTCGTCAGGCTGAAGGTGAGGAATAGCGGGCGGTATCCGGGCAAAGAGGTCGTCCAGGTGTACTTGAGAGCCCTGGAGAGCAAGTTCAGCAGGCCTTTCCAGGAGCTCAAAGGCTTCCGCAAGACTAAGCTGCTTGCACCCGGAGAGGAGGAGAGCGTTGAAGTGCGAGTGCCGTTAGAGCGCCTCGCGACGTTCAACGGAGGGAAGTGGGTTGTCGAAAAGGGAGCCTACGAGGTCAGAGTGGGAGCCTCCTCGAGAGATATCAGGCTGAGAGCCATTCTCGAGGTACCGGCTGAAGCCTGCTACGACACCTCCTGGAGAAGAGTGGAGTGCTAAATACTAATGCCGTAAGTCTTAGTTTAGCCTTAGTTTTTCCTGCTTACGCCTCCTCACCTTGAATAGCAGGAGAAGAGCCGCTGCGGCTAACGCGGGAGCCGCGGCGATTACCGCTAGCACGGCAGCCGCTCCGGAACGCTCCTTGCACACCACTCTCGGCTGAAGCCCCGCGCCCTGAGCTGCCTCGACGATCGCTCTCTGCACTTCGAAGTCCTTCTGAATGGCGAACACCCCATCGTTCCACGCCCACACTCCGAGAAACGCGGGCCTAAGGCCTAGGCTCGCTAGATGCTCTACAACCTACCTGTAGTAGGTGGCATCAGCCCCCTCATCGTACACGATGGGCCTCTGCCAGTTCCAAGCCTCCACATACGCTTCGCGGTCGTTCAGCCTGAAGCCCACCTCCCCCACCATCAGGCTACCGTTCGGTACCTGCTCGGCGAGCTCTCTCAGCTTCTCGGCGAGGTGCCTGGCGATAGCCACTCTGCCACTCCTGTACTCGTAGTCCCACACGTCCAGCCCCACCAGGTCCAGCCCGGCCTCCCTGTACAGCGCCACCACAGCCTCGACCCGGTCTCCCCCAGAGCCGTAGTAGTACAGCCTAGCCAGGGGGAACTCTCTCCTCAGAGCCCTGTACGCGTCGACCAGCTCGCTCCGGCAGCCCTGGTCGTTCACGCAAGCTGTCAGCTCGCTGAACCCTATGTAGACTCCATCCCCGTCCCCGACGATCTTCTTCAGCTCGCTGAGCACTATCTCGTTCAGCGCAACTCTAGTCAGCTCGCCGCGCCACTTCCACGAGGGGTGGTACTTCTCCGGGAACAAGTTGACGAAAACAATCCCGCTTTTCTCCCTGAGTGCCTCCACGTACTTTAGAGAGCGGTCAAGCCACGACTCGAGGCCGCTGGTGCATAGGCCGCAGTCTACGTCGTAAGCGACCACTATGCCTGGGATGAAGTCCCCGCTGAAGCTCTCGCTGTCGAAGAGGTAGCCCCACGGCGTCACCCAGGCTATGAGGAACCTAGACCTGTTCGTGAAGGCCGGCAGAACCTCTACACCAGCCTCCTCTCTCGGCACGGGCTGCGCCCTTGAGAGTAGCGGTGCGTTAGCCAAGAGAAACACTAGCCCCAGAGCGGCGGCGAGCGCTGTTAAGGGTTTTCTTGAAACTTTCATCGACCCCTTCGCAACTCCTGCTGAAACTGTGAAATACTTAAACTTTCCGGGGTACTTATATGCACTTGATATTGTAAGAGCCGACTACTCGAACATGGTCGTCTACGTGGCGAAGCTTCCGGGGATATACTTTGAAGACAGTCGCTTTGAGCGAAGAGAGCTGGAGGAAGCTGCGATGAGCTGAGTGAGCCTATGTCTTCTCAGCTGCCTTACAGGGAGGTTCTGGTCGACACGTACGCTCTCACGTACCTGCACTCGCAGGAAGTGCGCAATCTGCTCGTGCTTATCCTATCAAAATTTTAGGATTCACGTTTCAGTTCTATCTGTCCAGGAGTTTCTCTCCTACATCTACTACAAGCTCCACGACTACTCCCTCCTGGAGAGAGCTGCCGAGGTGCTTTACAAGCTCTACGTTGTGGAGAACATCGACAGGGAAACTGCCCTGAGAGCAGCTATGATCGCGGCAGACCTCGTTAAGCGCAACCAGGATTTCAACCTGGTAGATGTCTTCAATGCTGCGATCGCCGTCCTGAGGAACATCCCGATCCTGACCGATGACCCCTCCAGGTACTCCGGATACGCGAGGTACGGTGTGACCGCTATATCCGTCGAGGATTTTATCGAAGAGTTTAAAGCCACTATCAAGGCCTAGAGGGCCTCCTGGAGGCAGTTTCTCGCGTTCACTGCGCGCGAAATGCTGAAATCGCTGGAGCAGGCTTCTACCTCCGGTGCTAGCGCTTTGAGAAAAGCTCGCTGGATCCTGGCTGCAGTTCTCGTGGCTTTAGCGCTAGCTGCTGCTTCCGCTGTTCTCTACCCTAGGCTTACGGGCGTTGTCGCCGTGATTAGGGTGAGCGGTTACATCCTCACCTCGGAGGACGCGGACTACTACACTGCGCTGATCCACCGAGCCTACACGGATGAGCGCGTAGGGGCTGTAGTCCTCGTAGTCGACTCCTTCGGCGGCAGCGCAGACTACGTGGAGCAGGTCTACTACAGCTTGAAGCAGCTGAAAACGAGGAAGCCCGTCGTCGCTGTGGCGGTGAACGCGCTCTCCGGCGGCTACTATATCTGCGCTGCAGCAGACTACATTTTCGCCCACCCAACCTCGCTCGTCGGCTCGATAGGGGTTATCGCGACCGCGCCCCCGATCCTCATCCCCTCTGAGGCTGTGCTGGAGACAGGCCCCTACAAGCTCACCGCCTTCTCCCGACTCCACTTCTTCAGCAA
This sequence comes from Thermofilum sp., assembly GCA_038741495.1. Lineage (NCBI taxonomy): Archaea > Thermoproteati > Thermoproteota > Thermoprotei > Thermofilales > Thermofilaceae > Thermofilum > Thermofilum sp. The sequence continues at coordinate 695,319 of JAVYKX010000001.1, read as the reverse complement.
CCTGAGCCGCGCGCTCGACGCGTTCATCTCCGCGGTGCAGGAGGGCAGGGGGGAGAGGCTGAAAGCCTCGAGGGAGGAGCTCAGCAGAGCTCTCGTCTACCTCGGCTCTGAGGCGCTTAAGCTGGGCCTCGTGGACCAGCTCGGCTCGGTCGAGCAGGCGGTCGAGGAGGCTGCTAGGAGAACAGGGCTCCTGAGGTACACCGTGGAGGAGCTTAAGCTCCCCAACGCGACCGTTGGCTCGCTGTACGGGTGGAGGAACGTGACGGCGAGCCTCCTCGCGAGCCTGCACCCGCCCCCGGCGGTCTACTACATCTACCTGCCCCCCGGCCAGCTCGCCGAGAAGGAAGCTGCCTCCCTGCAGCCCGCGACGGGCCCCGGCAGGGTGGTGGTCGACCTTTCACACGGGAACAGGGTTTCCTGGTGGAGCCTCGACGCGCTCCTAGCGGAGCTGGCTAAGCTCAACGTGACAGTAGGCTTCCTCGACACGTGGGACAGGGTGAGGAGAGAGCTCGCCAACGCTTCAGCTCTCATCGTCGCGGCCCCCACGAGGCCCTACACGAGCGAGGAAGTGAAGGAGGTTGAAGAGTTCGTGAAGAGGGGCGGGGTACTCCTCCTGCTCTACGACCCGGCGTACGAGTACATCGGCTACGAAGGGCTCTCGAACTACATCACTGCGCCGATCAACTCGCTCGCCTCGAGGTTTGGGGTCACCTTCGCGTACGGCTACCTCTACAGCCCTAGCGACCACTTCGGCTTCTACAGGAACGTGTACGTGAGAAGGTTTACGAACGCCAGCGTATTCAGCGGCGTGAGAGAGCTCGTGCTGCTAACCGCGACGGCAGTGCGCTCAAGACACGAAGCAGCCTGGGTGCCCAGCGGGACAATCCTCTCGGTGGCGGAGGAGCCGGGGGAGTACGCGGTCGCGGCTCTGCTCAATTGGGGTAACGGGACAGTCCTCGCGCTCGGCGACATAACGCTCTTCACGGAGCCTTTCTGCCGCCTCGCGGACAACAGCGTGTTCATCAGGAACCTCGCCCGCCTCATCGCTAACGCGACACCTGCGAGGGTGCAAGTCAAGGAGCAGAGGCTCGAGAGGCCTGTGCTCCCCGTGGGGACGGTGAAGGTGTTCGAGGTCAGGGAGGACGGTGAGGCTTACGCGATGACCTGGAGGCGCGTGGGGGAGAACGAGGTGATCGTGGAGACACCCTACTACACCGCCAGGTACTTCTACGTCGACGGGAAGCTGAAAGAGTGGGAGGCCGACGGCGTTAAGTGCACCTACGACGAGCCGCTGCCGGAGCCCCCTTTCCCCCTGGCTCGAGGGAGCAGTTGGAACTACTCCGCGGGCTTCACCCTGATCGTAGAGGGTAGGGAGTACAGAGGCCTGCTGGAGGGCCGCGAGGTCGTGGAAAGCTTCGAGAACGTGACCGCGCTGGACGGGCGCACGTACTTCTGCGCGAGCATCCGCCTCGAGCTCGTGGAGCGCTTCTCCAGCGGCGGCATCACAGTGGTGACCATCACGCGCGGCTACTACTGGGTTTCCGCCGACGCAGGGCTAGTGAAGCAGAGCACCACCACGAAGAGGAGCTACGACTCCGAGACAGCCGGCTTCATGACGAGAGAGATCACCCTGAAGGAGCTGAGAAAGCCAGCATCCGGGTAAGGGAGCGCGCTCTTCGAAGCACCTGAGCTCTGTAGCTTTCAGTGTCGATCCAGGACGGCAGGCTAAGGAGACCGCTCATAGAAGAATTTACGCTATCGCAAGTTAGAAGAAACAACGTCTCTATACCTTTAGGATTTTCAGAGAGCTAGCTGAGGCGTTGGAGGAATGAGAGAGATGGCTGACTGAGGAGTGCTGCTTAAAACGATGTGAGGAGGGGTTAGTGCGAGCCGGTTTAGAGGAACCGCTCCTACTCTTCATCCTCACTCGCTGGATCTCATCTTTACCGCAGGATGAAGGTATGCTAGTGGTACTTGCTCCCGTGCAGCTTAGGGCGGAGGCCGCTTTCATAACTGCAAGCTGAGAGATACTACACTGGGCTGCTTGCCGGGAGGGCTCTCGCCTGGCTTACCGGTGTTGAGGAGTTGATGGACTGGGCTTCGGCTGCACGCCTCGAGCTGGATGGTAGATAAGACGTGGAAGTTGATATACACGTGGGCTGTAGCACACCATCAGCTCTTTAGATGCTAGCTCGTATGGGTATCGCGGCTATTGACACGCCTTTGGGCAAGCATCTTCGTAAAGGAGAGGCAGGGGCTTTCGCGCACCCGGTGCTGCTTCTGGCCCTAAAGTTTCAAGAAGCAGCCTAAGGAAGCGGCTTAGCTTAAGACGTGGCTGTGGTTGGCGCTGCTGTTCAGGGCTGAAGTAGTATCTCTTTAGAAGCCACCCGGGCTGGCTGGCGAAAAGGCAGGGTTCTCGAGGGGGAGAGTTGTTCGGGAGGAAAAGGCTTAATAAGTATAACCGGGGTTATACTTATCGTGATTATAGAGAGACCTGAGGAGGTTAGGAGGATAAGCGAGCTGAAGAAGTGGGTGCTAGTGTACGGGAGGAGGAAGACTGGGAAAACCTTCCTTGTGAGTAACTTCGTTAAGTATGATGAGTACTTTTTCGTGAAAACTAGTAGGGGTATTGTAACGAAGGACGGCGATTCTATAAGCTATGAAGCTTTTCTGGAAATCCTCAAGAGAGCTCTAGATGAAGGTAAAACCGTTGTGGTTGACGAGTTCCACAGGCTTGGGCAGGATTTCTTCGACTTTCTGCACTACGCTAAAAAACGTGGGAAGCTGATACTAATCTCTTCAACGCTCTTCCTCTCCAGGAAGCTTGTTTCGGCAAAGTCTCCGCTACTAGGGCTTTTTGCAGAAGTTCCTATAGGCTTGATAAGTCTTAGAGACTGCTTGAAAGCTCTCGAGGGGTTCAATCTCTCGAAGAAGGATAGGCTGGAGCTCGCTATTCTGCTGAGGGAGCCGATAGCGGTGGACTACTTCGACGAGAAGAAGTCAGCGAGGGAAAACATAGCCCTGGTTCTGCTGAGCTCTGTCAAGACGATTCCCGCCCTGATAGGGGAGATTTTCTATGAAGAGGAGAGGGAAATGTCCTCAATCTACGAAGGGATTTTGAGAGCGATAGCTAGCGGGAGAGTGATCTCGGGAGAGATAGCGAGCTACTTGTTCTCGAGGAGGTTGATCAAGAAGGAAGACGCCAGCATTATCCAGCCGTACTTGAACAACCTGGTGTCTTTCGGGTTGATTAGGAGAGTAGAAGTCTTCAACAAGAGGAAGTTTGTTTACAAAATCGCCTCGCCCCTAGTGAGGATCTACTACTACGCTGACGAGAAGTACAACATATCCGAGAGGAAAGTTGGCAGGGAAGAGATCCTGAGGATTATCGACGAGCTCATGCCGAGGATTGTTGAGGATGAAGTGAGAGAGTTTCTCGCCGAGAAGCACGGGCTGAGGGAGAGTGTAATCGAGGCGAAGGATTTCGAAGTAGACGGCTGCCTGCTGAGGTTCAACAAGCCTGAAATCGCCTTAGAGGTGAAGTGGGGGAGGGTTAGCGGCCGGGATATCAAGCGGGTTGAGGAGAAGCTTAGCAAAGTACCTTCAGCTAGGAGAGTACTGTTCGTCCAGGACAAAAACGACGTTGAAGTTAAGCCCTCAGCTATAGAAGTAGTGGACGTTGACGACTTATAGCGCGCTAGCCCGGCCAAGAGAGCACTTCAGGGTCCGGAAGCTTGATCCCCGAACGCGCGAATAACTCCTAGGTGCTCGCTTAGCGGTTTTGCCTAGCGAAATCTTTATAATAAAATTAAGTGCTAGCAGGCAGCGATGAGCAGGGAAAAAGCCCTTAGAGCTGTCGGCAGGGCTGCCCTAGCAGCTTGCATCGCGGCTATGATGGTTGTAACAGTTTTGCTGTGGGCTGCGGCTCCCGAGTCTCAGGCGCTCCCCTCTGAGCCCATCAGGGTTATGGTGAAGGTTGAGGGGAGCGTGGAGGACTACCGTGAGCCTCTCTCGAAGTACGGCGAGATCGTCGGCGAGATCCCGGAGCTTAGCGTCCTCGTGGTGCGCACCACGAGGGAGCACGCCGGTAAGTTGAAGTCGCTCGTAAAGGGCGTGGTGCGCGTAGAGGAGGATAAGATTGTGAAGATCCTGGGAGAGGTGCAGTGGAACATCGAGTACGTCCGCGCCCCCGAGGTGTGGAACGCGTACTCCTCCAGCTATGGGGACGCTGCGTACGGTTACCACGTTCAAGTCCAAGTCGCGGTTGTCGATACAGGGATAGACTACACGCACCGCGACCTCTCCGGCGCAGTCACCTGGTGCGTAGTTTCGCTGTCTGATGGCGCTATCTTCTACAGGGGGACTGACTTAAAGAAGTGCAGCGACCAGAACGGCCACGGAACCCACGTCGCCGGGATAGTGGCGGCTAGGCTTAACGGGGCTGGAGTAGCGGGCGTTGCCCCCAAGGTGACTCTTTACGCGATCAGAGTGCTTTCAGCTAGTGGAAGTGGCTACTTGTCCGACGTGGCGAGGGGGATAGTCGAGGCGGTTAAGGGGCCCGACGGGATAGCGGGCACGAGTGACGACGCTGACGTCATAAGCATGTCGCTGGGAGGGCCCCACAGCGACACGCTCTACGAGGCAGTCCGCTACGCGTACAGCTACGGCGCCGTACTGGTGGCAGCAGCAGGTAACGAGGGGGCCTCGACGCCTAGCTACCCGGCAGCCTACCCCGAGGTGATCGCGGTGGGCGCGATAGACAGCAGCTACAACGTCCCCAGCTGGAGCAACAGGAACCCTGACGTTGTGGCCCCGGGCGTCAGCATATACTCGACTCTGCCAAAGAATAAGTACGGCTACATGAGCGGCACGTCGATGGCCTGCCCGCACGTGTCAGGCGTCGCTGCGCTAGTGCAGGCTCTGAGGCTCGCCGCCGGCAAGAGCAGGTTAAGCCCGGACGCCATGAAGCTGGTCCTCACCACCACGGCCATAGACCTCGGCCCTCAGGGCTACGATGAGCTCTACGGGTACGGGCTCGTCGACGCGTACAGCGCAGTCCAGTACGCGCTCTCGCAGCCCTGAACTGGCAGATTTCCCCCTTTTTCTCTTAAGGCTGCTTCTGCAGGGTGAACTCTTACACTCTAGACTTTCACGGGAGCCCACCTACTAGCAGGTTTTCCCGCTGCAGCCCAGCTGGGATTTATTCTCAGCACGTTGAAGCAGGTATAAGGTTCTCCCACACTCTCGTCCGCATTCCTGGTACTCTACGAAGATGTGCTCGAAGAGCTAGAGGGTGCCCGGAGAGGAAAGAGCTTGTTAGCAGCGTGGTGCACCTGCTTTTCAGCCGCGCACTCACAGTATTTCAGGAGGTCGACCTCAGCCCGTCCTCTTCAAGAAATCGCAAACTTCCTGCACTCAGAGAGCCTGGCGAGGATCCAGGCGGGGAGTTATTATCGAGTGTACTCTAGGGTAGTCACCTGCTTTCTCCAGCAGAACCGAGATTAAGATGAGGCTGCACCGCCTGCTCTGCGTAACTTCCTGCTCGCCAGTCTCCCGCCATCCACATGGCTGATTATCAGTTCTAGCTAGCGTAGCACGCTGATTTCTTTTACCCGGAATACTTAGCAATGTTTTTCCATAGCAGCCCATATAAGCAGAGCGGAAAGCTTATATGAGGCAACGCTTATATACTACTTGCTAGTAGGATAATACTGAAGCGACGTGACCCAAGCGGCAAAGGGGAAAATCCTTGGGAAGCGTTTCATCATCTTCGGAGCTGTCGCCGCCTTGATCATCATCGCCCTTGTTGCCGCACTCTTTCTCGCTCCTCAGGCGCCACCACCTCCACCACCTACCTCTCCACCACCTAAGCCGAAGGAGCTGAGGATCCCCGCGTTCTGGGCTCCACCCCCTGGTTTCCACGGGAACCCGTTCGGAACATGGGAGGGGCTTGCGGAGATCAGGTGGTACATCTACGAGCCCGGTGCGTATGTGATCATCGATACAGATGAGTGGATACCCGCGCTTTTCGAGAGCTGGGAGAGGCAACCCGATGCCCTCCTCGTGCGCCTGAGGAGGGGAGTTACGTGGCATGATGGAACAGCGTTCACAGCTAAAGATGTTGAAACCTTGCTGGTGCTGAGGCAGGCTATTTACGGGTGGCTGCTTGACGTTAACTTGGAGGTGGTGGACGACTACACTGTTAGGCTGACAAAGAAGGGGCTTGCAGAGAGCGAAATTAGGGAGTTTCTCCAGGAGTACCAATGCGCACCTCATCACCTTTTCGGCCAGTACTTGAGCGACGCAAAGAGGATCGTGGACCTGCGGCGTAGGGGGCAGCCATACGAAGCTGAGCTGAAAGCACTCTACGACAAGGTAGCTGCCCCCCTGTACCCGGGTAAGGTCATCGGAACTGGGCCCTACGTGCTGAAGGAAGTAACTGCAGATTACATTCTCCTCGAGAAATACGCAAAACACTACGCAGCAGACAAATTCCCGTTCGACAGGCTGGTTCTGACACCTAGGCTCATCGCGCAAGAAGTGATCTGGACCGCGATGTCCGCCGGTGAGACAGACTTCCGGCAAGTTCCCACACCCCCTGCGATGCTGGAGGCGATAAACACGACCCTCAAGGCGAAAGGGGCTTTCCTCGGCGTCGGCATCAGCTACGATCCAGCAGAGTTTGGCTTCCTCTTCAACTTCAGGAAGTGGCCGTACAACGATGTCCGCTTCAGAAAAGCCCTCGCGTACGTAATAGACGTTGAGAAGATAACCGAGGCCACGTTCCCCGGCTTTGCGCTGCCCGCCAGGTACCAGACTGGGATTCCCAGAGGCTTCGAGGACATGGTTTTCAGGAAAGAGTTCCTCGCTACTCTGAAGCCTTATAGGCCTAACCCGGCCGAGGCCGAGAGGCTGCTGAAAGAGCTTGGGTTCACGAGAGGACCTGACGGGAAGTGGCTCGGGCCGGACGGAAAGCCCTTCGAGATCTGGCTGAGGCCCTACGCGCCCGATAAGGAGAAGATGATGCCGGCCGAGGTTCTCAAAGAGCAGCTGGAGAAGTTCGGGTTTATTGTGAAGATGGATCCCGTGCCTCTAGGTCTGATGGGCGAGATATACGGAAAGGGAGAGTTCGACATCCTCGCTGAGCCGAGAGGCATCCCGCTCGGAGCTTACACTTTCGACCCTATCTACGCTTACATAAGGATCTACGGGCCCGGCTCCACAGTGCAGAGCTGGCAGGGCTACGACCCGTGGCCCGTCATCACGATCGAGGGTAAGACGTACAACACGAAGGAGCTCGTAGATCGGTACTTCGCCACGAAGGACCCGGAGGAGAAGAGAAGAATCATCGAGACGCTCGCTTACATCACTCACGAGTGGCTGCCGGGGATCGCATACTTCCAGAAGAAGATGATGTGGCTGCACGTGGACGGAATACGGGCGACGGGCTGGCCGAAAGGTTACCACCCCGTGTACTCAGCCTGGATAGGCGGCGGCGAGCCTAAGATTATCATCCTCCTGATGAGGCTCGGCCTGATACGGCCTACTGGCTAGGTGGGGTGAGAACTAAACTCAAGTCATTTTTTACCTCATTCTCCCTAACCACTATGTATAGGGTGAATTTTAATGAGGTGGCTTGTTAGGCATGCTGTTAAAGGGCTTCTCTATGCGGCTCTGACAATCCTGCTATCAATGCACATCACGTTCATCCTGGTTAACAACATGCCCGGCGACCCCATCGAGAGAATAGCAAGGGAGCTGATGTGGATGCACGGCTACACCTACGAGCAAGCCTACAAGATAGCATCAGTTACCTACGCGCTAGCGGCTGGCAACAAGACTCTCGCTGAGAAATATTTCGAGTACTTGAACATGCTTCTCAGGCTAAACCTCGGCTACTCGTTCACCTACGGGACTTCAGTCAACCGAGTTATCGTTGAGAGTCTCCCCTGGACCCTTCTCGTCGGCATCCCGGGCATAATCATAGGCTTCACGCTGGGCGCTTTCCTCGGCTCTTTTAGCGCACTTCAGAGGAAAAAGCTCCCAGACACTATCCTCATCACCGCGTTCACGATAATCGACTCGACCCCCTCCTTCCTCATCGCTTTACTGCTAATTTTCGTCTTCGCTGTAGGCTTGGGGGTTCTGCCAGCCCAGGGAGCCACGGAGCCCGGCGTCAGTCCGGGCTTTACGCTAGAGTATATCGGCGGGGTAGCAAGAAGAGCTATCCTACCCGTGCTCTCTTACGCGATTCCAGCTGCTGCGGGCTGGTACTTTACGATGCGCAGCGTAGCCGTCTCCTCTCTTGGCGAGGACTTCGTGCTTTTCGCGCAGGCGAGGGGTGTGGAGGAGAGGAGAATAGTTAAGACCTACGTGATGCGGAGTGGCCTGCTTCCCATGGTAGCCGGCCTTGCTATCGCTTTCGGCCTTATCGTAGGCGGGAGCTTGCTGATTGAGACTATCTTCGCGTACCCTGGCATGGGGTATCACTTCGTCGTCGGTTTCAACAACCACGACTACGGGCTCCTACAGGGGCTTTTCCTCGCTCAGGCAATCACGCTTTCACTGGCAAACCTCGTAGCGGATATCGTGTACCCGATCCTCGACCCAAGGGTGAGGTATCCGTGAGAGAGCAACAGCGCGAGCTGCTGAGTAGCTTCCTAAAAGGGTTAGCTGTTAACAAGCTGGCGCTAGCCTCCACGGCTATCCTCTGCTTCTTCACGCTCACAGCCCTGCTCGCCCCCCTCCTCATAGATCCAAGGAGCATTGAGATCAGCCCGGAGAAGCGCTACCTGCCGCCCTCCCTGGAGCACCCGTTAGGTACTGACCACATGGGTAGGGATACACTGATGCAGCTGTTGCTTGGGGCGAGCGATGTCTTCAGAATGGGGCTCTTCGTCGCCTCAATCGCCATCACAATAGGAACTCTAGTGGGACTGTACGCAGGTTATGCTGGGGGTGGCGTCGACAGAGTTCTGATGACACTAACGGACACAGTCATCCTTATCCCCTCGCTCCCGCTAATCCTAATCCTCATCGCTACGTTTAGGAGGATGGACGTGTTCTCCATCGGGGCTATATCCGCCCTGACGATGTGGATGGGCTATGCCCGCGGCATGAGGGCCAGAGTCCTGCAGGTAAGGGAAATGCCTTTTGTCGAGGCGCTGAAGGGCCTGGGCGTCGGGGATGCGCAGATCATCCTGGGGGAGATCCTCCCTCTGGTATCGCCCTACATGCTCGTGGAGTTCGTTAGAATGTTCAGAGGAGGTATCTTCGTCATCGTAGGCTTAGCATTCCTCGGAGTAACCCCCTGGTCGCCGTACAACTGGGGTACAATGCTCAACATCGCGTACTTCCAGGCGAGGTCGATCTTCATTCCAGGCGGCTTCTGGCACTGGTTCTCCCCGCTAGCGGCTATCGTCCTGCTGCAGTGGTCGCTGATCGAATTCTCGAGGTACATAGAGGAGGTGCTCATCCCGAGGTTGAAGGAGTATGAGTAGCGGCAGGGAAATCTTGAGAGCGGACGACATAGTAGCAGACTACGTCGTCAGGGAGGGGCTGATCAGGGCTGCGGACCACGTGACGCTCGCCGTGCTCGAGAACGAGGTCCTCGGGCTTGTAGGTGAGAGTGGTAGCGGGAAAACTACGCTGATCCAAGCAGTCACCCGCGTGGGCCCCTATAACATGAAGGTTAAGGGGCGGGTGCTTTTCGAGGGGAAAAACCTGCTGGAAATGGAGGAGAAGGAGATCCGCAGGATAAGGGGGAGGCTTATCGCTCAGGTTTTCCAGGCCGCTCAGAACTCTCTCAACCCCTTCATCAGAGTTTGGGACCACTTCCTCGAGACTTTCAGGTCGCACTACCCTGATGTGAGCGAGGAGGAGGTCAGGGAGAGAGCAGTCGAGCTGCTCAGTAGGGTGGGTCTGGACGAGCAGGTTCTCGGCATGTACCCCCACCAGCTCAGCGGGGGGATGAAGCAGAGAGTCGTGATAGCTCTGGCCCTGCTCCTCGACCCACGGCTCGTGTTTCTCGATGAGCCTGTCTCCGCCCTTGACCTGCTCACACAAAAGCAGGTGCTCCGCTACCTCCTTGAGCTGAAGAGATCGGGGAAGACGACAATGGTCTACGTGACTCACGACATTGAAAGTCTCTTTGAGCTTGCCGATAGGCTAGCTATACTGTACGCGGGCGTTCTCGTCGAGGAGGGAGGCACCAGTGATGTCGTGAAGGAGCCCCTACACCCCTACACGCAGGGGCTGATGCAGAGCCTCATGACAGTAGATATCGATGTCAGCAAGGTAAGGTCTATCCCCGGCTCTCCTCCCAGCTTGCTTCTGCACTTAAAGCCTAAAGGCTGCCCGTTCGTAGACCGCTGCCCCCATGCAGCTAGCAAGTGCAGGGACGTAAGACCCGAGCTCCGCGAAACTGAAAGAGGGAGGAAGGTAGCTTGCCATCTCTACGGGTGAGGGGTATGCAACCCGCTCTGCTCAGCCTGAGGAATATTAACGTCGTGTTCAAAGGGAGGGGCGGCACTGTGAGCGCAGTGCGCGATGTTTCCCTTGACATAACCCCTGGTGAGATAGTCAGCGTAGTTGGAGAGAGCGGCAGCGGGAAAACCACGCTGGGCCGAGTTGCCGCGCTCCTGCAGCGCCCTACGAGCGGCTCAGTCCTGTACAAGGGCTTGGACACGGAGAGGATCCCCGAGCGGGATCTGAAGAGGATAAAGATCAGGCTTCAGTACGTCTACCAGGATCCTTACTCTTCGCTTAACCCCGTGAAAAGCGTCTACGAGACACTTGCAGTCGTGATAAGAACACACCGAAAGGGGATCCCGGAGAGCGAGGTTAAGAGGCTCGTGTTAGATTTACTGGAGCGGGTGGGGCTCACACCGCCCGAGTACTTCCTCAATAAGTACCCCCACCACCTCAGCGGGGGGATGAGGCAGCGGCTCAACATCGCTAGAGCTCTCATCCCAGACCCCGAGCTAATGGTAGCTGATGAACCCGTCTCTATGATTGACCCCTCGATGAAGGTATCCGTCCTCGACCTCCTGAAAGATCTCAACGCGACGTCAGGCGTCTCCCTACTCTACATAACACACGAGCTTGGGACTATAAGGTACTTAGCGCCAACCTCGAAGCTACTCGTCATGCTCCGGGGGCTCGTCGTAGAGGAGGGAGTAGCAGAGGAGGTCATGAGGAAACCTCTTCACCCTTACTCGCTCGCCCTCATTGTCTTCGGCTCAGCTTTCGAACCTAAGCTGAAATCCATGCGTGATTTATTCGTAAAGCATGCCGAGTACAGAGGTACACCCAGCGCAGGCTGCCCCTTCGCAGCCCGCTGCCCCTGGGCTAGGGAGAAATGCTTCAGGGAGCGCCCGCCCAGCGTCGAGTATGCTGGGCGTAAGATAGCCTGCCACTTCCCTGGCGAAGTTGAACAGTACTGGTGAGCTGCGTGAACCCGGTTCAGGGCAGGATTTTCTTCACTCTGGGGGTCGCTGGGCTGCTTACCTCGCTGATAACGCTGCTCTCGAACCCCTCGGAGGAGGTGATAGTGGTTTCTCTCCTCTTACTGCTCATCTCGGCGCTCGTCATAGCCGGGGTAGTCGTAGTGGTCAGGAGAGAAGTGAGGCGTCGCGCGCCATAATTTGCCCGGCCCGCTCGAACCGCTCTCCCCAGCTGCACGGAGAAAATAAGCGTGTGCACGACTGCGAGGGCTGGGGAGAATTCTGCTCACCCGCTCGAAAGAGCGCTGTATGGTGCTGCCCTTACCCTGATTTTTAAAGCTGCAAAGTCTTCGTACCGTGCTCCGAGACCTCCGATCGACGCACGGTTTCCGTTGGCGAGCTCTACGACGATGCTTGTAATTCCTTTCAGCTCGTCCCTCCTTGTCTCAACCGCTACTCCCTCCACGGCTCCCTGCTCCCCGGTTCTCAACCAGATCCCCTCTGCTTGTACGTAGGCTTTGAGCCCCCGCTTCTCGAAGCCTCGGATCATATCAACAGCTCTCACTATACTCCGGAACCTCTGCTCCATCACTTCAGCTGCAAGCTTGTTCTGCACAGGCTTGGACCAGCGCCTCAGCACCTCGAAGAAGTACATTGTAATGAGGCTCGTGATCTCGATGTCCTCAATGTAGTATATGAGAGGCTCCCTGCCGTTTTGAATGCCGGTGATAAGCCAAGCACGCGTCAAGTCAGAGATAAAAAGGGTAGGCCCATAGGTGGGCCTGTAGAGAACCTCCTCCACAGGTAGGGGGTGCTGCGGCTCCAGGTCGTAAAGGACAAAGCACGAAGAGAGCTTCTTGAGCTTCGCTACGAACTCGTCTGACCTCAAAACGGTGTTCAGAGTACTAGAGTAGAGCGCCGCGAGGAGCTCGTCCTCCGTTGTCTGAAAAACCTCGCTGAGCGCTGCCATGTAAGCTGCGTAGCCATGTGAAACCCACACGCTCTCCCCCGTAACTGACCTCAGAGAAGAGCTCTCGCGGTGGAACTTCAAGACCTCGTCCCCGACAGTAGCGATCCGCGCCATCTCCGCCTCCATAAACCCCTTGAACGCGGACTTCGGGTCGACGAGAGAGTAGCGGATGGGTTTTCCCTTGCTCTTCCTCACGAACCCCTTTGAAACGAGGCTATCCATGATGTCGTAGATCCTCGGTTGCGGGATCCGAGCTAGCTTAATAATCTCCGACGAAGTCAGAGAGCCGTGCTTGAGGAGCGTAACATACGCTCTAGCCTCGTACTTCGTAAAGCCCAGCAGCATTAACCTGGAGAGCAATGCTTCCTCTGCCATCCATCCCCCGGCCTCACATCGAGTGCCTAGGTTAAAAAGCTCTTGTGGAGAAGCGGTTCACCATCGCAGCGGAGGTCTACCTTCAGCCTTGCGCCCCTGTAGCTAATGTTTACGGACAACCTTCTGATACCGTCAACACAGGAGGGCTTAAAGCGCAGCTCCTCATGACTGAGCCTTAACCCTAGCAAGCCGTAGAGGATTGCATACCACAGCCCGCCCGCAGCTCCCACGTGGAAACCGTCATCCGTGTTGCCGTACAGATTCCCGAGATCTGTGTCCAGCACCTTCGAGAACAAGCCCCCCGCGTTCTCGTCCTTCAGAGAGATCGCCACCGCAGCGTATATGGGCAGTGATAGGGATGACTCGTGCGTTGTCCTCGGCAGGTAGTAGCGGTAGTTTGCTTCCAGGACTTCCTTTGGAACCCCGCTCACGAGATCTTGGATGAGTAGGGCGAGCACGACGTCTGCCTGCTTGATTACCTTGAGCTGAGATAGCTTCTCTAACTCTTCAACGGGTACCCGCACTGGAGCATAGGAGGAGTTGAGCTGCCCTTCCTCAAGGTCGAAGTAACCCTCAAACTGCTCAACCACCAGCCCCTCCCTCCTACCCTCGAAGATCCTTCCGGCGATCTCCTTCCACTTCTCAACTTCTTGCCTCGTCACTCCGAGATTTTCCGCAACTGCTCGCAGGAGGCTGCTCTTCGAGGATAGGGCTTCCTCAACGTAGTGTGCAGCTCTCTCCAAGTTGAGCTTCGCCATCACGTTTGTGAAGTAGTTGTTATCAACGCCCACGTGGTACTCGTCCGGCCCGATCACATCCCTGATCACATAGGCGGATTTACCTGGGTCCCAGGCCACTCGGCTTGCCCAGAAGCGGGCACTCTCCACCAGGATGTGTAAGCCGCACTCAGCCATGAAGTGCGTATCCCCAGTTAGCTTGTAGTAGAGGTCAACAGCAAACGCCACGTCAGCGGTTATGTGGATCTCCTTCTCGCCGGTCAGGATGTCGACGCACTGGCAGCTGTTCTCCTTCAGCAGTAACCCGTGCCTCGGTGTGGCCTCGAAACCACTATCGACAGACTCCCAGGGGTACCTCGCTCCTTTGTGCCCGCTTTGAGCCGCGTAAGCTCGGGCCGCTTCAAGTGTCTTGCACCTAAACTTGAGAACCTTCTTCGCCGCCTCCGGGTATAGCGCCGAAAGGAATAGAGCTAGGTAGAGATCCGTGTCCCAGAAGATGTGCCCGCGATACCCGAATCCGTGAAGACCCCTGCTGGGTATCATGAGAGAGTCTGAGTCCTCGTCGATAAGCTGAAGTAAGTGGTAGGTGTAGAACGTTATCGCCCCCGCGATTCGATCCTCACCTTCTACCTCAAGCCCTATCTTCTCCCACAGCTCGCGCCACGCAGCTTTGTGAGACCGTAACAAGGAGTCCCAGAGAGGCTCTTCGCGCTGCGGCGTCTCGCCAACGAACGTGTACCTCTCGAGCGTTACGCGACTGCTGCAGCCTGTGACAAGAAAGCCGAGCGCGCCAGCTGAGCTCACGGGAATTAACTCGGAGCAGCCAGTGCTCCTCAAGAAGCTCGTCAGCGCAATCGGCTTGCCACCGCGCTTAGGCTCGAGGAGCACGCTAAGCCAAGCTCCGTCAAACTTGAAACCAGCTATATCGAAGTGCCTTACAGAGGCGCCTGCCACGAAGGGATTGGAGGCTAGCTCGATCGGTAGCGTGACTAGGAGTTCGCCACTGCACCCCTCCAGCTCCACTCTCTGCATGTATAGGCTCTTCAGCCTCCTGTGAGCAGCACTCGTGCTAGTGTAGCGCAGGTTGCCCGCAGTGCACGACAGCGAAGCTCTAACCCTTAACAGACCCTCCCGAAGGTCGAGCTCTCTCTCCACTTTCTCCGGCCGTGCAGGCTCCCCAGAGCACAGCACGTAGACTCCGTTGATTCTCGGCAGCTGAGCGAGCTCTCGCCTCCATAGCGGGACATCGAGGTAGTAGCCGGCGTGAAGTGTTCCAGTATCGAAGGGCTCGAGCTCAAGCTCACCTCGCACAGCTATGCGCCCGTTCGAGAGAGTGAGTAGAGTACCTACCCAAGGCTCGTCCCGTCTGCTGAACCCCTTCACGCACAGCCTGTAAGGTTTCACCTCGACCTGCATAGTTCCACTAGAACCTCGGGCTCCAACCCCTCAAACTTCTCAATGATCATTCTAGCTCCGTGGTCTTCGAGGCCCCTATCGCTATACCCGACCGGGATAATCCCAAGCTCTGCAGCAGTTCTAACACCCGAAGGTGCATCATCGATCGCAATGAAGCAGTCGGCCTCCCTTACCGCCTTCATAGCTTTTTCGAATATCTCGCGCTTCGTAGCACCGGAGCCGCTCACGTCTGCGTCAAAGAAGCTGGAGAGCGGACGGCCAAGGTACTCCAGCCTAGTAGCCAGCCTCACAGCATTACGGGAAGCGGAAGCCAGAACATGCTTAAAAGCAGGACGATTACCCCTCCGCGTCCTCAATATGAACTCGATAGCGGGTCTGTTCACCTCCACCTCTCCGCTCTCCACGAGAAGGTTGAAGACGCGATTCTTCTCGCTCGCAAACAGCTCTACAAGCTGCTCCAGCTCTGGCCCCGCGTACCCCCCGAGCAGGCTTAAAATGATCCTAGCTCCCTCGTAGCGCGGCCTGCCCGAGACGTAGCGGTGATAAAACTCGCTCGTAAGGTTTAGTATCCCGAAGCGGTGTGCCGTTATCCTCCAGGCTTTTTCATGAGGGGTGAATACTACAACGCCGTCGAAGTCCCAGATCAGGGCAATCATTTTTATCATGCTACTCACCAGTAGTGTTCTATCATAAAATGTTTTCTAGCGAGAAAGCTCGAGCCTGGGAAACAAACCCTCAACCCTGTCTAGTGAGCGGTCTTGAAGGCGCGGTGCGTACCCGGTTCCTCTCAGCCGCTAGGTTCCTGGATAGCGGATTCGGTACCCCCCGTTTGTGAAAGTTTACCAGGTACATTGATTCTCGCTAAGTGGTTCCTTTCTCTCTTCCTTCCTTGAGCCTTTTCAGGAGACTCTTCTGTGGAATGAAGCCTAACGCCCTTGTCAAAAGGACTGTTACACCCACTCAATCCTCTCGCGGCATTCCACCGCGGCAGCCGTCATGGTGGGAGGCGGGCTGGGCTGCAGAGACCGAAGTATAACCTCGCCGGGGAAGTGCGGGTGTAACGGGGTAGCGGGAAAGGGCCTGCTCGGCTCGCATAGCTTTACCGGAACCCTCGAGGTGGCTGTAAGCGTGCTGGGAAGCTGGAGTTTGGTAGCAGCTTTAGGAAAAGATATTAGGTGAAGCGGGCTATTGACAGAGCGGTGCAAGCGCGTAGAGAGGTAGAGCTCTGGGTTAAGGCCGCCGAGGAGGACTTAGAGGACGCGAAGATAGCCTTGAGGGGGGAGAGGTGGTTCCGCGCGGCTTTCTTCTCGCAGCAAGCGGTCGAGAAGGCCCTGAAAGCGCTATTCTTCGTGGTGAGGAGGGAAGAGCCGCCACGCATACACACAGTCACTGAGCTGTATACACTGCTCAAGGAAGCTGGCTTCTCGCTGCCTAGAGAGGTGGAGGAACAGCTTTTCATACTGAACAAGTACTACACGGTGACACGGTACCCTGACGCGGCGGGCGGGCTTCCCAGCGAGTCAGTGGATAAGGTTGAAGCTCAGAGAGCGTACGGCTTGGCTGGCGAGGTGATAAGGCTTGTCAGAGAGTTCCTTCGAAGCCGCGCTTAGAGCCGCGCGCACCCTCCTGGAGCTGCTCTCGCAGAGGATTAGAGTGAAAGAGGCGTACCTTTTCGGCAGCTACGCTAAGGGCACCTGGCTTAAGACAAGCGACGTCGACCTAGTAGTGGTCTCCGAGGATTTCAGAGGGATGAAATTCCTCGAGAGGCTCGACCTCATCAACGAGCTACAGTGGAAAGCGCAGATAAAGCCTTTCGTGGAGGCGATACCGCTGACGCCGGAGGAGTTCGCGGAGAGGCTGCAGGAGAGCGCCCTGCTGAGGGACGCCTCCAAGCACTGGATCAGAATCGCCTGACTGCGCGCCCGCGCACCTGCTTCTCCGAGAGCCAATCCACGAGTGCCCACGCCGCCCAGCCCGTAGGCTCGAGACGCTAGGGCTCTCACCCACCGGTCAGCAGGCAGCAGCTCGCCCCTCTCAGGTCAAGAGTGAGTGCTAGCCCGGCTACGTGGCTGCCCACGCCCTTAACCGTCTGAGCAAATTCTGCTGATAGACAGCCGTTATCAGCACCCGCCGGAAGCTGTCTCCTCAACCTCCACCCCGCCCGCTCGCGCGCGAAGAGCAACGGCAGGGAGGTTCGCCGTCAGCCTGTAGAAAACGGTTGAATCCCTGCGAACGTACAGTATCAGCGCCTACCAGGCGAGTAGAAGAGTGCTCCGGAAAGCTTAATATCTAGATATCAGGTGTCCTCTCGTGGCTAAGGGGGTTTTCGTCAGGGGGGTTGACGAGAGACTCTACGCGGAGGTTAAGGCTAGAGCGGCACTGCTGGGGATAACCGTGTCCCAGGCGGTCAACCAAGCCCTCGAGATGTGGCTCAGAGCGCCTCCACCCCTCGAGCAGGCGAGGGGCGCCCGCGAACCTCTTAGATCCGCCGCCAGCCGGCTAGCCGCGGGGAGGGGCAAGGGGTACCTGGTGGTGGCTAACGATGGGGCCGTCAGCTTCCGCTGCGAGACGCTAGAAGAGGCTGTGGAGAGGCTGCGGGGCCTGTACGAGGCCGGCCTCCTGAAGAACTCCCTCATCAAACCGTTGGAGGCGAGGCGGGTCGAGTTCGTCGAAGTCGGGGGTGGGGGTCTTGAAGTGTGAGGGGTTTTACGACCGGTCTCGGTCGCCGCCTGCGCCGGCGGTGAGAGTTAAGCTGGAGAACCCTGTGACAGGGAGGAGCGCCGAGGAGCTCTTCTACATCGACACAGGCTTTGACGGCACCCTCCTCGTGACGGAGGACGTCTGGAGTAGGCTAGAGCTCGACTACGTGGCTGTGGACGAAGACGTCTACGCGCTGCACGGTGGCTTCCTCCCAGTCAGGTTGAGTACAGCGTTAGCTCGCGTCTACCTCTGCGGCGAAACCCTGGGGCTGGTGAGGGTGCGGGCCCACCCGCTCCTCAGGCGGCTACTCCTCGGCAGAGGCATTCTGAACAGGTTCTACGCCCACCTCGACGCAACCAGTGGGAGGGTTCTGCTCGAGAACCCCTAACTCGCCTGGACCGGCTGCGAGGCTGCCGGCAGCGCTGTTCTCGAAGCCTCTGTGCTCTGAGAGCTGCTGCTGGCTGGGCGAGCCGCTCAACTACTCTCCTCGCAGCATGGGTGAAGGTTGACGCAACCTGAGGAGTGGCTCATCACAGTTTCACGCGGTAGAGCTTTAAGGTGCTTTGACTCTTCTCTAGCGCTTGGTCGGAGGTTTCGCTCATGAGGGTCGCTGTGGTTCTCGGAACCGGAAGGGAGGGGCGTAGATCCGAGCTTGTGGCGAAGTTCGTCGTTGAGAGTCTTAGGGGACTGGGTGTTGACGCGGATCTCATTGATGTCCGGGATTACAGGATATGCTTTACGCGTAGGGGCGATGGCTCTGCGGAAGTGGAGGAGTTCAGGAGCAGGGTGGTTGAGGCTGAGGCTCTCGTGATCGTGTCGCCAGAGTACAACAGGAGCTATCCAGGCGAGTTGAAGATGCTTCTCGACACGCTTTACAGCGAGTACGCAGACCTGCCTGTCGGGCTGGTGACCGTTTCGAAGGGTTTGGGCGGCCCCAGCGTGCTGAGCGAGCTGAGGCAGCTGTGCCTTAACCTCGGCATGCTTCCGGTTGGCTTCATCATGGTTCAGAACGTCGAGCAGTTCGAGTCTGTGGAGGACCTGGCGAGAGCTTACGGCGGCAGCTTAGCGGAGCTCTTACAGCGCTTGAGCAAGTACGCGAGGAAGCATCGACCTCGAGATACCCCTGCCTAATGCTCCCGTGGAGAGGCGCGCGGCAAGGCAGCTAAGCTGGAAAGCCCGGCTCACCCATGTCAGGGACCTGTGGCCGCGCTCCGCGGGTTAGAGTTCGCGGGGATCTACTCTCCTCAACCCAGGTATCCTGTCGTAGACGGTGTCGGTTGTAACGATGGTGTGGTCGGGGACCTGGTTGAGCGCTGTGGCGGCGTAGTAGGCGTCGAAGATTGAAGAAAGCTTGAACTGCTTCATTAAAGTCAGCGCGAGGAGGTCGACCTCGTGGGTGGTCTCCAGGAAAACGAGGTTATCGATAGAAGTTAAGAGCGCGAACCTTAGGATGATTTCGTCGAGAGGTACACCCTCCTCCAGCGAAACGTAGTACATTTCGTGAAGGCTCTCGCGGGAAGCGTAAACAGTGCCGAACTCTCCCTCAGATACCCTGCGGAGAAGCTTATCGGCAACCGGCTTCAGCCAGTCCTCTCTCTTCACGTAAGCGTAGAGAACATCCGTCTCAATCATCATAGCTGACCACGGCGCCGCGCACGCTCTGCAGCATCCCTCCTCGCGGCACCCTCTGCAGCTCTCTTCAGTTCAGCCCTACTCCTAGCTGAGGGCAACCACCCCCCAGCCTTCTCGTGCGGAGCGCCGGGGAGAGGGATCACGACGAAGAAGGAGCCTGCAGGGATGACCACAGCCCTCGTGGCTCTGACCCCGAACTCTCTGGGGATCACCATCCTCCCCCGCTCGTCAACTCGCACGATAGCCACTCTCCGAGCACCGGGTGGAGAGGCTTGGCCACGGTTAAATCTTTATCCCCAATTATCATCTTAAACCCTCAATATTAGAAAAATCCCTCTCAAGCCGCCAGCTCGGCCGCGCGCGAGTACCAGCTACCCATCCTTTAGGAGGCGTTAGAGGCTAAGCTTCAGGGTGAGAGCAAGTTTAATTTGCCTGTGGCATAGAGTTTCCGATCGCATGAGCGAAGTCGACTTGAAGTCCGATTTTAACAGGCAGCTGAACCAGGAGCTGAGGAACGCCTACCTCTACCTCTCGATGGCTGCTTTCTTCGAGAGCATCACGCTCCCCGGGTTCGCCCACTACTTCAGTGTTCAGGCCCGCGAAGAGCTTGAGCACGCGATGAAGTTCTACCGCTTCATGGTGGACAGGGGGTGGAGTATCGAGCTGCAAGAAATCCCGAGGCCGAAAACCACGTGGTCCAGCGTGCTCGAAGCAGCTGAAGATTTCCTCAACGCCGAAGTGGAGAACACGAAGAGGATCTGGAGGATGGTGGACTTGGCGAGGCAGGCTGGCGACAAAGCCGCGGAGAGCTTCCTCCAGTGGTTCGTGAACGAGCAGGTAGAAGAGGAGAAAAACGCCAGCGAGCTGTTAGCCAGAGTAAAGCTTGTGAAAGACCACCCAGCCGGCCTCCTAGCACTCGACAGGCTCCTTGCTGAGAGGAAGTAGGGCTTTGCGGCCGTCCTCTTCTCTTTCTCACCAGCCCCCATAGCCTCGGAGCCCGGTAGCTAACGGTTGGCGCTGAGCAGGAGAGGAGTGCTGGAGAGCTGGGCTGCCAATCTTTAGAAAGTACTGCAGGCACCGCCACGGGCGCCAGGCTCCCGGAGAACTCTCGTCCCTACAGCTTTTTCCTCAAGCCGCTTCAGCGTCCTGCAGCTATGAGGGCTGCTTTTCCTTTACTTTACATTACTTTACATTACTTTACATTCAGTTTAGAAGTGCGAGAGAAATACCCGAGGAAAATATTTTACAGGACATATGCCAGGATATACACTAAAGTTTTTAGAATCTTAGTTCCCCACGTTCCGGAGACGCCTTTGAGGAGCACTTCGGAGTTTGGGCGGCTGCCTGTCGATGAAGTGCTCAGGGTGCTGGGTACTTCTGCGGAGGGGCTTTCAGAGGCTGAAGCGAGAGCTCGGCTGGAGAAGTACGGGTACAACGAGGTAATGGAAGAAAGAAGGAGCCCTGTTGCCGACTTCTTGAAGCGCTACTGGGGCCCTATGCCTTGGCTCCTCGAGCTGGCTATCGTCCTCTCAGTTCTCATCGGCCACTACCTTGAGGCTGCCATCATCTTCGTTCTACTTACTGTGAACGCAGCTGTGGGCTTTGTGCACTCGCACCGCTCGCAAAAAGCACTGGAGTACTTGAAGAAGAGACTAGCGGTTAAAGCGAAAGTACTTCGCGACGGTAAGTGGACGGTGAAAGACGCTAGGGAGCTCGTGCCCGGGGACATTATACGCGTAGAGCTCGGCGACTTAGTGCCCGCAGACGCTAAGATTCTGAGCGGGGGAGTTTCTGTCGACCAGTCAGCTTTAACAGGAGAATCCCTGCCAGTGGACCTGGGCCCCTCAGACATCCTATACTCGAGCTCTCTAGTGGTGAGGGGTAGGGCTGACTGCGTAGTAATTAGCACTGGTGCTAACACGTACTTTGGGAGAACTGCCGAGCTTGTTAAGAAAGCGAGGCCGAAGTCTCACCAGGAGGAGATCGTGCTGTCCATAACCAGGTACATGATGTACGTTGCCGTAGCAGCGCTAGCCTTAGCTTCGGTTTACGCACTAGCACTAGGAATGAGCACTTTATCCATCCTGACGTTAGCCGTCATCTTCTTAATGGGTGCTATCCCGGTCGCGCTGCCGGCCGTGTTCACGATAGTGCAAGCTGTGGGGGCCTTGGAGCTGGCGAAAGAAGGGGTCCTCGTGACGCACCTCAGCGCTATAGAGGATGCGGCCTCCGTAGATGTGATCTGCCTAGACAAGACGGGGACAATAACGCAGAACAAGCTCTCAGTCGCTGAAGTTGTACCCTTCTCTAGATACACGAGAGAGGATGTGGTGCTGGCAGCGAGCTTAGCGTCCGAGGAGGAAAGCGGGAGCATGATTGACATGGCAGTTGTAAGCTACGCGAGGTCAATGAGCCTGAAACTCGAGCGCTACAAGCGAGTCTCCTACACGCCTTTCAACCCGGCTATTAAGAGGTCTGAAGCCATCGTCGAGGCTGAAGGGGAGCTCTTTAAGGTGGTTATGGGCGCGCCCCAGGTAATCTTAGACCTTTGCGAATGTCCTATAGAAACCAGGAGAGAGGTGGAGGAGAAGCTGGAGGAGCTTTCCCGCAGGGGCTACAGGTCCCTGGCTGTGGCCAAGTCGGAGCGGGGAGACCTCAACAAGCTCTCGATCGTGGGCCTCATAGCCTTGACCGACCCCGTTAGACCAGACTCGAGAGCTATGATAGAGGAGCTTAAGGCTCTCGGCATAAAGCCTATGATGCTCACGGGTGACAACATCCACATTGCTAAGGAGGTGGCTTCCCAAGTTTCGATCGGCAGCCGAATCGCTCCGATAAGCGTGCTCAGGGCCCTGAGGGACGAGGAGGCTGCAAAAGCCATCGAGGAGTACGATGGCTTCGCTGAGGTATACCCCGAGGACAAGTACAGGATAGTGAAGCTTCTGCAGATGAACAAGCACATGGTAGGGATGACCGGCGATGGGGTTAACGACGCGCCCGCGCTAAGGCAGGCAGAGATGGGGATAGCCGTGAGCAACGCGACGGATGTGGCGAAGGCTTCCGCGAGTGTGGTCCTCACAGAAGAGGGATTAAGGGTAATCGTCAACGCGGTGAAGGTGAGTAGGCAGATATACCAGAGGATGCTGACCTGGGTTATAAACAAGATTTCCAAGACGATAGAGTTCATCGCCCTGCTGACAGTCGGCTTCTTCTGGCTTCGTGATGTGGTACTCAGCCTGCTGGGTATGACACTGCTGATATTTGCGAACGACTTCGTCACAATGTCGCTTGCGACAGATAACGTGAAGCACACTAGTAACCCGAACAAGTGGAATGTCAAGAACATCACGTTAGCCTCGCTTGCTGTAGGCCTGCTCTACGCTGCCGAGAGCATTGCCGCGATGGCTGTGGGGAGAACCTACTTCCACCTAGGCCCGGAGAAACTGCGCACGTTTATGCTGCTGGTTCTCGTCTATAACAGCCAGTTCAGAGTCTACTCAGTGAGGGAGAGGAAGCACTTCTGGTCCTCGAGGCCGGGCAGGGAGCTGACTCTCTCGACTACAGCTGCAGTAGTCGGTTTTACCCTGCTTGCTCTTCATGGCGCAGTGATTCCCCCGCTACCTCTGGAGCAAGTGCTCTTCCCGCTCGGGCTCTCAGCAGCGTTCACTTTCGGGATAGTGGACCCCCTGAAGTACCTTACTGCGAAGAGGCTGCAGCTCTAGCGCAACAAGCGAGAGCTATCTGCCGAATCCCGACACTCTCTTTAAACCTCTTGCTACGCTTTGAGGCGGGAGCGAGCTTCTCCAGGCATGGGGGTGCGCAGTGGAGGCCAGGGGGTGAGGACTGCTCACCGCTGCTTTTTCCAGCTTCTACTTTACTCGAAGATGCCAGCAGTGGCGTGAACGTCCCACCGCCTCTTCGAGCTCTACCTTGCTGGCAAGGAAGAAGGGGGCAGCACTTCGAATGTTAAAAGGCGGGGATCGCTCCCCGCCACCGCAGTGACCACGCGAAGAGAAAACAGCTGAGCGAGCGACGCCTGAAGGAAAGCTGATCTCCCAGTATCGCGAAGCCGAAGCGGGAATCCTGAGATGAGCACGTAGCTCTCGCAGCGAACGCTATGCTTCAGTGGAGGTCTAGCCTGCCGCTTCAGCTTTCACGGCACATGTTTATATACCGGGTTTTTCCGCTTCTCCTATGGAAAGCGAGGCTGTTATAGTGTGGCTGCTGAGGCTTATCTCTCTTGCACTGGTTTTAGCACCTCAGGCTTACTACTACTCTGCTTCTGAGTCGTTGAGCGACTTCTTCATCCCAGATCTAGCTCCTCCGAGGTTGGAGTTTGACCCGAGGTCGTTTCGCGCAACTCTTGAGGGTTACAGCGTTTCGGGTGGGAACGTGTGCCTGCTGAAGGTGAGGGTTTCCAACTCTGGGAGCATTAGGGTCGGCTTGAAGGACGCCGATGCGAGAGTAGCTGCACCCTCCGGGGAGTTCTCCGGGAAGGTTGCCCTCCAGCCTTTCACCCTGGAGCCGGGAGAGGAGAAGCTCGTGAACGTTGAGCTCCTCCTGGAGAAAGGGGCTTGCGAGAGCCTTCCAGACTTTTTCTCGAAATCTTCTGCGAGATTCTCGGGGGAGGCTACGCTGATCATAGGCTCGGCAGAGCTCCCCCTCAGCTTCTCCGTCGATTTAGGTCTTAGTGGTGGTTAGCGTGGAGAGATACAGGTTGCTCTACTTAGCCGGTGGCGCTCTTTTCCTAGCGGTGGCCGCGGCTGGCGGTGCTTGGTGGGAGCTGATCGTGGGTAGTGCTTCCAGCCCCGTCATGTACCTGGGTTTCTCGCCTTTCGAGCTGAGAGTCGAGCTACTAGGTTCGCAGCTCGTTACACCCTCGCCCTTCATGAACGCGCTGTTCCTGTCGGCGAGGCTGCTCGCCATCTTCGGCTCGGCTACGATTATCGCCGGCTCGCTGCTGCGCGGGAGAGCGTGGTCCCGGAGGCTCCTCAACCTCAGGCCTTTCACGATGGCCGTAGGGTTCGGAGTGCTGGTACTGCTTGGCGTCACTGCAGTAGCGTCCCTCTTCTACCCGCTGGTAGCTCAAGTAGCACCGGACTTTAGAGAAGCTTTAATTCCCTACATGAGCCGGCACATAACGCTGAACCTATACCCGCTAACCCACACGGAGAGCTTCGTGAAAGCCAGCGTGACATCCCAGTTCACGGCCTGGTACTGGCTTGCACTGCTTTCAGGAGCACTCTGCCTAGCAGGCGCGCTCATGCGGAGGAAAGAGGAGAAGCACCAGCCACCCTAGAGCGAGGGAGAAGCCCGGGAGCCACTCCCTAGGGTGCGAATTTTTCCCCAGCCGCTGCTCACTCTAGATTCCAGCCCGCTCCCGAGCTGGCTCCACCTCCGCAGTCTATCTCGGCGCGGTGTGAAGCGCTTTGGGCTCTCGGCTAGCTCGCGCGAAGCCCGGCAAAAGATATCAGCGGGGGGTGCGTGCTCCCTGCGCGGTGGGCTCGTGTCGGGTAGCTTCGAGCTGGGTGACGTGATTCTCCGACTGCTCAGGGAGCGCTTCGAGCTGGATAGCAGCGAGTTTGCAGCGCTCGAGGCCGCGAAGAGCGGGGACCCTTTCCGCGTGCTTGTGGCGACGATTATCTCGCAGAACACCAACGAGCGGAACACTTTCCTCGCTTTCGAGAGGCTGGAGAGAGAGGTGGGGGTTGAGCCTGCGAGGGTCCTCGAGGCTGGCGCCGAGAAGGTGGGGAAAGCGATCCGGGTAGCGGGCTTGTGGGAGCAGAAAGCCAAGGCTATCGTCGCTGCTGCGGAGCTCGTGCTTCGCGACTACGGTGGCGACCTGCGGAAGCTGTTGGAGCGGGGTGAGGGGGAAGTCCGCAGAGTGCTCGGCTCCGTGAGGGGGGTTGGGGACAAGACGATCGACGTGCTTCTCGCCTTTTCAGGCTTCCCGGTAGTACCCGTCGACACGCACGTTCGGCGCGTCGCGAAGAGGCTAGGGCTCGCGAAGGGCTCGAGCTACCGGGAAGTGAGAGAGTCCCTGCACAAGGTCTTCCGGGAGAGGAGTAGGCTGGAAGCCCACCTGCTGCTTATAAAGCTCGGCAGGGAGATCTGCACCGCCAGGGAGCCTAAGTGCGGGGAGTGCCCCCTCTCGAAGCTCTGCCCGAGCTCCCGAGCGTTGAGGGGCGGCTAGGCAGCGTCGTGCAGGCTAGCGACCGGCTAGCTTCTTGACAGCTACCTCTCCGCACCAGCTCCACCCAGCCGGGGAGAGGAGCTCGTAGACCTTCTTAACAGCTTCCGCGACCCTGCTCTCCTCGACTCCCGGGACGCCGGCACCCAGCGCGAGGACTTCTCTCGTGTCTTCCCGGATCGCTGTCTCAACGCTGTCCCTGTAAGGGTAAACGTGCATGACTACTCCTCTGCTGTCAGCAAGGATAGGTAGCCCAGCCGGCAGGGCTTCAGGCTCACCGCCTATCGGGTTGAAGGCCTCTCCTCCTCGGCTGAGCGTCAGGGTGAGGGGCGGCGCAGCCCTGCTCAGGTCGTACAGGCCTATCGGGACACCCGTGTACGCTGAGGCGATGTTGCCCGCGTCCACCACGGTAAACACTCTCGGGAAGGAGCCCCTCAGAGCCCTCCTCACGAGCGCCTCGCTCGAGGGCCTAGTCTTCGTGGGGTCTACCCTGATCCTCCAGAAGAAGTCCCTGTAAGCTCTGAAGACCGAATCCTCCTTCAGGGAGTCGAGCGTGTAGCGCGAGCTGAGGTGCTCCACCAGCTCTCTCACTTTACTCTCAAAGTTTAGTCGCCGCGGCTCCTCTGCCCAGAGGATCGTGTAGGCCACGAAGACCCTCAAAGGCCGAATCACGTCGTCGAGCCTCAGCAGCTCGCTGAGAGAGCTACAGTACCCGGCTGCGCGCACAGCTGAAGCTAGCACCCTCAAGGTAAAATCGGTGACGCGAAACCGCAGTAAGCCGCTGAAGAGAAGAGCCGCCGGTCGCGTGCTTGCAGCTTCAGCTGAAGCCTGCGGGAGTATTGCAGAGAACCCTCTAGAGGTGCGAAGATCACCTCTAGGAGCGTAGTAGACTTCTAGTCCATAAGCCAATTATGACGGCGCAGCTTCCATGCGCAACAAGCATGAGTAAGGCAAGAGCTCTCCCGGTGATTGTAGCGCTTCTAGTGGTCTTGGCTTCAGCGCTAACGAGCCTATCCCAGCCGAGCACCTCCGCCGAAGCTCAGGGCAGCGTAGGAGTGATGGGTTACGTCGTCAGCAGAGATGGGAAACCGGTCGCGGGAGTTGAGGTTATTGTCTACGACTCAAACAACGTGGTGGTGGCAAGCACTTCCACCAGCGCTGACGGCTTTTTCACAGTCCCGCTGATGCCGGGAACCTACACCCTGAAGCTATCGAAGCAGGGTTACGTAGAGAAGTCTATCGCCTTCACAGTAAGCAAGACAACCTACTACACGGCCAACCTGGGGACTATCGTGCTGGACTACGCTCTCTCAGTTTCCTTGCCGATCACCGCACTGCAGCTTTCCGCCCTGGGTACAGCCACAGTGCCTGTCACGGTATCGAATAAGGGCCCGGCGACCGAGAACTTGACTATCGAGTTATCGGGGAACTGCAGCCTCGATGTGAAGCTTTACTCGGGCAGCGCGCCTGTAAACTCTCTGTCCCTAGGGCCGGGAGAAACAGTGAGCCTAACTCTCAAGGTTAAGGCGCCGTACATGCAGCCTGCCGTGTGCAGCATCTTCGCCATGTTCTCCGGCTCCACCACGCAGGTGCGGAACCTACTAGTCAGCGTAGTGCAGCAGCCGCTGGGGCTTCTCAGCTCTCAGCTTGAAGCGCTTAAAGCTGCTCCAGGCAGCGTCCTCCAGATCCCGCTGAAAATCTCAAACCCGCTCTCGGACCCTGTGCGCGCAGCCTTGGAGATTTCCACGCCCCCGGGATGGGGTGCTGTAGTGAAGGATGCTACAGGTACGATTATCGCCCAGCTGCGTCTCGACAGCGGAGCCTTCACTCAGGCCACTCTCATGCTCAGCGTGCCTAGAGAAGCGAGCCCTGGAACGTATCCTATCACGCTCACGCTCCGCGGGGTAGACCCATACTTCATTGAAAAACTAACGATCAACGTTACTGTCGCGAGCAGTACTCCAGCCCTGCGTCTGACGACGCCCACCCCCTTCGTCAACACGTACGCGGGGAAGACCGCGCAGTACCAGCTGTCTCTCTCAAACCTCGGCGACTCAGACTGCGTAGCCAGCGTGGCTGTCTCAGGCCTACCGCAAGGCTACACGTGGGCGCTTAAGGACGCGCAGGGCAACGTTGTCAGCCAGGTCTACCTGCCTGCCGGAGGAAGCTTGAACCTCTACCTCGCTGTGTCTGTTCCTCCGCTCGCCGAGCCGGGCGCCGTCAGCTTCCAGGTATCGGTAACAGCCGGCAGCACGGGCGACTCTCTGGGCTTAAGCCTAGGTATTTTGGGCAGCTACAAGCTCTCGTATGTCACGCAGAACTTCTACGTGGAAATGCTCCCAGGCTCCACAAGCACCTTCCAGGTTACAGTGAGGAACGATGGGTACAGCTCCCTCACGAATGTGAAGCTTTCGGTGGCGAGCGCGCCCAGCGGGTTCACAGCATCGGTGAGCCCGCAGAATGTACTCCTCCTCAAACCTGGCAACACGACCACGTTCACGGTCTCTGTCACTGCAGACCCTACGGTCGATGCTGGAGACTACTACATATCGTTGGTTCTATCCGCGGACCATGTTGACGCGCAGAGCCGTGACCTCCACGTCTTCGTGAAGCCACCCTCCACTCCTGCCTACTACGCGGTGCTGGCAGCTGCCCTCCTGCTCGCGGGAGTCGTGCTCGCCTTCAGGAAGTTCGGCAGGAGGTGAGCGGGATGGTTGAGCTGGCAATCGAGGTGGAGAACCTCGTGAAGGTGTACAGAGATAGGAGCGGCGAGGTGCGTGCCCTCGACGGGGTGAGCTTCCGCGTGCCTAAGGGAGTACTGCACGGCCTATTCGGCCCCAACGGGAGCGGGAAGACCACGCTGATATCCATTCTTGTCGGCTTGCAGCTCCCCACGAGCGGATCTGCCAGAGTGCTAGGCTTCGACTCCGTGAGGGAGTCGTTAGAGATCAGGAAGCGCGTGGGCCTGCTGCCCGAGAACTACGGCTTCTACGAGTATATGTCAGCCCGCGAGAACCTCGAGTACCTCGGTAGACTCGACGGGATACCTCCCTCCAAGCTGAAGGAGAGAATTAACGAAGTGCTCGAGCTTGTCGGGCTTAGGGAGTGGGCTGACGCTAAGGTGAAGAGCTTCTCCAGAGGAATGACCCAGAGGCTGGCGCTAGCTCAGGCTCTCCTCAAGGATCCCGAGCTGCTGCTTCTCGATGAGCCGACGCTGGGCCTCGACCCCCAGGGCTCGGCAGAGTTTAAGAAACTTATGGAGCAGCTGGTAAGGGAGGGTAGGACAATACTAGTTTCCACGCACCTCCTCCACGAGCTAGGGCACGTCTGCACGCATGCAGCGCTGATCTGGAGAGGGAGAGTAGTGGCACAGGGCAGTTTAGGGGAGCTCTCGATCAAGTACAGGGAGGCTAGAGGCTACACTTACGAGCTTGCTGTCGCGGAGGGGGTGGAGGAGCTGCTCAGCGAGCTGCGAAGCATAGCTGGCGTAAGCTACGTTGCTCTCGAGAATGATAAAATCAGAGTGCGCGCGAGCCGTGATATCTCGGAGGAGCTGACGGCGGTTACCGGAAAGTACCGGGTGAGGTACCTCGCACCGCTAACCCCCACTTGGGATGAGCTTTACCGTTTCTACTACGGAGGTGGTGAGGAGTGATCGAGAAAGCGCTCGTAGTTGCGAGGAAAGAGATTCTCGAGAACTTGAAGAGCGCCAGGTACTGGGGCATCGTCGCCATCTTCATTCTCTTCTACTTAGCGGCAGCGTCCTACGCCGGTTTCGCTGTAAGAGGCTTCGCAGGCATGGCTACGTTCACTAGAGCCGCGTTCGAGCTTGGGAACCAAGCCGTCACGACCTTCCAGTACGTTGCGCCGATCCTAGGCATAGCGCTCGGGTTCAGCGCGATCGCGGCAGAAAGAGAGAAGGGCACAATCAGGCTGGTACTCTCGCGGCCCATCTTCCGGGACGACTTCATCAACGGGAAAGTTATCGCGGCAGTCTGCCTCATCACTCTAGCTCTCGGCGTCTCCACTGCAGTATCCCTGCCTCTCGCAGTTATCGTGCAGGGCATTAACCTGACCGGTGAAGACCTCGTAAGGCTGCTGCTTCTCCTGCTGCCGGCCACGCTCCTAGCTCTCGTGTACTACGCTATGGCACTGTTCGTGAGCGTACTCTCGAGCAGGTCGGGCCAAGCACTCGTCATCAGCCTCGTCGTCTGGATCTTCTTTACCTTCATCCTCCCGATAGTGGCTTCGCTCATCGCCTTTCAAGTCCTGGGCCCGCCTCCAGCTTTCACCGGCAGGCCTAACGCTACTACGCCAGGCGTACCAGGCCAGGAGCCTAGCCCTGTAGCCCAGTACAGGACTCAGCTTAACCAGATAACGAGCAGTGTGCAATTCTTCTCACCAAACGCTAGGTTTTCCTCCGTGGCTAATGCAATTTTTGCCCGCCAGCGAACCTTGGCCGGGTCGTTCGCTTACGTGAGCATAGCGGACGCTCTCTCGAGAGGGTGGCTAGACCTTACTATCCTTGCAGCCTACACTGCCGTGTTCATCGCCCTCTCATATGTAGTCTTCCTCCGTCGTCAGGAAGTCAGGTAGACGGTTGGTTTTTCCAACGGTAAGTTTTTTAGATCTCCGCGCGGGTAGTTCACGATGGCAGCAGAGCTTTTCAGGACGGAGGACTGGAAGAAGGAGAAGCACGTTCCAGTTATCGAGGTTATCGAGCGGAAGGACAACTTGGTCACTGTAAGGGTCACGGTGGGCAAGGAAATCCCGCACCCCAACACGACCGAGCACCACATACGGTACATCGAGCTGATCTTCTGGCCTGAAGGGGAGCCGTACCCCTTCAAGATCGGCCGGGCAGACTTCGAAGCTCACGGAGAGTCCGTTAAGGGTCCGAACACGAGCGGCGTGTACACCGAGCCTGTAGCGCTGTTCACTTTCAAAGCGGACAAGCCCGGTAAGCTCATCGCGTTCTCGTACTGCAACATTCACGGCTTGTGGAAGGGAGAAGCCCGGCTCTAGGCGACTAAACCATTATTATTTTTCCCGCCTTCAACACTTAGCTGGAGAGCTCGAGGTGCTGCTGCTTGAGCAGCGACTACGCTGTAAAAGTGTTAAAGATTATCGAGGAGGTTAGCGGGGGCGACCCCCTGGCTGCCAGCTTCATCAACGGCTTACTCGTCGCGGCCACCACAACGCTCGGCTCTCTCGGCGTGCTCTTCACCAGGAGAAGCTCTCTTAAGCTCGAGCTCGAGCTAGCGTTCGCCGCTGGCGTAATGCTAGTCTCGAGCTTCACCAGCCTGATCCTCCCGGGGATCGAGCAGTTCGGCTTCCCCGCAATCTCGCTGGGGATCGCTCTCGGGGTCCTCCTCATCCACTTGGTCGACAGGTTCACACCACACGAGCACCTCTTCAAGGGTTACGAGGGGCCTCCCGAAGCAGCTAAGCTGCTCCGGAAGACAGCTCTGCTGGCGCTCGCCATCCTGATTCACAACATTCCGGAAGGCCTCGTCGTAGGAGTGGCAACTTTCTACTCGATTCCTCTCGGCGTCGTCACCGCGGTGGCTATAGGGACTCAGGACATCCCCGAAGGCTTTGCGATAGCCTTACCAGTCTCCAAGCTCAGAGGCAAGGCTGCCGGAGTCGCTGTGGGAGCCTTAAGCGGGCTCAGCGAGACGGTAGCAGCTGTGCTGGCCGCAGCGCTGCTGCATTACACTCCCCACCTGCTACCCTTGGCAATGGGGCTTGCGGGAGGTGCAATGCTCTACGTGACGCTGAAAGAGCTAATCCCCGAAATCTACCGGGAGGACGCATCCGAGCTCAAGGTGACTCTAGGCTTCCTCCTCGGCTTCTACCTCATGCTGCTTCTCGACACGATGCTCACAGGCTGACGGCGCTCAGCCACGGTATCGGAGCTGAAGCCCCTCCCCGCTCTACTCGATGTCAAGATTTATAGCTGTCAAACCTGGTTTGACATCAGGTGGGCTTGGTTTGGTGTTGAGGCTCCGGGTCGGCAGGAAGGGTTACGTGATTTTACCGAAAGCTCTGCGGGAGGCTCTCGGCGTAGAGGAGGGGGACGTGCTGCTAGCTCAGGTTGGTGATGGTATTCTGCTGCTTAAGCCTGCTAGGAGGCAGGTGGACGAGGAACAGCTTAGGAGAGCTTTCAGGGAGCATGTCGAGAAGCTCCGGAGCTTGAGGGGGAGGGTTGAACCCAGGCCGGGCGAGCTCGCTGAAGTCTACCTGGAGGAGGAGTTCGAGTGAGGGTTTTTCTCGACGCGAACCTCCTCATCTACCTGAACACGATGGCTGAAGAGGCGCTCAGGGCTAAGTACGAGGATTTCTACTTCCGCTTGGTATCCGAGCACCGCTTGTATACGGATGCTCTCGTCTTGGACGAGCTGCTATTCGTCTCTAAGAAGAAGTACGGCGTACCTTATTCCGTGACGCTAGACTTCATCAAGAGCTTTGTTGAACCTTTCACCCAGCTGCTGCAGATCGGAGCAGAGGAGTACGGGGAAGCGGAGGAGATCATTCGAGTGTACGAGATCCGGCCTTCAGACGCCCTGCACCTGGGCGTTATGAAAGTGAACGGTATCAGCTGGATCGTCTCAGAGGATCGAGAGCTGGATAGAGTGAGCTGGGTGAAAAGGCTCTGGCTAACGTAGCCCGCCGCCACTAGGATGTCGCTCACCAGGAGAGTAGCCACCGGTCAGAGAAGCCCTGAAGAACTACCGGTGCGCACCTGCAGAGACGAAAGCACCGCTTGAAACAGCCTCCCCGCCGGCTCATCTGCTGCACCACCTGCCTGCGCTCCGTAAAGTGTTCCCACAACAGTATCCTCCTGGTCGAAGGCACGCCCCCGGGCTCCCAGCCCTGCAAACCCCTCAGCCTCGCAGGGCTCTGCCTACAGCTGTTCCCTAGAAAGGTAAACCGTACCCGGGCCCGGAGCGAGCCCTGCTCCTGGAAAGCCTGTAACTCTTCCTCAGTTGGAAAAAGGCTGGCGGGCCTAGCCCCTCTAAGACTGAACCGGGAAGAAAAACTACTTCTTCACTTTCGAAAGGAAGAAGTCGTAGATCTTCTTCTCGCTGGTTATCTCCGGGTGGAAGGCAAGCGCTATCATCGAGCCTTGAAGTGCAGCGGCTCCAAGCCTTCCCAGCCGCGGGTGCTCAACGTAGGAAACTATCCTCGCGGAGCCCCAAGCTTCTGCTATCGCTGGTGCCCTTATGAAAGCAGCTCTCACCCTGCCCACCCCTTCGAAATCGAGCTCAGTAACGAAAGAGTCCTTCTGCCTGCCGAACGCGTTCCTGATAACTGCCACGTCCATCAGCCCCAAGGTGGGCTGGCCTGTCTCGCCCACAACCCTGTCCGCCACCTTCTTTGCGAGCAGGATGGCGCCCGCGCAAGTCCCCATGATGGGCACGCCGCTGTCCGCCAGCTCCCTTATAGGGCCTTCAAGCCCCCTAGCCCTTATCAAGCTCCCTATGGTTGTGGACTCGCCGCCCGGTATTACTAGCGCGTCGAGCCCTCTCAGGTCTGCAGCGCTCTTGACTTTTACGGGCTCTGCCCCAGCCTCCTTGAGGATCTCTAGGTGCTCGAGGAAGTCCCCCTGGAGAGAAAGCACCCCGACTCGCACCACGCTACTCACCCCTCACCTGCATTAGCTGCTCAGGCTTCAGCGTCCTGAGGTCTATGCCCATCATGGCGCCCTTCTCCGAAACCATCCTCTGCGCTTCGACCACGGTCTCAGGGTCATCGTAGAAGGATGTCGCGAGCACGATAGCCCTCGCTCTGCTCCCGGGATCCTGGCTCTTGAAGATCCCTGAGCCCACGAAAACCCCGTCGGAGCCGAGCCACATCATCAGCGCAGCGTCGGCGGGAGTCGCTATCCCGCCCGCTGCGAAGTTCACCACCGGGAGCCGCCCGAGCTTCGCGGTCAGGAGCGCGAGCTCGTAGGGAACCTTGTTCTCCTTCGAGT
Source organism: Thermofilum sp. (assembly GCA_038741495.1). Lineage (NCBI taxonomy): Archaea > Thermoproteati > Thermoproteota > Thermoprotei > Thermofilales > Thermofilaceae > Thermofilum > Thermofilum sp. The sequence continues at coordinate 661,877 of JAVYKX010000001.1, read as the reverse complement.
AGTACCAGATCGCCTCGTAGTCCCCCGAGAGGAAGTACCCCCTGAGGGCCGCGATATCCCTGTTGACGAGCTTTATGTGCCTCACAGCCTCAGCTACGTTCCCCGTCCCGGGCTCGCCCTTCGTCCTTATCATCGAAGCCCCCTCGTAGATCCTCCGCAGCGCCTCCGGGAGGCTCCTCGCCCCGTTGACGAAAGGCGCTTTAAAAGCCCACTTGTCTATGTGGTTCTTCTCGTCCGCGGGGGTCAGCACCTCGCTCTCGTCTATGAGGTCCACCCCCACCTCCTCGAGGAGCTTCGCCTCCTCCGCGTGCCCTATCCTGCACTTAGCGGAGACCGGTATGGTGACGGACTCCATCACCCTGAGGATCACGTTGAGGTCTGCAGTCCTCGCGACACCGCCCGCCATCCTAACGTCATAAGGCAGCTTATCCAGGATCATCACACCCACAGCTCCCGCGTCCTCAGCCACCCCCGCCTGCTCCTCGTTCGTCACATCCATTATGACCCCGCCCTTAAACATCGAGATGAAGCCGTACTTCACGAGCGGTGTAGCTTCGCGCAGCGGAACTGTCTCGCGACCCTCTTCCCTAGCCTTGTCCCTGAGCTCTAGAAGCGAGTATATAAGGTCTCTGAGCTTTTCGAGAAACTCGTACGACTCTACTAGCTTCAACCGGGTCACCTCTACAACCGCTCAAGACACCTGCTATTAGCTTTGTTGAACGTTCAATACGAGCACAGCCTGTAGACCTTGACCTTCCTCCTCCCCCTCGCCACAACCTCCCCGCAGATCTCCCCGCGGCTCTCCATAGCTCTCACAGCTTTGTACACGGCTCGGAGAGTGAAGAGAGGGTTCTCCCTCCAGATCTCGTAAGCTGTGAGAGCCTCCCCCCTGCGCAAGGCTTCGAGGACGAGCCTCCTCACGTCGCTATCCTTCCTCCTCCCAGGAGCCCTGTACCCCATGGTGGCCACAGCGGCAGAGCTGCCGAGGTTCTCCGCCACGTGGTAGCTGAGCGCGACGATCGGCTTAACCCTGAAACCTTTGCCCACGAGCCTCCTGTACGTCTCGAAGAGCTCCACCCCGGGTACCTCGACCACCCTGACACCAGCGACACCCTCGAGGTACGGTGGCTTCGAGCCTTTGAGCGCGGCGGCAACTACCTCGTAGCTCGCGTCGAGCCCCACCTCCCTGAGGTCCGCTAGCCCCTTGAGGAGCGACAAGGCGAGTACCCCCGTGCTCGCTGGAACCACCACCCTCTCCGCTTTCACACCCTGCTCGAACATCTCGAAGATGATGGTCTTCAACCCCTCCACAGTGAGCGGGTTAGGGTAGCGGAGTGTCTCCGGGCACGCGGCGCTCACCTCGACCTCCCGCGAAGCCAAGAGGAACGCGTCCTCACCATCTATTACGAGCACATCCTCAGCTGCTACGCGAACCCTGAGCCCGGAGAAGTGCAGGTAGTGTGCAAGCGACTTTGTGAAATCCTGGACGTACTCCACGCAGAGCTGTGAAGCGCCCACGCTCTTAGCGTGAGACGCGATGACGGCAGAAGCCCTATCCGCGTAGGAGCCCGTGGGGTTCAAGCGCTCGTTCTTCACGAGCACCTCGCCGACCGCGGTAACGGGTGTTAAGCCCTCACCCAGCGAGACCTTCACCGGGAGCGGGGGCAGCAGGGAAGAGTACCTCCAAACCCCCCTCTCGCCGCGCCGGATCTCGAATCGAGCACCCCGGTAGCGGATAAGCGGTAGCCCACCGCACCTCGGGCAGGAAGCGCGCGGAAGATCCTCCAACGCGCAGACCCCCACCCAACCGCAGCGAGCACACTCGAGAGCGTAGAGGAACCCTTTAGCGCGGCTCATCGGCACCCCCGGCTCGCTAGCCTACCTTGTATCGCAACCCGTGGCAGTGCTCTTTGATTTAACGCTAGCTGCCCTCCAGCTTAAGCGCTCGTAAAGCTTACCCCAAGTGCCTGTGCAGCTTTAAAGTGAGAAAACGTTTTTCGAGAACGCCGGTCGAGTTCCTACGCCTACCTGCGGGCAGCAGTCCTTGCTCGCAGCTTGTCGAAAAAGCGTGTCCTACCGAGGTGTCACCTGCGGTGGAGAAAAGCTCCTGCGGGTGCAGGATCTCCCGGCTTGGCCTCGCCATGTACAATATATCAAGGATACAATATATCAAGGAACAGCTATGAGAGATTAAATAGGTGTAGAGGAGTCGCTAGTACGGCCATGCCGGCCCCCCTCTCAAGAAGGAGCTCACAAATCACCTTGCTCGCGATATTCTCGGCTTTAGCGTTTATTGCATCGCTGATCGTTGCGGCGACGGCATCGTTCGGCGCCATAGTTTACGCGGTCGTTCTCCTGACGGGTGCCTTAACGGTCTCGCGTCCCTTTTCAGCCACAGCGATAGCTGCAGCCTCCGGGCTGTTCTACAGCCTTGTGTCCCCTTCCCCCCTGATGCTGGGTACGTTCCTGATCAGAGGCCTAGTGCTGGACCTGATCTTCATACCGACCAGAGTGTACGAGAGGTCTGCTAAAGGAGAGTACAACATCCCCTTGATAGTGGCGGCCATGGTGGCTTCCGGCCTTTCGGCAGGGCTCTACGTGTACTTTTTCCTCGCACTGTTCCTGAACGTGATACCAAGCTTCACCCCCCTCATAGCAGCAGCGATCTTCCTGGCTTCGGCGGCGAGCAACGCTGTAGTGGGCTACGTGATCCCCAAGTACGTCATGCCGAGGCTGAGGAAAGTTTGAAGGGGCTGCAGCGGGCCTCCATGTCGCAGCCTCAAAGTCCAGCTTCAGCCGGGTGGCTAACACCGGCTAGCGTGTAGGAGAATCCTCAGCCCCGCAGCCTGGCAATGTGAATCTAGAGCCGGGGGTGTAAAGGATTTTTATTCTGGCGGCCGCCCGGTTAGTGTGATACTACTCGAGTTCGAAGTTAAGGAGATCCTTGAGCAGTACGGGATCCCTACCGAGGCGGCGGTTACCGTCGACTCCACTAGCGTGGGTAAGCTTAACGAGCTTGCCTCACACCTTAGAAGCCCGCTCGTCGTTAAAGCCCAGGTGAGGGGGTGGGGTAGGGGGAAAGCAGGGCTGGTGAAATTCGCGGAGACGCTGGAGGAGGCTGAGAAGCTAGCGCGCAGCATGCTCGGCTCCCCCTTCGGCGCGGAGCGTGTGCGCTACGTGATGGTTTCCGAGTTCGTTAAGCCAAGGAGGGAGCTCTACCTCTCGATGATGCTGGGTGGCGACCCTCCCGGGGTGCTGCTCCTCGCTAGCACCGCTGGCGGGGTCTCCGTCGAGGAGAAGGCGGCGGGAAGCCTCCTGTCACTCCGCCTAGATCCCAGCGTGGGGCTGAGGAGCTACGCGGTGAGGAGAGTCGCGAAGCACCTGGGCGTCTCAGAAGCGCTGCTCGAGCCTGTGCTCCGCGGAATGTTCAGAGCCTTGTGGGACTACAGCCTCACGCTCCTCGAGCTTAACCCGCTCGCGGAGACGGAGCACGGCCTCGTCGCGATCGACCGGAAGGCGATCGCAGACGAGGACTCCGGCAACCCGAAGCTCGCGAGCTTCATCTCCAGGTACGAGGAGGAGCTGGGACCCCTGCAGCGGGAGGCGAGGAGGTGGGGGTTTGCTGCAGTGCAGCTTGAAGGCGACATCGCTGTAGTAGGTAACGGCGCGGGCCTCACAATGGCGACGCTGGACGCGGTCGCGGATGCCGGCGGGAGGCCGGGCCTCTTCCTCGACCTTGGAGGAGGGGCAGCCGCGGAGCGAGTTAAAGCGGCTCTAGGGCTCGTGCTCGCTCAGCCGCAAGTGTCGAAAATCCTGGTGAATATCGTCGGCGGGATTACGAGGTGCGATGAGGTTGCGAGAGGGCTTGTGGAGGCTGTTCGCGAGAGGAAGGAACGTGACGTCAAGATCGTGGTGAGGCTCTCTGGCTTCATGGAGGAGGAGGGTAGGAGGATCCTGAGGGAAGCGGGCATCGTGGCGTACCCATCCCTGGAGGATGCTGTGAGAGAGGTGGTCGGCTGATGGCGATCCTGGTGGGTGGAGAGACGAGAGTGCTGGTGCAGGGGATCACCGGAAGGCAGGGAAGCCTCCACACCGAGCTGATGCTCAAGTACGGGACTAGGGTGGTAGCTGGAGTTACGCCGGGTAAAGGTGGTAGCGAGGTTCTAGGCGTGCCTGTCTACGACTCTGTTGCTGAAGCGGTGGAGGCTCACCCTGAGGTGAACACCTCGGTAGTCTTCGTCCCCCCGCGCTTCGCTCCGGACGCTGTCTACGAGGCGGTGGACGCTGGCATCCGGCTCATCGTGGTCATCACAGAGGGTATCCCCGTCCACGAGGCTCTACTCATGGTGAGCTACGCGAAGAGCAAGAGCGCAGTCGTCGTGGGGCCGAACACTCCCGGCGTGATCACGCCCGGGAAGTGTAAGGTCGGAATCATGCCTGGCGAGCTCTTCAAGCCCGGGAGAATAGGCTTAATCTCGAGAAGCGGCACGCTAACCTACGAGGTGGCAGCTCGGCTAGCGGCAGCCGGTTTCGGCGTTTCCACCGCGGTAGGTATCGGCGGAGACCCGGTCACAGGGCTCAGCTTCTGGGATGTTTACGAGAGGTTCCTGGAAGACCCGGAGACCGACGCTGTAGTCCTCGTGGGCGAGATTGGCGGCACCAAAGAGGAGGAGTTCGCTAAGCGCTACGCAGCCAGCCCGGGGAAGCCTGTAGTCGCCTACATCGCGGGTAGGGCCGCTCCGCCTGGGAGGAGGATGGGGCATGCGGGCGCAATAGCTTTCGGGGCAACCGGGACCTACGCGGGCAAGGTGGAGGCACTCGAGAGGGCTGGGATCCCCGTTGCCAGGAGGCTTGGCGAGGTGCCGGAACTCCTCGCCTCACGGCTGAAGAGGTGAGCATGAGGCCGATGGTAGAGTACTTCGTTGCCGGACTCCGCCTCCAAAAATAAGCAGGAAAGCTGGAAAGAGCCCGTGCAGACGTGGATAGCCCCACCCCCAGCTGCGCAGAGCATTGTTTTCTTTAAGCATCTCCGCGAGCCTCTCCACACCTTTCCTAGCAGTGGGGCAGTCAGCCCTCTTCGCGCTGAGATCGCCAATAGGCTTAACCCTCCCAGATGCGAGGAGACGGTGTGAGTCGAACTTTTTACGCGTAGTCTTCGAGGAAGACTACACTGTACTCTTTCAGGCGCTCTGCCGCTCTAGCCATCTCCGCCTCCCTGCTCCTGAACACAGCCTTCCCCCCAGCCAGCTTAGCGGCTGCTAGGACGTAGCAGTCAGTGAGCGCAAGGCCCAGCTTCAGCTTCGCAGACCCCGCTTCGACAGCGAGCTCAGCGCCTTCAACTACCTCAACTGTCGGGAGCGCTGCCAGCTGCTTGACAAGCTCCCCAGCTTTCCGCAGAGGCTCGGGTAAGCCGATTACAGTGTAAATCCTCGCTGCCACGTAGTATGTCTCCGCTAAGACCGGGTGAGGGATAACTGCCTCCAGCTTCCCCACCAGCACGCTTTCAAAAATAGCTCTGGCTTGCCTGTGGTACCTCCCCTTGAGGTCAATGTACTCCACTATAACGCTGGTGTCAAGCGCTACTCTCGCCAACTCCCAGATCCCTCAGCAGCTTCTCAACTTTGTCGCTCGCCGCTTTAGCCTCGCGCAGCAGAGGCTCAGTGACCCTAGGCCCCGCCTCTACGAACAAGTGGGCTGGAAGCTCTCTCGCAGGCTCCAGCACAACCCTGTTTCCCTCAACCTTAGCCCAGAGGACAGTGCCGGGCGCCAAGCCCAGCTCATCTCTAATGCTCTTCGGTATGACGACCTGCCCCTTGCTCGAAACCCTGACTTTGTGCACAAAATTAGTAAGACTTGAGTAAGACTTAAGTCTTACTATTCTTCCTCCCGCGCGAGGGCGGCTTGAGCCCTGCCTCCGGCCGCGCCAGCTCAGGAAACTACATAAAGCGCTGCGCAGGCGGTTCTGGGATGCCTGCAGTCAGATACGCCCGCGTGGTTGGCGGACCTCTGAGGACGAACTCCTACGTGATCTCCGCGGGAGGCCGGGGCTCGTTGTCGACCCTGGTGTGAAGCTGGAGGAAGGGCTCCCGAGGGGAAAAACATAATATAGTTCTACTTAGCCGTAGAAAAGGAGAAGATGGGAAGGGGGCTGGTTCTAGCTCTCCTAGCTTTCTCGGTGGCGGCTGTGATTCTTCTCGTCTTTTCAATAGCGCCCTCATCGGCGGTTTCGATACCCCTGCCGGTAAAGCCGAAACCCCTTGAAGCTGGAGGCGTGGAGAGTGGGGCAGTAGGGAGGATGATAACAGGGGAGGAGGCGCGGAGAGCTCTTGAGATAGTCAGTGGGAGCGAGAGGATTAGGGGGTTAATTGGGAACGTTGGCTGGAAGCCTCTTGAAGAAGTTCTCTACAATCAGATAGTCTACGGTAGCGAAGTAACTGTTGTGATACTTCTTAGCGAGCCGGTGTGGGTCGAGATTGAGGAGTACCCGGCGAAGCCTCGGGGAAGGGCCGTGGCGAAGATGTGGACGGAGAGCATGCAAGTAGTAGTTGACCTGGAGAAAGGCGAAGTCACTCGCATCCACCCGGGAGTGGGGAGGGCTGAGAGGGACCCTGTCCTCAGGGATGATAGAGAGGTAGAGAAGGTTCAGAGAGCGAAGGAGATAGCGCTGGGCTACGAGCCTGTTAAGCAGCTTAAGCCGAGCAAGAGAATTGTGCTGCTTGCGATCTACTACACGGGCGAGTACCCGGAAGGGGCTGCATTCTTCAGAGTGTTTGATAACGAGCTTGAAGTCCTAGTCGGTGTAGACCTAGCGGGCATGAGGATTCTGCAGGAGAGGAGCGGAGGGCCCATCCGCTACCGGGGTGACTAGCTTGAGGAAGCTCGCTCTGCTGTTAATTGCGGCGCTGCTCCTCGTAGCTGTACACGCTTACGGGCCGACTGCGCGGAGCCTCTTGACTCTCGCCGTGTTAGAAGACAGGTTCTACAACTACGATTTCACCTCCCGAAATGTCTCCTCTAGTAATGTCGACTGGCCAGTAACAATGGTGTTCTACGGGAACGCGGATGTCAACAAGATTAAGGGCATTTACTTCGGGCCCACAGTTCTCGCCAACCCTATGTATGCGTACCTCGACGACGGAGATGGGTGGGTGTGGGATGAGGATCGTGGAACCAAGTCGGGATTCCTGACTCCTCACTACTCCAAATATCTCCGCATGTACGTGTATCTCCACATGAGGATCTATGCTCCGAACCCGCCTGATTACATGTACAACCAGAATTGGGGGAGGTATGTCCTCGCGACTACGCATTATGACGAATGGCCCTGGGAGGGCTGGAGCGGCTACAGCGAGTATGCCGAGAAGGACTTTGCCGAGATCGCTTCCTCAAAGGGATACTACACGCTGCTGGACTATGCGTACTTCTACAACTACGAGCCCTTTGACGATAAGAGAGATCCAGGGCACATTTGGCTCAGCAACGGATATGCGACATTCGTGTACACGCCCTAGCTGAGTAAAGGAGCTAATATCGGGTGTTTTCTTCCCCGCATATTATCTAAAGAGCATTTATTATCTATCGATGATTTTTTTCGAAGAGTCCAGAGTGATCGCGGTGAACAGGCAGCTTTACTCAGGTTACTACGCAGGAATGTCTTTCAAGTTTGAAAGCTATGTAACACTTTGTAGGCAGTAGGTAAGAACTTCCAGCACTGAGAGCTCTACCCCATTGGTCTAGCGTGGATGAAGCAGAGAGCTATGATAACTCTAACCCTGCTCCTTGAGCGCGGCTCACTCTTCTCGACAAGCCTGATTCATCCTTAACTCGTTTGGAAGCAGGTATTCCGCCACCCCGTCAAGCTAGAGATGCCCGCATTCCCACGTCGCTTCGCTCTACCTGCGAGAAGTTTTCCCGCAGGAAAGCTTAAGAGGAGCGCCTAAACCTGTCTAAGACGAGCATCTTGAGAGAGCAGTGCAAGCCCCAGCTTCTCTTAGCCGCCGGGTTTCTAGCTAGCGGATTAGTAATTTTCTCACTTGTGGCAACCTCCCAGAGAGCGATTCTCCTAAGGCTTGGAGAAGCACTCCAGTTTTCGCTGACAGCAGTTTCCCTGACGCTGCTCGCTAGAGCTGGATGTCGCCGACCGGTCACCGTATTCTTCGCGGGCTTGCTTGTGGGCTTTGCGTTCGAGGCATTGGGGACAAGGACGGGAATCCCTTTCGGCGTGTACACTTACGAGTGGAGGGCTCCGAGCCTGCTCGGCGTGCCCTTAACGGTAGTCTACGGCTGGGGGCTCTACGTCACGGTCTCCTACATGGTGGCTTCGAGGTTTGGGAGCATGCTACAGAGAGTCCTCTACGCTTCGCTGTTGACCACGTCGCTCGACATGGCGATCGACCCAGTGATGGTGAGCTACGGGTTCTGGAGGTGGGCGAGAGCCGGGGAGTGGTTCGGCATCCCGCTCGAGAACTTTGCCGGCTGGTTCACAGTCTCCGCAGCCTCCCTGCTCCTCGCTGAGCGTATCGCGAAAGCTGGGGGCTCCTGCCCGTTGAGCTGGAGGTGCTCTGCCCTCTGCTACCTTACCGCTTACATCCCATTCGCCGTAGCCTCTAAGCCAGAAACGATCACTCCAGTTCTAGTGGCAGCGACTCTCGGCACGCTTCTCGTGGTAGCGCCGCAACTGGCAAGAAGGATGTCGCAGCCCTCCGGTGTTGTCTCGCGGTAAGCTTCAGCGGGAACGTGTTTCCAGTACTCCAACCCAACCGCAAGTTCCGCTAGAGCTCCGCCAGCCTAGCTCCTGAGCTTCCGCTCCGCGCATCGCTCTGGAAGAAATTCGGGAGAACACCTCTCCGCTTCGGATTTGATACAATTAATACTTAGTAATGTTTTAATTCTTGTTACTGCAGGCGTCGAGCAACATGTCGACAGAAGTCACAAGCCTCTACAGAGAGAAGACGAGAGAGATCACGTACGGCCACAAGCTGAGGCAGCTGCAGGAAGCCGCACTCAGGGACCCTGAGAAGTTCTGGAGCGAGGTCGCCAGGAACCTGTACTGGTTTAGAACGTGGGATAGGGTCCTCGAGTGGAACCCGCCCTTCGCGAGGTGGTTCGTAGGCGGGCTTACGAATGCCTCGTACAACGCTCTGGACGTCCACCTGAAGAGCGCGGTGAAGAACAAGGTTGCCGTGTTCTGGGAGGGGGAGCCCGGCGACAGGAGGGTGCTGACGTACTTCGACCTCTGGAGGGAGGTGAGCAGGTTCGCGAGCGCGCTCAAGAGCCTCGGCGTTGAGAAAGGCGACAGGGTCACGATCTACATGCCTATGGTCCCCGAGCTGCTAGTCGCAATGCTTGCGTGCGCTAGGATAGGTGCGATACACAGCGTTGTGTTCTCGGGCTTCAGCGTGGAGGCTCTCGTCACGAGGATCAGGGACGCGGAGGCGAAGGTGGTCGTCACCGCGGACGGCGGCTATAGGAGGGGGAAGGTGGTGCCGCTGAAGCAGAACGTCGACGTGGCGCTCGCGAAGACTCCGAGTGTCCGGAACGTCGTGGTAGTCAGGAGGGCTAACGTGGACGTCGACATGAAGGAGGGGAGGGACTTCTGGTGGGATGACCTGGTGAAGGGCGCAGAGAAGGAGAGCGGGGCTGAGCCTGTGGAGAGCGAGCACCCTCTCTTCGTGCTCTACACGTCGGGCACGACGGGTAAGCCGAAGGGTGTCGTTCACGACACGGGCGGCTACATGGTCTGGCTGTGGGCTACCATGAAGTGGGTTTTCGACATAAAGCCCGAGGACATCTACTGGTGCACGGCCGACGCGGGGTGGATCACCGGGCACTCTTACGTTGTCTACGGACCCCTCCTGCACGGCGCCACCATCGTAGTCTACGAAGGTGCGCCGGACTACCCAGCGCCCGACAGGTGGTGGGAGATCATTGAGGAGTACAGCGTCACGGTGTTCTACACGACGCCTACCGCGATCAGGATGCACATGAGGTTCGGAGAGAGGTGGGTGAGGAAGCACGACTTATCGTCGCTCAGGCTGCTCGGAACGGTGGGAGAGCCGATAAACCCCGAGGTGTGGAAGTGGTACCACAGGGTTGTTGGCGGCGGAGCCTGCCCGATCGTTGACACATGGTGGCAGACCGAGACCGGCGGCATAATGATAAGCCCAGCTCCCGGCATAGAGCTCGTACCGCTCAAGCCCGGCTCCGCCACCCTCCCGCTCCCCGGCGTTCACGCAGAAGTTATCGACGAGGAAGGTAGGCCGGCGAAACCCTACCAGAAGGGTTACCTGGTGATCCTGGGGCCGTGGCCCGGCATGCTGACAACGCTGTGGAACGACCCGGAGAAGTACAGGGAAGTCTACTGGAGCAAGTTCAAGCCTAGCGAGCACCTGCAGTTCTACTTCCACCCACCGGCGATCTACTACACAGGTGACTACGCCATGAGGGATGAGGACGGGTACTTCTGGCTCCTCGGCAGGGCTGACGACGTCCTCAAGGTGGCTGGCCACAGGCTGGGCACTATGGAGATAGAGAGCGCGCTCACGATGCACCCGGCAGTCGCGGAAGCAGCTGTAATCGGCAGGCCGGACCCAGTTAAAGGAGAAGCTATCGTCGCTTTCGTAACGCTGAGAGCAGGGCACAACCCCTCCGAGGAGATGAGGAGAGAGCTCATCGAGTGGGTTCGGAAGACAGTGGGCCCCGTGGCCACGCCGAGCGAGCTGTACTTCACAACTAGCCTCCCGAAGACGAGGAGCGGGAAAATCATGAGGAGGCTTCTCAAAGCAGTTGTCAGCGGGCAGCCGCTCGGCGACGTGTCGACGCTCGAAGACGAAGCGTCGATCCAGGAAGTCGCGAAAGCTGTTGAAGACCTCTTAAAAGCGATGAAGAACCACGGCTAACTCTCTGCAACTTTCTTTTTTCCCTTCTCGCCTGTAGAGCTAGCCGAGAGTCTCCCCATACTCTCCGATGCTCTTCACTAGTACCCTGTACTCGCTGTTCAAGCTCTCGATGAGTTTTTGGTCAGCAGTGTAGAGCACAGCACCGAGGTACTTAGCTAGCGCGACGTAGCTAGCGTCGTAGATAGTTATACCGTTCTCTAGCGCTACCTCCACCACGAGCTCAGCGTACCTACCGCTGAGCTGGTGAAGCCGTATACCGTAGAGCGCTAGGCTTTCAGCCACGGCTTTGAGCACATCAGCTTTCACGTCGCGCCTGCTAAACCTGACAGCGTTCAGCACTTCGAAAGGCATGAGCGCCGGCGCGTGCAGCCTAACCTTGCCGTCCACATAGTCGTCTCTGAGCTTAACCGCTTTCTCGCGACCCTTCTCGGCAATAAACCATTTCGCTACGACAGAGGCGTCAACTACCACCTCCGCTGGATCTTCTCCCTCCATGCCCGAATCACCTCTACGCTGTCAAACCCCTCGTCAGGCACTACCACGTTCCGCTCGTTGAGGAGGACAGCCTTGGCAAGGTTCCTTTCTCCCCCGCCCTCGAGAGCGTCGAGTATCGCCCGCCTCACAACTTCGCTCCAGTTAATGTGCCTAGCCTCGCTCATGCGCTTTTTAAGCTCCTCGCTCACGCGGACAGTAACCAAGGGCACAACCCGTAATGCAATGTAATGACATATATACATTGCAGCGCGGAAGCTCCCGGACGGGCGCCCCTGCTCCTTCCCGAGCGCAGCAGTGGACTACCGCTGAGCGTGCTCTAACCACTTCAAAGCGCCTTTGAAAGCGGGAAGACGAGCCAGGAAGGCGCAGAGCGCCGCGCCTTAAGCTAAATCCACAGTTACCAGCCGGTGGAGAAGCTGCCACTTCTCCAGCAGAAGCCTCTCTCCGCTATCTACGTCCTCGAAAGCGAGAATACCGGCCCAGTAATCCAGGAGCCTGAGCCTCCGCCCAGCGAGGCTGCTGAGGGGGCAGTGCTCCGCCAGGAACTCCCGCGGGTTAAGGAGCCTCGGCTTCACCTGCAGCGCTTCGAAAGAGCCTTCGAGCCCGATGCCTGCCAGCATGTTGGCGAGCCTCTTAGCAGCCTCCAGAGGGCTGAGCGTTAAAGCCCTCGCAGAGCTTTGCAGCCTGTCGTCGAGCCTCGCCCCAGCCCCCTCTGTGGCCCCCAGCCTCCTCCCCAGCTCCTTCTCGAGCTCTCTCATGCGGAGCAGCCCGCCTGAAGCCAGAGCCGCCGCTGAGACGTGCGGCTGCTCAGCAGCCCTCCAGAGGAAGCGATGCAGCTGCGTGAGGCCTACTTTCAGCCTCATCCCACCGTAGTCGAGCGCATACACCGCGAACTCCCCCTCAGCTGCGCCACCGGCTTCAGCGCACGCCTCGTCATCGCCCTGCGCGCACCTCTCGTAGAGAGCCTTCCAGCTGGCGGCGTGCTCCCGGCAGTAGCCACCCGGCCCGGACGCGGGCTTCTCGCAGTAAGCTTCGCCGCCCGCAGCCTCCTCGTGGAAGCGGCACAGCGCGCCAGCATCAGCTCTGCGGAGCTTGAAGACTGGCTCCCAGAGGGGCTCCGCCAGGCTCCCTGGTAGCCTCTGGACGAGAACACCGAGCTTCCGGACGCGGAGAGCTCTAAGGTGGACGCGAACCTTCACCTCGCCGAGCAGGTTGGGGTTCGACTCCGCTCTCGCAGCACCGCTCTCCTCCAGCTCGAAGACCACCGCCCGGAAGACTGCGGCTAGGCGCTCTCGCTTCAGCTCCACGCAGAGCTGAAAGCGCTCCAGCTTTTCAACTCTTCCCGCGCTTCTACCTCTAAGAGCGTTAGGCTTTTCACGCGGAGAGTGCGCATAACCCTGTGAGAGGTTACGACCTCGCAGTTTTTCTCGTCGGCTCTCCGAGCTACACTTTCGCGTCGGCAGCCTCCTCAGTGGCGCGACTCGCGGAGAGCTTCGCTATCGCAGAGGCGGTAGCCCTTTACAGCCGCTTCGCGAAGCAGGATGCGGAGAAAGTTAGGAGCTTCGCGGGGAGGGTGCTTGGCTTGGACCTGAAGCTCGAGGAGCAGCCCCGCGACCTTAAGGGCTCGCTTGAAGCTGCGCGGCAGCTGCTCAGAGGCCGGAGGGCAGTTGCGGTCCCAACCTCGGGCTCGCTCCTCGGAGCGGTATCGCTTTCGATCGCCGCCAGCGTGGAGGGTGCGGACGTAGCTCATGTTCTCTTCCCTTTCGGGCCGTGGACTGGCCTCTTCTACCCCTATGTTCCCCGCTACCTTCAGCCGGTTCAGCTTCTCGGCTCGCCGCCCACGCCAAGGAGGCCTGAGCTTAACGCAGATGCTGCCCGCCAGTACCTCGAGGAGTTGAAAGGGCTGCCTCGCCTCAGGAAGCGGATCGCGGAAATCTGCCTGGAGCTGAACCTCTCCCTGCCTCAGAGCTGGGTGAACGACGATAGCGTTCCAGCGCTCTCGCTGGAGCTTCGTGATAAGGTGGAGGAAGGAGTGCTGCGAACCGAGCTAGCCTTGAGGACTCCTACAGCCTCCCTGACTGTATGCCGCTTACGCGAGTTCAAGGCTGGGAGGGAGGTTAGGGTGGAGTCGTTCAGCCTCCCGTCCTTCCCGCCTCCCAACCCGAAGCACTTGAGAGAGTTCCTGGGAAAGCTCCTCACAGCTCTCGCGAAGAAGAGTTGCGATCCGCCTGAGGAAGCACACCAGTTCCTAGGCTTCAGCGTGCTGGATCTCGACCCGGGAGCTAGGTATGTGGTCGACACGAACATGGTTTACCGCGGCTTGCACAACTACGCGAGGCCGGGCGGGCCCTCGATCCTCCTGCCCTACTGCGTTCACGCCGAAGTTCTCAACAAGGTGGCTGAGAGCAAGGGGCCGTGCGGGGCCCTCAAGGCTGAGATCCTGCTCATGGCATACGAAGTTCTCGAGGCCTACGCGGGCAGGGTCCCGAGCGCTCCCTCCTGGTGCGATGTCTCGATCCCCTCCGTGGACCCGGAGCTCGTGAAGGGTGCGACGCTGCTTACAGCGGATAAGCGCGCTTTCGAGCTCTGGAGTAGGCTAGCGCTCGCGAAGTACGCGGAGGTGAGGTACGTGTCCCAAGAGGACTTCCGGGGGGCGGAGGAGAGCGAAGCACACTACGCTGCTATCCAGCTCGCGGCGCTCGCAAGGGAGCTTGCATCACTGAGCGGCAGCGGGGCTGGGGCGAAAAACGCTTAAAGCAGTCTCGTAAAGCACTCCGCATGCTCGGGCTTTTCAGCGAGGCAGCGTACGCGTACGAGGTAGCGAGGAGGCTTGCTTCCCACCCGCGCTTCACGGGGAGCGAGGGGGAGCGCACAGCTAGAGAGCTGGCAGCCGCGGAGCTCAGGAGCATGGGGTACGAGGTGAGCTTCGAGCCGTTCACGGTGAAGGTCTTCGAGGTTCTCGCAGCTAGCTTAGAGGTCGTGGATCCTCCGGCGGGTTTTGTGCCGTGCTCGGCGGTCGGCTTCAGCGGGGAGACGGGTGAGGATGGAGTGGAGGGTGAGCTCGCTTACATCGAGCGTGGGGACGCGGCGGTCGTGCCGGCGGGGAGTGGCTGGATCGGGCTGGCCTCGGCCAGGCCCGAGAAGGATAGGTGGAGGAAGCTCGCCGGGAAGGCTGCTGGGCTGGTGATTGCGGAGAGCTCCCCGGTTCGCGGGCTGAGCAGGGTGGATGTGCCTTACGAGTGGAGGGAGAGGTACGGTAGCTTGCCGGCGGTGTACGTGAAGTACAGGGATGCGCTGAGCTTGCTGGAAGCTAGGAGGGTGAGGTTAACCCTCCTCCAGGAGTACCGGGACGCGGAGGCGCAGAACTTGATCGCGGAGAAGAGGGGGTGGAAGTACCCGGAGGAGGTAGTGTACGTGGTTGCGCACCTGGACAGCGTGTACGGGGTGCAGGGAGCGTTGGACAACGCTGCGGGCTCTGCGCTGGTTCTAGCCCTCGCGAAGGCGCTGAGAGGGGTTGAGTGCAAGCGCACTGTGAGGTTCGCGCTGTTCAGCGGCGAGGAGCTGGGTCTCCGCGGCTCGCAGGCGCACGTGGAGCGCGTGAAAGACGCGTTGAGGAACGCTGTCCTGGTATTGAACCTGGATGTTCACGGTGCCGCTTTCGGCTCGACGAGCATCATCGTGACGGGGTCGAAGAGCTTGAGGCACTACGCGGAGTCCCTGGCGCGCAGGCTGGGAGTAAAGGTGGATGTGAGCGAGGACGTCATGTCCAGCGATAGCGCGAGCTTCGCGAGGCACGAGGTACCCTCTGTGAATATTTACAGGTCTAGCGGCGCCGGCTACGGCATACACACGGTTGACGACTCCCCAGACCTCCTCCACCCCCTCGCCTTCGAGCTGCCCGGCTTCCTGGCTCTCGAGCTAGTAAGGGAGGTGGCCGACGCGGAGGAGCTGCCCTTCGAGCGCGAAATCCCCGAGGAGGTTAAGAGGAAGGTGGACGAGTACTTCAGGAAGAGACTCGGCATACTCGAGTAGCTCTAGGAGGCTCGCGGGCCTAGAGGCTATTTCGTAGAACAAAAGTCCACATGCTTTTTGAAAAAGGGGCTCCGCACTACCTGTGACCAGCCATGAAGGCAACCTGGATCTTGGTAGCTGCTATCGCTGCTGCAATCGCCATCGCAGTTACCATCCCCGTGCTCGCCGGCGCCCTTGCCGCGAACAAGCTCACCGCTCAGCCGCTTCAGCAGGGAGGCTACCAGGCGCCGTGCTGCCCCTGCCCCAACGCCACCGCCGGGTTCCCGAGGGGTGTGGGCAAGGGCTTCGCGCCTAGAGGGTACTGGCGCTGGGTGGAGGTGAGCAGCGAGTACGAGAGCAGAGTGCTCTCCATCCTGCAGAGCGACCCCGATGCCTCGAAGCTGCTGCAGCAGGGGTTCAACGTGACCGCGATCAAGCCTTTGATCACCGCTAGGGTGCAGGGGACGGGCGATATCACCCTGAAGGCTAAGCAGGCCGTGGTCGTCCTGAAGGGGTCCTCCGGCTACGCGACAGTTCTCGTGGACGTGGAGCAGGGTAAGGTCTTGAAGATAGTTACTTTCTCGAAAACCGTAGTCACCAAAGAGTAGCTTTAAGCGCGCGGCTAGTATCCTTAAAACCTCTTCTTTTTCTTCCGCTTCTCTCGCCACGCGCTGATAGATTCTTCGAGCAGGCAGGGGTCGGTTCATGAATGGTCTTTCACCTCTCAACACTCGGCAAAGTCGTCATCCCCCGAGACTTGCCTGGGGAAACCCGCTTTAAAGTTGGCGTGAGGCGCACAAGCTTTAAGGGGGCGTTAGCCGCGCCATCCCCTTCGGATGGCTGAGCTGCCGGTCGACTGCTGGATCGGCAGCCGCTTCTGTGGGAAGTGCTGCGTGAAGGCTATCGTCCCGCTAACCCCGGAAGACTTGGAGAGGCTTAGCAGGGAGGGTTTCGCGCTCGAGGAAGTTGTCGAGCGCAGGTTCGGTGTCCCTGTGCTGAAGCTCGTGGAGGGGCGCTGCTTCTTCCTGGATCCCGCGACGGGCGCGTGCAGGATATACCGCGCCAGGCCGGAGGCGTGCAGGCTCTACCCGCTAATCCACGATGGGCTTTGGGTGCGCGTAGACCCCGCGTGCCCGAAGGCCTTCGAGGTTTCCAGGGATTCTGCGGACAGGCTGGCGGCGAAGGTTCTCGAGTTCTACGAGAGGGTGAAGCGAGCATGGGCTAGCGGAGACAAGCTTCAAGAAATTTAACCCTGCGGTGTGCTTAACGGCTCTGTGAGCTCCAGCGTCGCGAAGCTCGCGCTGCCTATCACTCTCGGGGTGCTGGCGGACTCTCTGCTCAGTCTGATCAGCTTGTGGGCTGTCACCCGGATCTCGACAGAGGCGACCGCCGCTGTAGGGCTCTCGGGCTACCTCTTCTTCCTCATCAACGCAGCGTTTTCAGTTTTCGTCGGCGGTGTCAGCGTTGTCGCTTCACAGGCTCTCGGCGCGGGGAAGCACGACGTCGCCTCTCGCGCGGCTGGGGAGACGCTGGCGGCAGCGGTGCTTTTCTCGCTAGCTCTAGCGGGAACTGCGCCGCTCTGGCTGCGGAGCTACCTCGCCCTCCTCTCTCAGGGTAACCCGGGGGTCGTGCTGGAAGGGTACCGCTACGCCGTGGTGCGGATGCTCTCGCTTCCCGCGATGGCTGTCAACGCTGTCCTGTCGTCGGTGTACCGGAGCGCGGAGCGCCCCTGGCCGCCTGCAGTAGGCTCTGCTATCAGCACAGCTGTGGGGGCTGCCGCGATCCCGGTGCTCGCGAAGCCGGAGGTCCTCGGCGTGGTGGGCACTGGGCTCGCTTCCAGCCTTGCGAGCTACTCTGGCCTTGCAGTTTATCTCGTGTGGCCGCCGCCCCTAGCGGTGAAGCTGGCCCTACCCTCCTCGCTGGCTGCTAGGACGCTCCTCGTAGGTTTGCCAACCGCAGCTGAGCGGTTAGTGGCGAGCGCTGCGCACAACGTGTACATTAACGCTGTCGCGCGCGGCGGAACCCAGGCTCTTGCTGCCCACAACATCGGGTTGACTATCGAGAATCTAGTGATTCAGCCTAGCTTCGCTATCAGCATGGCCGCGCTGGTCGAGGCGGGGAGGAGGACGGGGGCCGACAACCCGCGGGAAGCGGCCCGCGTGACTTTGGAGAGCGCTAGGATCGGCACTCTCTGGATGAGCTTCGCAGCACTCCTCCTCGCAGCTTCATCACCCTTTGTGGGCTACTTCTTCACAGAAGACGCGAAGATCGCCGAGCTCACCACAGTGTACTTGCTCTTCGCCGCTGCGAGCGAGGTAGGTCTCGGCGCGAGCTCAGCCCTCTTCGGGGCGATCAGGGGGATGGGCAGCGTGTGGCTCCCGCTACTCATCAGCAGCGTGTCCGTGATAGCGCTCAGAGCGGTGCCCGCTCAGCTTCTCTCGCTCTTCTACGGTGCGCCCGGAGCCTGGGCCACTCAGGTCACGGACATGTACGGTAGAGCGGTGATGGCCTACGCCGCGTGGCGAATCCTCGGCGCCCGCAGGCTGGCGAAGAAGCTGGTTTAACTCGGAGAGCTCCCCCGGAGGGGCGAGGCCGGGGGGCGACGAAGGCGGGGAACTAGCTCCTCGCTAGCTCGAGGAGGAATGCGGGTATGCTCTCCTCCGAGAGGACGGTGACGCTTCTCGGGTACCTCCTGTGCGGCTTCCCCGTCTTGACTTCGAGCTTCAGGTTCCCGGCGATCACGTCCACTTCGTAGCCGTTGTGCCAGAAGTACACTTCGCCAAACTTCCGGAGTACGTGCTCCTGCACGACCCACTCGAGGAGCGCTGCCCGCGAGGCCTCGACGCCCAGCAGGGAGGCGAAGGCTCGGGCCGCGAAAGGGTCCCGGAAGAAGATCTTCTTCTCGCGCCGGTAGAGCACACGGTCCCCGTGCTTCATGTAGGCTGTGGAGACGAGGAACATGTCCTCTAGCAGCTTCACGTACTCGTGGACAGTGTTGTGGGACACTCCCAGCTCCCCCGCAACCGCGTTGAAGCTCAGCGCGGAGGGAGCTTTCGCGATCAGCTCCCGCGCCACGAGCCTCAAGAGCTTCGGATTCCTCCCCGCCTTGACGGCGTCCCGCTCAACGCTGGCCACAAGGTCTTCCGCAAACTTCTCGTCTCCGTTGATGCTCCTGGGGAAGCCTCCCGTCTCCAAGTACCTTTTAAAGAGGCTGGAAACCCGGCTGGCTTCGCTGGCTCTCGGCTCCACCCCGTGCGCGGACACGTACTCATGGAAAGCGAGGGGGAGCACCTCCACTGTCACGCCCTTCCCTCTCCTTCCGGGGAAGGCCTCGGCGAACGCCCTGATCCTGAACGAGGCGGAGCCCAGCAGGATCAAGACGTCCTCGTCGAAGTAGCCGAGATCGATGTAGCCTTTCACCACTCTCCACCAGTCTTCCAGCCCAGTCACCTCGTCGAGGATCACTACCGAAGACTTCACTCCGTGAGCTTGCTTCAAGCCGCGGTAGAGGTCGAGCACCCTCCTCAGCTCTCTCGCGTCGACCGCTAGGTCGCAGTTAAAGTAGAAAACCGAGAATGGGTCCCGCTCCCTTAAGAGCTCTGAAACCAGGATCTTCACCCCGGTGGTCTTCCCAACCTGCCTAGGCCCCACGATAAAGTTGAGCGAGAAGGGCTCTAGCGAGATGCTGCTCAGCCACCCGGGCCTCCACTTAACCCTCATTCTCTCGTAGCTTCGCAAGTCTCGATCCCTTGAAAACCAGTCACTCCACTCCCACCACGGGTTCTGCGCGTAAGCCAAGCTCTCCACGGCCGCCACGAATGTCTGTTGTCAGACAATGACTTATATATTACTTGTCAGAGGATTGACAAGTTACTTACGGTGAAACTCGCGTGAGAGCGGTTCCTAGAAAGAGTACCGCTTGATCTTGCTCAAGCGGATGTGGTCGGAGCCCGGCTCCAGGGGCTTCAGGATAACTTCGAAGCGGAACGGCTCGGGCTGCAGCTCGTACTGAGGCAGAGTATCGGGGCCGCAGCTGGCTCCCCCCAACCCCCTCTGCCTGTAGTCGAGGTGGAGGTACACTTCGTCGCGCCACTTCACTTCGTGGGGGTGCTTCGCGGACTCAAGGTCGTGTGGCGTGCAGCGGTGAGCGCTAAACTCCATAGAGCTCGTAGCTACCGCTAGCAGGCCGACCCCACTCTCGTCGCGCAGCGCAACCCACTTCACATCGCACCGGTTGCCGTTCTCCTGAGGCTTGAGGTACGGCACGAACATCTCGTCGACCGTTGTCTCGTAGACGTCTACCATCGCTCCGAACCTCCTGTCAACATAGTTCTCGTGAGGCCCTCTACCGTAGTAAGCTACGCGCGAGAAGCTTCCGGGCAGGCCGAGCGTGAAGCCGGCGCGCGGAAGCACGGGCAGGCCCTCGTCAGGTTTCACGTCGACCGCGACTTTCACGTCACCGTTCCCGTAAACAGTTAGCTCGAGCGTTGAAGTGAAGCCGAGCCCAGTGTCGGGCGCCTCCGTCCGGAGCCCGGCACTCACCACCGCTACTTGAGGGGCAGCTCGGTGAGCGTGTACCCACAGGACCTTGTGCACTACCCTGTTGAGCCCTACCTCTCTCCACTTCCTAGCCGCCCCACGCCCATCGAGCCCTTCGTCGTTGTCTGTAGGAGCTCTCCACACTTCGAGAGGGTTAAAGCTCCTGACAACCTGCCTGCCCTTAAACACGTACGAGAAGCTAGCCGTGCGCTTGCAGAAAACCAGCTCGAAATCCCTGCCCGCGATCCTAAGAGAGCCGTCGCTATCCCCGACCTCGAGCGGCGGCATCTCGGGGATCCTGAGCGGCGGGGGCTCCGGAGCCCGCACGGGCAGCTTGAACTGGCTCCAGCCGACGATAAAGCCCTTCTCAGCCCACGGGAAGCTTCTGGATAGAACGTACTTAAGCACTAGCCAGTACTCGGTGCCCGGCTCCGGGCTCGGCAGCTCGTAGGGCACGTAGATTACCTCCCACTCTCCAGGCTCGAGGTCAGGAGCCTCCAAGCGGCCCTCCTGGAGCGTGCGGCCATCTGCGCGAACCTCCCACAAGATCTCCACCGCTTCGCTCAGCTTCAAGTGGTCGAAGCGGTTCTCGATCTTCACCAGCCCCCTGCTCAGATCCACGGGCTCCGCTTCCACAGGCTGCTGCACTTTCTTGCACTCCCAGAGAGCGGGCTGAGGGGTCCTGTCGGGGAAAACAATACCGTTAATGTTGAAGTTGCCGTCGTGATCCTCCTCGCCAAAGTCCCCACCGTAAGCGAAGTACTTGACACCCCCCTCCTCCTTCAGGAGGCCCTGGTCCACCCAGTCCCAGATGAAGCCACCGCACAGCCTGCGGTGCTTTCGGATCACGTCCCAGTACTCCTTCAGGTTTCCGGTACTGTTCCCCATCGAGTGAGCGTACTCGCACATGATGACCGGCCTGTCGTCCCGCAGCTCGGTGGCGAGCCACTCGAGGAAGTCCAGCGAAGGGTACATGACGCTGATAACGTCCACGCTCCTGGGCACAGAGCCCCCGACCTCGAGGACGTGAACCGCCCCCTCGTAGTGGACTGGGCGGGTCGGATCGTAGCCTCTGACCCAGGCGGCTGCAGCCTCGTGGTTGAAGCCGTACCCGGACTCGTTGCCGAGCGACCACATGATCACGGAAGGCCTGTTCTTGTCGCGCTCCACCATTCGGATAACGCGGTCCATGAACGCTGGAAGCCACTCGGGGTTGTTCGCCGGCTCGTTGCGCAGAGGCCCAGTCTTGCCGATGCTGGCGATACCGTGGCACTCTACGTTCGCCTCGTCCACCACGTACACTCCGTACTTGTCGCACAGGTAGTACCAGTAGGGGTGGTTCGGGTAGTGCGACGTGCGAACCGCGTTGAAGTTAAACTGCTTCATGAGCCGCACGTCCAGCTCCATCAGCTCCCTCGTCACAGCGTACCCCCTCACGGGGTCGATCTCGTGCCTGTTCACCCCCCTGAGGTATACAGGCTTCCCGTTGACGAGGACCCTGCCATCCCTCACCTCAACCTGGCGGAACCCGACGAACTCCCGGATAACCTCCAGAACCGAGCCATCGTGCCCCTTAAGCGTTAGAAGAAGGCTGTAGAGGTAGGGGTCCTCCGCGCACCACTTCCTGGGCGCTTTAACCTCGCACTGAAAAGTAACGTACACCTCCTCCCCGGGCTTCACCCCGCCGACAAAGCGGACTAGAGGCCTCTCCAGCACCGGCCTCCCGTCAGCATCCAGTAGCTCCAGCTCGACCGCCAGGCCCTGCTTCTCCTCCCGGGAGTAGCTCCGCACCTTTACGAGAACCTCGAGCACCGCGTCCACGTAGTCCTCGCCGAACCGCGTCTTCACGAAGAAATCACGTATCCTCACCTCGGGCGCCAAGTAGGCGTAAACATCCCGGAAGATCCCGCTCAGCCTCCACATATCCTGGTCTTCGAGGTAGCTGCCGTCGCTCCACCTAAGCACTTCAACCGCGACCAGGTTCTCGCCGGGCTTCACGTAAGGGGTGATGTCGAACTCGGCAGGCGTCCTTGAATCCTTGCTGAAGCCCACGTAGCGCCCGTTAACCCACACGTAGAAAGCGGAGCCCGCACCCTCGAAGACGAGGAAGAGCCTCC
Source organism: Thermofilum sp. (assembly GCA_038741495.1). Lineage (NCBI taxonomy): Archaea > Thermoproteati > Thermoproteota > Thermoprotei > Thermofilales > Thermofilaceae > Thermofilum > Thermofilum sp. The sequence continues at coordinate 639,817 of JAVYKX010000001.1, read as the reverse complement.
TGCCCTCCAGCTCAGCGTCCAGCTTGAAACGTTTCCTGTAGAGTCCCGTAGGGTTCCAGCCCTGCGGCACGTAGGGAGGGTGGGGCGGGAAAGGGTACCTGAAGTTGAGGTATATCGGCTTATCGTATCCGAGGAGCTGCCAGCAGCTCGGGACCTCGACCTCATCCCAGCCCGAGTCGTCGAAGCCGGGCTCGTGGAAGCCCGGCGGCGCTTGCTCCGGGCTCTGGACGAGCTTGAACTTCCACCTCCCGTTCAGCGAAATCTTCCAAGGGGACTCCAGGAATCCGCTGCTCAAAGCGGAGCCGCGGTCGGGGCAGGGGAGGAAAGCAGCGCGCGGCGGCTCCCGGTTCACACCCACGATCGAAGGGTTCTCGTACTCGTGGAGATACCTGCGGTCCACGAAGCAGCTCCTAGGGGAGCTCTCCCCGCAGTGCGGCGCGAAACCAGCCCCCATCTTCTTCGCTAGCAGCAGGCAGAGCGCAGATAAGTTCTTCACTCTGCTCGCAGCCCCAGCCGGGGGCACGGCCCCCAGTAAAGCCGAACGGAAGCGCAAAGGCTAGCGAGAGAAAGTTCCGCTCGCCCCAGCCTCAAGCTCTCTCGAGGAGCAGGGTCTTAACCTCGAAAGGCTTGAAGCTCAGCCTCACGCTAGAACCTCTGCCCACCATCTTCGGGTTCTCCTCGAGGAGGTTCGTCTCGAAGACCGTGAAGCTACCCGGAAGCTTCAGCACCACCTCGCGGCTCCTCCCCTCCACCTCGTACAGCCTGACCACTACACCCTTCTCCTCACCCAGCTTCACAGCCTCGACGATAACACCGGGCTCTGCTTCGAGGAAGCTCGCCGCCCTCGGCATGCCTCCCCCCTCCGCCCTCTTCTCAGCCAGCTTGAGCCCAGCCCAGACCTCGTAAGCCTTCTCGTAAACCCTCCCAGCCCTATAGTCGCCCTCGTGCGGGTACAGGTAGTAAACGACCTCGAAGCGGCCGAGGTCGGACCACGGGTTCGGCATGAAGGGGGACTTCAGGAGGCTCAGACCTACCCTCGACCCTCGCACGCTGTAGCCGTGCCTAGTGGGAGCGATGATCGCGGCGCCGCGAGCTCCGTCGGAGACATCTACCCACCTGAGCGCGGGAACCTCGTACCTCGCCTCATCCCAGCTGTCCCTGGGCACCGTCCTCCTCTCGACCACCCCGAACGGCACCTCGAAGTGCGCAGTATCGCTCTTCACATTGAAGTCGAACCAGGCCTTCACGAGGTAGCACTTCTCGCGCCAGTCGAAAGAGACTCGGATCTCCACGAGCTTCAAACCCTTGTACAGCGTGACCCTCACCCTGGCCGTCGAGCTCTTGAAGCGGAGCGCGCACTCAGCAGAAGCTGCGACAGGCCCGCTCGAGACCACCCTCAGGGGCTCAGCAGGCTGGAAAGCGTAGCCAGGCGACTCGACTGCAGAGCGGTCGATATCCCAAGCGTCGAAGCTGCCGGGCTTATCGGGGTGCGCGCGCAGCACGTTGCTGGGAGCCGCCAGGACCTCGAAGCCGGATTGCTTGTCGTACACCGAGAGAAGCTCCCCGCCGCCGCTCAACCTCACCCTGAGCAGCTCGTTCTCGAGCACCACGCCGCCCTCCTCAGCCCGGGCGCTCGCACCGCCCGAGGGCTCCTGGCTGGCACCCGGCAGGAGCGCGACGTAGCCGGTCGCGGGGACCTCGACCACCGCCACCAGCCCCTCACCGGAACTCTGCGCCTCCACAGGCCTACCGTCAGGGTAGGTGTAGCCAAGCCCCGGGAGCTTCAGGGGCAGCTTAACCGGCCAAGGTAGAGAGTTGAAGACGACCACGCTGCCCTTAGGCGCGTCTACGCGCTCAGCGACCGCTTCGAGCGACTTTCGCGAAACCGCCTCGAAGGAGGTGATCGCAGCCTCGAGGTCCCCGTAGGCTTCAGCGTAAGCCTCGTAGCTGGAGGAGCCGGGCAGCACGTCGTGGAACTGGCAGCGGAGCAAGCGCTCCCAAGCTTCCCTGATCTCGGGGGCGGGGTAGCCTGCCAGGCCGAAAAGGTGAGCTAACGCCGCCGCCAGCTCGGCCCAGCGGGCCTCGCTCTCGGCCCTAGAGACAAGCTCCTTAACCTTCAGGTTCGTAGTGTAGACGCCGCGGTGGAACTCGTTGTAGATCTCACCCTTCCAGCGAGGCAGCTTCTCCTTAGCTTTCAGCAGCTCGCTCACGTACTCGCTCTCGCTCGGAGCCTCGACGGGCTCGGGTAGGCCGGGGATAGAGCGGAGGAGCTTCAGCCGCTCGAGCATCAGGAAAGTAGGCCCACCGCCCCCGTCGCCGAACCCGTACGCGTGCACCGCCGGGGCCAGATCCCTCTGCTTGTACCTCTCCCACAGGCCCGCCAGCTCGCTCGCCGTCAGGGAGCCGTTGTAGGTGGCTACGATGATGTGGGCTACGACCTCGCTGCCGTCAAGGCCCTCCCAGACGAAAGCGTGGTAGGGAAACTCGTTCGTGTCGTTCCACATCACCTTGTGCGTCACGAAGACCTCGATGCCAGCTTTGCGGAAGAGCTGGGGGAGCTGGGCGCTGAAGCCGAAGGAGTCGGGAAGCCACCCGACCCTGCTCCTCGCCCCGAGCTTCTCGGCGAAGTACCGCTGCCCGTAGAGCAGCTGCCTCGCCAGAGACTCCCCCGTGACCAGCTGGGTGTCCGCCTCAACCCACATCCCGCCTACCGGCAGCCACCGCCCCTCCCTCACCAGCCTCTTAACCTCCTCGAAGAGCTCGGGCTCCGCTTCCTCGAGCCACTTGTAGTTCTGGGCCCCGCTCTGCACGTACGTGAACCTGTACCCCATCTTCGCCAACCGCACCACAGTCGCGAACGTCCGGACCACCTTCCTCCTCGTCTCGCTGAACGGCCACAGCCAGGCAGTGTCGATGTGAGCGTGCCCGAAGAGGTACACCTTCCCCGCGGCTGCGCCGGTGGGCAGCTTCTCCCGAACCCTCCTAGCAGTCTCGACCACCTCCTCCACGCTAGGCCCAGGTATGTCGGCAGCGAAGCCCGCCAGCACCCGGGGGCCATACACGCTCGCAGTGTAGGCGAAGTCCCAGCGGGGGCCGCGGTACTCGGGCGTGCTCTCCGGCGCGAAGTGCCCGTACAGGATCGTGTGCGCAGCGTAGACCTGCGTGACGCTAGGCGTGAGCTCAACCTCCTCCGCCGCGCGGGAGAGAGCCTCCAGGAGGTCGCTCCTACCCTTCGCGAGCTGGAGCAGGTCGAGCAGCGATAAAGCGAGGTGGAACTCGTCCCAGAGCACAGCGGAGAGGCTCGACCCTACGAAGGCGAACGACCAGGGGTTCTCGCCGAAAAGCCTGCGCGGAGTCGCCTCCAGGGCGACACGCCTCTCCCCCGGCTCGAGAACAGCGAGCCTATGCTGCTCGTCAACAGCCTGGAAAAGCTCTCCATCGACGCGGAGCAGCCCGTTCCCCGTGATATCCAGCCTGAGGAGCCAACGCGCCCCACCGAGCCTAGGCAGTGAGAGGTGCACCTCGAAGGCGAGAACCTCGTCCGGCCTAGCCGCGCTGAAGAAGGGAAGCTCTACCTCCCCACCACTCCCCCTCCACCTGGTGACCGGCTTGTGGTCGACAACCGTCGCGGCGAGAAAGTCGAAGAACCTTCGCTCAATCTCTCGGAAGGTCAGCCTCGCCACACACCCCTCTCGGCGCGGAGGGTAAATAGCCTTTCCCCCGGGCTGCAGAGGAAAACTGCGCGCCGCACCGCTCAAAACTCCACAAGCTCTCCGACCCTGCTGAGGTACCACCCCCCTTCTTCCTCATCCGCTAGGTGGATCTCGAAAGGGTGGTAGGGCGGGAGGCCCGCAAGCTCCTCTATCTTCACCTTTACCTTCGCCCTCTCCAAGCCGCTCCTCGGAAGGCTCCCCGAAATCACCAACACGTCGACATCGCTGCCGCCAGTGCACTCACCCCTCACCACGCTCCCGAAAACGTAAACCCTCGCGCCAGGGAGAACAGCTCTAGCCGCCTCCGCTACCCTAGCAGCGTACACCCTCCAGTTCCTGACCATCTCAGCCCTCTTCAAGAGGATGTCAACATACACCTCCATGCTCCAAAACCTCTCTCGCAAAGTTCACGAGAATTTCAGCCTCCTCCCTGCTGTACTCCCTCGCTAGGTACCTCGAAGCTATGTAAGCATCCTCCAGGAGACCGACCTCAACTCTGTTCTCCTCAAGGAAGCTCACGAGCTCTCCGCACTCAGGCAGCCTACCGAGGATCGAGGCGAGAGCCATTGTCGAGTGCACCCTGGGGTAGTCGCCCACCTTCTCCAGCAGCATTGCCTTTAAGTGCAGCGCACCGCCTGCTCCGCGAGGAAGACAGCTAAGTCGTAATCCCCCGCGTTAAAGCTCTCTAAAGCTCTCGCAAGGAAGGATCTCGCCCTCCTCCTCAAGAGCTCTACCTCGCGAGCGCGCGACATTACGGGAAAGTACAGCTACCGCCTATTTATACCTCCTCGCGCCCAACCCCCGGGGGCAGGGCCGAGAGCACTCTGGGAAGCGGAGCTAGAGCGTCGGGACCTTCTCCTCCTCCGGCGGCTGCCAATCCCTAGTGAGCGCTGCGAGCCTTCTCAGAGCCCAGGGCGACCTCACCCGCTGGGTCAGCTCCCTCAAGATCGAGAGAACCTCGTCGTAAGTCCTCCTGTCCACCGGGAACGGCACACCGTCCTTACCGCCCACAGCGTAAGCGAACTTGAAGGGGTCCACCGGGTGGGTGACAGGATCCCTCCAGCTCGGAGGCGTCTCGTAAACCAGCTCCGCGATCAGCGCCAGCGCCCTCACCGTGCTCGGGCCCACACCCCGGATAGCGAGCAGCTCCTCGTAGCTGCGCACATCAAGCTCGCGAGCAGCCTCGAGCGCCCGAAGGTTCAGCGCGGCGCCGCCGAGCCGGAGGTAGCGCTTAACAGTCTCCCGCACCTTCTCGAGCGGGTAAGGCTCGTACCTGACCAGGGGCGCGAGCCCCCGGGCTGCGGCTAAAGCTTGCTGCAGCTCGGACTCAAGCCTCGCAGGGCTCTCCTTCGCTAGATCGGCGAGAAGCCTCCGGTGCTCGCCGAAGCCAGCGTCAACAGTGTTCAAAGCAGTGCCCGCCACACCGCTAACACCCCTGTGAGGGTTCTCGACGAAGCTCGAAACACTCTCGGAGAACCAGTGGTAGCGCCTAGCCACCTTCACCTGCGGGTTCATACCCTGCTGCACCACAGCCCACCGGCCCTCCCCATCCAGGAAGAACGCGTGGTGGTAAAGCTGGTAGCCCGCCTGGAGCGCCGCGCTATCAACCTTAGCGACGAGAATCGAGGCCCTCACCAGCCTCTCCGCGTCGAGGCCCAGCCTGCGGGCCAGCCCCTCGAGCTCCTGGGGAGTCCTAAGGCTCGCACCACCCTTACCCCCCGCCGCGTACACGCCGAGATCCAGCCTCGAAAGAACCTCCTTGAGAACCGCGGTCGTGACAGTCGTCGAGCCTGAAGAATCCCAATCCATCCCGATAAGGTTGTTAAGCGCCTGAAACCACACCGGGTCGGCAACCCTCTCGAGGAAACCCCCCGTCCCGTACTCGTCCACAACCAGCCTAACCACTACCCCAGCCAGCTCCCTCATCCTCGCAACCAGCCAGGAAGGCACACGCCCCCCATGCAGCGGAAGCTCAGCTACCCCCCTACGCACCAACATCCACACACCCAGAAACTTAAAGCCCTTACCACCCAGGCAGCAACACCCCACCAGAACAGCCAACAACCCAACCCTTCGCTGACAATAGCGAGTAAGCAGGAAAACCCCCAACCTACACCGACTTTCAACTCATTCTTCGCTGATACGAGGTGGCGGAGCCTGCGGGGAGGCGGCTTGAAGGAGAAACTTTCAACTCATTCTTCGCTGATACATGAGGAACCTCCGCTCCGCGCAGCCCCCTCGCACTTCCTGGCCACTCCTTTCAACTCATTCTTCGCTGATACGAAAAGATAGAGAGAGCTCTCCTCAACGTTGAGGCTTTCAACTCATTCTTCGCCGATACATGTAAGAATGGCAAGAATGGTAAGAGTGGTGAAAATGGTACTTTCAACTCATTCTTCGCTGATACCGGGGCTGGGTGGTGTTTTTAGCTGGTTTTGGTTTTATTTATGTTTTTCTCTTCTCTACTTGGGTTTAATGCTAGGGTTTTCCCGCTCTCAATCTCTGCAAGTTTTAGCGACCTAGGTGGGCTGGCTGAGTGATACGCAACGGGAGGAGGCTTCAGGGAAACTGCTGGCCCTCCGCCGAAACCTCTGAAGGAGGAAAGCCCGCTTTTCCCCTACGGTGCCCGGGCGGGGCCGCACACCTTCCCAGGGCCACTCCTCCTCTGCTCTATCACGCTAGTTTGGGTGGGAGGTTAGGCTCGGCGACTGCTGGGAGCTTGTGGCGCGCGGAGGTTTTGCGGCCTTGATCCGCTGGGCTGCTGGCAGGGATATAAGCGGGTTTTCTGGCTCGTGGAGGTGCGGGTGGCTGGGTGTGCGCGTAAGGCGGCTTGCGGCTCTGGTGCTTGTGGCTGCTGTGCTTCTCACGCTTCTCCCGCTCTCCTTGAGGCTTTCCGAGCGGGCTCCGACGGTCAGCGTCCGGGTTGAGGTTGTGGGGGAGGGGCGTGTCCTGGTTAACGGGAGCGTGGTTAGTGGTGGTGTGCTCGAGGTGGAGCCGGGCTCTACGCTGGTTATCCTTCTAGAAGCGCCGGAGCACGTAGAGGTAGAGCTGTACGTGAACGGGTCGAGGCGCCCGGCTGGCTCGGAGCCGTTGCTTATGAAGGTGAGGGGCAGCACTGCGCTGAAAGCCGTTTTCAAGCCGAGGCTAGCTGCGCTTCACGTGGATGCTGGCGGGCTGACCGTGCTCGCCGCGGGGAAGGGTTGGGAGCGTGAGGTGAACGGCTCCGCTACGCTGAATGTCGGGCTGGGCGAGAGGGTAAGCGTCATGGCGCTCTGCAGGGAGAGCGGTGGAGGGGTTGCGTGCGTAGAGCGCTGGATAGTCCTCTCTGATGCTTCCACGGGCGTGGCGAGCGGCACGCTGCCTCCCAACGCTACTGTCCAGGTTCTCGCCAACACTACCCTCAGGGCCGTGGTCGCGGTCAGGACGAAGGAGGGGTCTCTGCTGCTCCTCCGCGGCGCTGTGCTGGCTGGTGGTGTAGAGGTGCCCGCTACCCTTTACCCCGACGAGCTCGGCGGGTGGTCGGCGGCGGTCGAGTACCTTGGCGGTGGAGCGTGGCGTGTCAGCGCGCTGGGGCGCAGCTCGATGTTCATCGAGCTTCCCGAGGGCTGGGTTAACGCAACGGTGGAGGTGTGGGTTGAGCGCAACTACACTAGTGCTCCCTTCGCTGGCGTCTTCGTGGTCGTGAGCGAGAGCCCGCAGCTCATCAGGGGGTGCAGCTCCGCGGAAGCTCTCGCGGCGGGCAGCTACTTCCGCGTGCTCTTGGTGAGGGGTGAGGGCGCGCTCGAGGTCCCTGAGGGCTGGGTGAGGGGGCAGGGTTACTGGCCTAAGCCGAACCCGGCGGCCCGGACGGGCAGGCTCTACCTGGTTGTGGAGAACTTGCAGGTGAAGCTCCGGGTGGTGGTGCGCGGCAGGTAGCCGCTCGCGAAAGCCGCAGCTCAGCCGAGGAGAGCGAGCCCTAGAGCGTAGGCTAGCAGGCTCGCCGCGAGGGCGGCCGCGAGGGACCAGGCGAGGGCGGCTAGGGTTAGCTTCAGGCTCGCTGTCTCGCTGTACACAGCTGACAGCGTCGCCAAGCAGGGCATGTAGGTCGTGTAGAAGACCATGAGGGCGAGGGCCTGCGCTCCCGTCAGGCCGAGGGATGAGAGAGCCTCGAGGGGGCCGGCTGCCCCGGTGAAGCCGACGAGGGAGAGCAGGACAACCTCCTTCGCCAGGAGGCCGGCTAGCATCGCGAAGGCGAGCGCTTCAGCGGCGCTTCCGTGGACGCCGAAGGGGAGCATGATGGGCGAGAGGTGCTTGCCGAGGATCCCTGCGAAGCTCTCCGCGGGGGTGCTCGCCGGGCCGTGGGGCCCGTAGGAGGTTAAGCCCCAGAGAGCAACGCCCAGGACGAAGATTATGAAGCCGGCGCGCTTGAGGAAATGCTTCACGTAGTCCCACGTGATCCACCAGAGGACTTTCAGCGAGGGCTTGTGGAGGGGCGGGAGCTCTAGCAGCAGCTCGGGGGGTTCCCGGGCGCCGCGGAGCTTGCGGATCGCCAGCGACGTGAGTAAGAGCATGGTGAAGGAAGCTGCGTAGACCAGCGCGAGGGGGGCTAGAGCCTGGAAGCCTCCCCCGAAGTACGCGGCTGCGAAAGCGAGGAGCACTACTAGCCTCGCCTGGCATGGGATGAAGGGGATGCTGAAGATCAGCTCGAGCCTCTCGGTGGCGTCGGTGCTGGCTCTAGTGGAGAGAACTCCGGGGACGTTGCAGCCGAGGCTGATGAGCATAGGGTAGATCGCGCGCCCGGATAGGCCGGCGCGCTTCAGCGTGTTATGGAGCGATACTGCTGCGAGCGGGCCTACGCCGCTATCCTCAAGGAAAGCTAGGATGAACAGCGCTGTGAAGATTAGCGGGAAGAAGGTGAGCACCAGCGCAGCACCCGGCAGGAAGCCTTCCACCAGGATGCCCGCTAGCGGCCCGCTGACGCCCGCCTCGGCTAGAGCCCGATCCAGGGCTCGCGAAAGGCTGTCGAAAAGGCTCGAGATGAGGCCGGATAGCGTGTAGGATTCCACCGACTCCGCCAGCTCCGAGAAGCCCAGCTGCTCCAGGATCAGCGTGAGAGGGAACCCGGTGTTAACCGCGAAGACTACCGTGAACAGCGAGAGCAGGAGGGCGAGCGAGGCGAAGGGCCCGGCAGCAGGGTGGAGGAGAACCCTCTCCAGCAGCCCCCGCCGCTCCCGCAGGAGTAGGCGGACCACCGCCTTCCTGCACACCGAGTCGACGAACCTGAACCTAGCCGCGATAGCAGCTTCCTCCACGTCCACCCCTGAGCGCTGCAGCTCCTGCCTAAGCTTCTCAGCCTTCTCGACGATGCGGCTCCCCCCAGCTCTCAGGACGGCTCTCAGAGCGTACTCATCACCTTCGAGAAGCTTTACAGCGATCCAGCGGGGCGGGGCCCTCAACTCCACTTCCAGCCCGCTGAGGTCTCGCGCGAGCTCCGAGATCGCCCGCTCGAGAACACCGTAGTCGATGACCAGCGGCTCCGCACCCCCAGCCTCCACCACCTCCGCTATAGCGCGGCGCAGCTCGCTGAGCCCTTCCCCCGTGACCCCCGAGACCGGGATCACGGGAGCCTTGAGAGCCCTCTCAAGCTGGTCGACGTGCACGTGCACCCCTCTCGCGTGCGCTTCATCCCACTTCGTCAGCGCGACGACCACCCGCCCCGTCAGCTCTCGCACGTGGAGAGCCATGTAGAGCGTCTTCTCCGGGGCTACCGCGTCGACAAGCACGAGGACAGCGTCCCAGTCCCCCCTCAAGAGGTAGTCGCGGGTGATGCGCTCCTCCTCGCTGATGCCGGCGAGCGAGTACACGCCGGGCGTGTCGACCAGGACGACTGTCTTCCCGTCGAGCTTCAGCAACCCTTCCTTGCGCTCGACCGTGGTTCCAGGCCAGTTAGCGATGTGCGCTACCCGGCCTGTCAGCCTGGTGAAGAGCGTGGACTTGCCCACGTTGGGGCTGCCCACTACCGCTACGCGCGCAGCGCCTTCCAGGCGTGGCTCAGCAGGGTCACGGCTGCACGCTAGCACCTTCCGCCACCTCTACGACGATCTTCCTCGCGAGCCCCCTCCCAAGGGCTAGAGTCGCCCCCCTCACCCTGACCAGGATCGGCCCCCTGCTGTTCCTGACGACTTCCACCGTCGTCCCGGGGACGAGCCCCATCTCGAGCAAGCGCTTCCTCAACCCCCAGCCCTGCTCCGCCACGTCCACGACCACGGCCCTCGATCCTTCGGGAACCTCGTCGAGAGTCGCCAAAGCCCTCACCTCTTCTCCACGAAGAGGAGCCTCGCGGCCGGTAGCGGCAGCGTGTAGGTGCCCCCGGACCACTCCACGACCACTCCGCCGCGCTCAACCTTTTTGACCGCGATAGGCCGGCCTGGCTGCAGCTTAAGTGTCCTAACCCACTCGAGGGAAGCTTTGAGCTCCCCGATCCTTGCAAGCCTGTGCATCCCGACTCCTGCCTCGGTGAGCGGGACAACCTTCGTGGAGGCTCTCCCGGGCACCGGGTTCCCGTGGGGGCAGAAGCTCGGGCTGCCGATGTGCGCGTCCACCAACTCCGCGAACTCGACCGCGTGCTCCAGCTGGTGCGCTATGCTGTGCGCTCTGTAGGGGTCGGCTTTCAGAACGTCCGCCAGGAAGCGCTCGAGAACCCTGTGCCTCAGCACTACCTGCTCCGCCACCTCGAGCCCTGCCTCTGTGAGGAAGTAGATCGGCTTGCTCTTGGAGACGAGCCCCCGGCTCTCGAGCCTCGAGAGCTCGCGCAGCGCTGAGGGCGCGCGGACCCCCAGCTCCCTAGAGATCACGCTGAGCCGCGCCTCGACTCCCAGCTCCTTCAAGCGGTACAGGAGCGCGAGGTAGTCCTCTCCTCTAACGGGCACAATTCTCTGGGATCTTGCCTCTTAATTAAATTTTAGCCTGGGCTAACTGGCTTCCCGAGCTTGGCGGCCTTACCCGTCAGCTCGTACACCTTGACCCCTTTCAGGTTTCTCGCCGTGCAGCTCCCGCTCAGGGGGCAGGACGCGCACGTAGACCACTCGACCTCCCGCAGGTACCCGTGGGCGAGGAGCGCCCCGATCAAGGCTTCCGCCTCTCGGGCTGGGATGCCCAGCTCCCGAGCTAGTGAGTCGCTTGTGAAGGGGCCTCTGGACATGGCTTCTACCGCTTTCCTCAGCAGGTTAGGCTCCACGCTACGTAGAAGACGTGCCGAGTATAAAAAAGAGGAGGCCAGCAGAGGTGGGGAGGAAGCTACTCTACGAGCTCCTCCAGCGGCTTGCCCTTGGTCTCTACGCCCAGGGCTCCCACGACTGCCGCGGAGATGACGTGGACTGCGGCGAAGAGCAGGAAGGGGGCGAGCGGGTCTCCGTAAGCCTGCATCAGCACGCCCGCGATGTAGGGGCCGAGGATGCCGCCTACCCGGCCGAACGAGTTAGCCCAGCCGCTGCCAGTGCCCCTGAGCGCTGTAGGGTAGAGCTCCGGCGTGTACGCGTAGGTGATCCCCCAGGCTCCGAGGTTGAAGAAGGAGACGAGGGAGCCGTACAGGAGGACTTCCGGCTCGGAGGTGGAGAGCCACATGAGAGCGCTAGCAGTGCCGGCGCCGAGCATGTATCCTGCGAGCAACCACCTCCGGCCGAGGGTTTCGATGAGGTAGGCTGCGGAGAGGTAGCCTGGGATCTGGGCGAGCGTGATCGCGATCGAGTAGTCGAGGCTCTTCACGAAGGGGATGCCCCGCGCGTGCAGGATGTCGGTAAGCCACAGGAAGATCCCCCAGTACGCGAGGACTAGGCAGAACCAGTGCACCCAGAGCATTGCCGTGCGCCTCGCGTAAGGCTTGCTGACGAGGTCCCTGAGGCTCGTCCTCCTCACGGGCTCAGGCCGAGGAACCTCGACGCCCATCTTCCCGGCGAGGGAGCGGGCCTCCTCCAGCCTCCCCCGCGCGACGAGGTACCTGAGAGACTCGGGGGCGAGGAAGTATAGAGCCGGCGCGAGCGCTAGTGCAGCGGAGGATGCGGCGAAGACTGCTCTCCAGCCGTAGAGCGGGGCCAGCACTCTCGACAGCAGCAGCGCGGCGAGCCAGCCGAGAGCCCAAGCGCTCTCCAGGATGGCGACGCTCCTCCCCCTCACGCTCGTGGGAGCGTACTCGCTCATAAGCACGCTGGCGGTAACCATGTAGCCGGCGTTCCCGGCGCCCGCGAGGACGCGGTAGGCTGCGAGGTCTAGCCAGCCCCTCGCGGCTGCGCTGAGAGGGGTGAAGACGCCCATCAAGGCTGCAGCAGCTGCGAGCGCGGCCTTTCTCCCCACCCTATCGGCTGCGAAGCCGAAGAGGAAGGCTCCGAGGAGCATTCCCAGCAGCCAGGCGCTCAGAACTCTGCCAGCTTCTTCCGGAGTTAGGCCGAGCTCGGCGCGGATGAGGGGCAGCGTGCCGCTCACCAGCCCGGCGTACATCGCTCCTACAGCCCAGCCGAGCATCAGGATGGCTAGGAGGTTTAACCGGCCGGCTTTCACGCGGTGTTCTGGGAGCCCTCTTTAAAGAAGCTTTACGCTTATCTAGCTAAACATCGAAGAAGCCTTTCGCGCGGCTCAGCCACTCCAGCGCTCTCGCCACGTTCTCCCTGCCCCGGATCAGTGCGCCGTGCTGGGGCACTATCACCTCTATCTCAAGCCCCTTCACCGTCTCCAGCCACCTCTCGATCGCTAGGCGGGTCGGGATGTACCGCTTAAGGAAACCCTCCATGTACTTCACGTGGGAGTCCAGGTCGTCCGCGAAGTCGTAGTCCAAGCCTGCCGGGAGCAAGGAGGCGAAGAGGTCCCCGCTGTAGAGGAGCTTCAGGACGGGGTCGTAGATCTGGAAGTTGCCTGGAGAGTGCAGGAAGTGCGCCGGCACCAGCTTGAGCTCGCAGCTACCGAGCTTGACCGTACCGCCCTCGTCCGGGATGGGCACCACTCGATTTTCCTCGATTGCCTGCTGGAAAGCGTGGGGCAGGAAGCGCTGCCAGACCGACGGGATCAGGATCTTCGCCTGGGGGGCAGCGGAGTACCAGGCCGCGGCAGCTCCCAGGATGTCGGGGTCCTGGTGGGAGAAGAAGAGGTACTTCACCCGGAGCGCTGGCACGGCTTTCGCTATCTCGGCGATCAGCTTGTTGAAGACAGCCCTGCCGCCGGGGTCGGCGAGGAGCCCCTCCCCCTCATCGACGAAGACGACTTGGTTCGCTTGAACCTGGCCTTCGGGTGTGAGGTCTCTGAACACGACGACTCTGTGACCTCCAGAGGTGAACTCGAGCACAGGGCTTCGCCCGCAGAGCGGGCGAAAGCGCCTATAAAAGCATTGTAGTACGGCTCGCGGCGCAGCCGGGAGCAGGCTGCGCTCCCGCACCTGACTGCGAAACGTTTAAAAATCCTTTAGCGTTGAACGTGCCGCGCGACAGGAGAGATGCCTGAAGAGGATAAGCCGGGAGTGGTGGGTAAGCACGTCTACGGGAACCTGTACGACGTGGACTTATCCATCGCTGCAGACGAGGAGAAGCTCAAAGAAGTTGTCAAGGAAGCTGCTGCGCTGGGCAACATGACGCTCTGGGACCTTAGGTCTTGGAGCTTTGGGGGCGAGAAGGGTGGCGTCTCGGTCGTGGCGCTGATCCTGGAGAGCCACATCGCAGTACACACCTGGGTCGAGTACCGCTACGCCACCGTCGACGTCTACACGTGCGGGGAGAAGAGCGACCCCTTCAGAGCTTTCGAGCACATCGTTAAGGCTCTCAAGCCCAAGTTCTACACTTTCAACTACGCCGACAGGAGCAGTAAGCCTCAGATCCGCCAGATGGCTCAGCACTGAAGCCGGCGGTCAGGCTGGGAGCCGGGATTCGGCGTGCCGCGTTTTTCACCGAATTCCCGTTAGAATCCGGTGACCTTTCTGCGAGTGATGAGTAGATAAACCTGGCTCGCGCAAGTGTAGGAGGGGATGCTCGCGGCTCCGCCTTCTACGCGACTGAAGCTCGCGGCAGCGGTTTTAGCGGTGGCTACCGTTCTGCTAGCAGCTCTTGCACTGCTCACTAAGCCGGCTGAGGGGCCAGCCGCCGGAGAGGCTGCCGGGGATGTGGCTGTGCCTGCAGCAGCGGTAGGCAGTGAGATCCTGCTTCCGCTCCCCAGAGCTAGGAGCGGGGTCAGCGTGGAGGAGGCTTTACTGAGCCGGAAGAGCGTGAGAGCGTGGCGGGAGGAGCCCCTAGACATCGAGGACCTTGCGGCTATCCTCTGGGCTGCTCAGGGAGTTACCGAGCGCACCGCGTGGTACCGCAGAACAGCCCCCAGCGCTGGCGCAACGTACCCGCTGGAAGTTTACGTGGTGGTTGGCGAGCGGGGTGTGAAGAACGGGGCCAGCTTCCTTCCGGCCGGCGTCTACAAGTACAACCCCCTGCGCCACTCGCTGGTCCTGGTTAAGCTGGGCGATGCTAGGAGCGGCCTTTGGAGCGCTTCGCTGAGGCAGGAGTGGGTGCGCAGCGCGCCTGCATCGCTCGTGATATGCGCCGTTTTCGAGAGGACGACCAGAGTGTACGGTGAGCGTGGTGAGAGGTACGTGTATATGGAGGCTGGCCACGCGGGCCAGAACATCTACTTGATGGCAGCTGCGCTCAACCTAGGCACAGTAGCAGTAGGCGCTTTCGACGACGCTGCCGTCGCCGAAGTGATCTCCGCTGAGCCCGGCGAGGCCCCGCTCTACATCTACCCGGTAGGTGTCCCCCGCGAGCCGTACAAGGGCAGCTTCGAAAAGCTTCACGAGCTCTTCGAGAGCGCGAGGCGCGGGTGAGTGCTGCGCATCAGCGCCGGCTCGCGGCCGCGGGCTGTGCTTGAAAAGGTGTCAGCTCGCCGGCAGATCGGCATATAAAGCCTAGGGGGCCACGGAGACGGTGTCAGTCCTAGTCCTCGCGGCGCCCGATGTGGTGGAGCTAGTTAGAGCGGAGGGGTTGGAGCGCTTCATCGACAGTCTAGTGCTCCGCTTAGAGGAAGTTTTCAGGAGGTGGAGGGAGCTCATCGTAGTCCCCCGCGTCAGTTTCAGCTACGAGACAGGGGTTATGGAGGCCATGCCCGCGAGCGATCACCGCTGGTACACTGTGAAGATCGTGAACGGCCACCCCCGCAACCCGAGCCGGGGCTTGCTCACCGTGGCTGCCCTCGGGGTCCTGGCCGACGTGGAGACCGGGTACCCCGTGATGATCGCGGACGCTACGCTGCTCACAGCCTTCAGGACAGGGGCGGTCAGCGCTGTCGCCTCGAAGCACCTGGCTAGGAGGAGCAGCAGGGTTCTCGGCATCATCGGCACAGGGTCCCAGTCAGAGTTCCTCTGCTTGTCCGCGAGCCGTGTCCTACCTATCGAGAGGGTGGTCTTCTACGACGTGGACCGGGCAGCCATGAGGAAGTTCGAAGAGAACATGAGGGTTTTCGGCTTCGAGCTGCTCCCAGCTTCGAGCGGCAGGGAGGTCGCTAGGGAGGCAGAGGTCCTCATCACCGCGACCGCCCGGAGGGGGAGGCAGAGGGTCGTCGAGAAAAACTGGGTTCAGCCTGGCTTGCACATCAACGCCGTAGGCGGCGACGCGCCCGGGAAGACGGAGCTCGACCCGGAGATCTTGAGAAGCGCTAAGGTGGTTGTCGAGCTGCTCGACCAGGCCCTGGTGGAGGGGGAGGTGCAGAACGTGGGGAGAGAATACGTTTACGGGGAGCTCTGGGAGGTGGTGTCCGGCCTCAAGCCCGGTAGAGTCGACGAGAACGAGGTGACGGTCTTCGACTCGGTTGGGGTGGCTCCAGAAGACTACACCGCGCTCACATACCTGTACGAGCTCGCGCTCAAGCACGGCCTGGGCAGGGAGCTCCCCCTCGTCCCGAGCGTGGAGAACCCGAAGGACCTCTTCTCGCTAGTGAGGTGGTGCAGAACAGCCGCTGCGCGGGCTGGGCTTCAGCGAGCTGTGAGTGAATCTTGAAAGCCGCTCCTACGCTTCGGAGAGCTCGGAGGCCAGCTTCTCGTGGATCACGGTGGCGATGGCGATCAGCGCCGAGGAGAGAGCAAACTCCGTCGAGACGACGATTCCAGGGGCAAAGTCGACCACGTAGTCAGCGTACCGGAAGAGCCCCGTGGGGACGCCTTCCCGCGCCCCGACCATCAGGGCGACTTCCTTACCGCTCTTCAAGCTTTTCAGCAGGAAGTCGGCCAGCTCGTCTGCAACGCGGGAGACAGGCTCGCCCTCCGGCTCGCAGATCACGAGCGGCTTCCCGAGGCGGGAGCGGACGAACTGGTACATGTCCTGGACGTAGACCTGGGTGAGGTGCACTCCCCTCCCGTAGCTCCTCTTCTGCACCTCGTACCTCGATCTCGCCCCTTCGAACAGCCCCCTTAGGAAGTGGTAGAGCGGCTCCGCCTCGACGGGGCCGATCGGGGTGACGTAGAGCTTCCCGACCTCGAAGACCTGTACCTCTCTCCCGACCCTGGTGCCCATCGTGTACGCTGCTTCGGGAGGCCCGAGGTAGGGTTCGTGCGCGACGACAAGCCTCTTGAAGACTTCGTACATGGGGTACTTGCCGGGCCCCATCTTCCTCCTCAGCTCCCCGCCGCTCGCAACGTAGAGGTACGCGTCGTCCTGAAGGATCTGGATGAAGAGCACTTTGTCAGGGTTCTCGAGGTCTACGGGGGCGCCGGTGCGCTCTTTAAGCGCAGCTCCCACCGCAACGTTCACGTCGAGCGAAGTAAAGCTGTGCTTCCCCCTCCTCACAGTGCGGACGGCGAAGCTCTCCCCAGGCTTGATGCGGTCCGCGAGCTTCAGTGCAGTGCTCACGATCTCGTCTAGGCTGGCTCTGCAGGCAGCCTCCACGAGGTGGGCGCTCTCGACCTCGACCACCTCGGCCAGGATCTTACCGAGAAGCTGCTCCGGGTTCGAGCTGCTCGAGACGAGCACTAAGCCCTGGAAGCCTCCCGGCGACGGAGTCACCTCTGCGGAGGAATCTAGCTCGCGGATCTGCGACGCGACAACTCTCTCCATGCCCAGCCTGCAGGTTATGAAGAGGTGCGCTGGCATCCCGCAGCAGAGTAGAGAAGGGTTGGCGGGTATAAGACCTTTCTCTAGGCTGAGGGAGGCTCTAAGAGCTGCGCGCTTCCCGAGGAGCTGCTGGGACGGGGTTCGATTCCCTCTCTGGGCGGAAGCCGAGCGCTACCGAGCTCCGGGCGGGGAACTGGTTAAACTGTGTTAAGTATGTTTAGCGCAAATTCTACGTTTGGATAGGGGTCCGAGTTCCCGCAGGGGTGCTGCCGTGGTGGAAGACTCTGGGGAGCGTAGGCTACCGATGTCTCTGAAAGTCTCTCTCACGTCTTTCTGCGCTGCCCTCTACGCTATCGGCGCTTATGCTACAGCGTACATCCCCTCGCCCTGGGGCTTCGGCCAGTTCCGCCCAGCGGTCCTCATCCCAGCTTTCTTTGCCACGGTCTTCGGCCCCTGGGTCGGTGGCATGGGAGCCGCCATCGGGACTCTGATCTGCGACTCTGTTAAGCATGGGACGCTCTACATGGGAAGCCTCCTGGCAGCTGTGCCGGGGAACTTTGCCGGATTCTACGTGCTCGGCTACATGCTGAGGAAGAGGTTCACCTGGGGAAGGTTCATTCTCGCCTCGAACCTGGCGCTCGCCGTCGGGAACGCTGTCGTAGCTTTCCTCTACATCTTCCTCTACAAAGTGCTCTTCACGCAATCGCTGCAGATGCCTTTCGAGTCCCTGGTAGCGGTCTCCATAGGCTTGACAGCGTACTGGTTCGTCACAATGCTCCCCTTCGTCCTCACCATCACACCAATCCTCGTGAGAGCGGCTGCCGCAGCCTTCCCCGGGATCGTCCCCGAGAGTATAAGAGCACACTCGCTCAGGGAGGAGCTGCCGAGGACGACGTTCGCCCTAGCCTTCATAGCTCCAGGGCTAGCCGCGCTGCTGACCGGGGTAGCGATCGGGTTAACGCCTTTCGGAAGCTACCTCGCGTCACAGTACCCGAAGGTTTTCACACCGAAGGTGCTAGAGCTCCTCCAGCTCCTCTTCTACCTGTGCGGTGCCGCACTCCTAATCCTCGGCTTCTCGTTCCTGGGCGCGAGATCCTTCCTGAAGCCTAGGAGCGGGCAGCAGAGTTCTTAGGGGAGCTGGTACCCGCGCGAGAATCCGGTGGCTTGTCTTTCTCCGCTTTCGAGGCCCAGCGGGCTAGCGGGCACCTGCTGGGGGCTTACGCCAGCCTCGAAGTGTTCGGCTTGTTGGACAGGGATGTTCACAGCTTAGACGTTTAGCGAGGGGCTGCCCAGATAGTTTGATGGCGGAAAGCAAGAAGCTGGGGAAAGCGGCGCTCGCTCTCTTAGCAGCGCTCTTGTTCTCGGCCGTCTCTGTGCTAGCGTGCTTCTCGCAAGCCGACCTCTACGCTGTTGAAGTTGTACTCAACAAGCCTAACGTTACCTACGATCTTTCGAAGCTCCGCGTAGAGCAGGTGGAGCCAGGCGTCTACGCCTACAGGAGCCCTGTAGACAGCAGGCTCCTGGTCGCCCTCTCGGAGCTGGAGCTTCCCCCTTGGAGTGGGAAGTTCCTGGGGGTCCGGGTCCAGGTGCCTCTGCGCACGGTTTTGCAGCAAGCCTACTCGTGCGGCGTAGAGCTCGCAACCGTAACCGTTCTCGGACCTCTAGAGGTGGAGCTGGATGCTGGTGAAGGCGAGGTGAGTTTAGACCTCGGCGAGCTCTACCTTAAAGGGCCAGCTGTGCTCCTATTCGAGCCCGCGCTTGAGGTGAGCGCTCAGAAGCCGCTAAAGCTCTCAGCTAGCGGTGTGCTCGAGCTGCAGGGCGACCGGGCCTCGTACCGCGTCACGACGCCCTGCTTCGCCGCGCACGGTGGGGATTGCGTTCGAGTAGCTATGGTTATCCCCGGCTTCGACGAGCCCATGTCAGCCGAGCCAGGCGCTTACAGGGTCAAGGCTGTAGTCAGCTGGGTGAGCTCGGAGAAGGTGAGCGGGAAGTTTCTGGTTCGCGTGAAGGGCGTGATCCTCGACCAAGCTGCCGCCGGCTGGAAGACGGAGGAGAGGGCGTTCTTCGGCGCAACGATATCTAAAGCCGTGGACGGGCTCGAGGTGAAAGTCTCTTTTACGCGCAGGTCGCTCACAGCTAGAGTGGAGGGGGAGGGGAGCCTGAGCCGCGCGCTAGAGGAAGTCGAGAAGCTGGTTAAAGCGCTCGGCCTCCCCTGTGCTCTCGAGCCCTCTGGGACTGAGGGGGTGAAGGTAGTCCCAGCCTACGATGTCAGTAGGGATGAGATGGTAGCAGCTCTCAAAGCAGAGCTCGAGTGGTTGAGCAGCACAGGTGTCATATCAGGTCTGAGCAGCGGGGACGTTGAAGCTATCGCCGAGGCAGCGCAGGTAGGCTTCGCGGGCTGGAACTCTAGGCTCGTGTGGAGCGACGGCTGGAAGCCTTACAGCTCAGTCGAGGGAGCTCTGCTCGTGAGGTGCGTGAAAGCTCCACCGCAGCTGATGAGCTTTGAGGCGTTCGAGCGGATCCCCTACCGCGCCGAAGAGGTTGAAGCGCCTCAGCTAGACAGCCTGCTGGCTTACGCTGGCGCAGCAGCCCTAGCAGCGGCTCTGCTCCTCGCAGTTATCTTATTCCTCAGGCGCCGCTAGCCGGGGGGACTCCTTTTTCTCTCTCCCAGTCGCGGGCTAGCGCACGCTAGTGCTAGGGAAACTTCACCGCGCTCTTGGCAGGCGAGCGCTGGGGGCCCGAGCCTTCACCACCTTCCCCCGGGCTTTCGAGCAACGCTGCGTGCCTGCAGTGCGGCCCTGCGGCGCTCCCAGCAGCTCCCTGCGGGCAGAGTGCCGGCTAGGGGCTGCTCAACCTTATTTACAGCTTTAAAGCTAGAAAGCAAAGCTTATTACTGTAGCGGGCGTCGCTGAGGTGTGAGCGTGAAGACGAGCTTCGTGCTACCGAGGGATCTCTACACTGAGCTGAAGAAGAGGGCTGCGGAAGAGGGTAGGAGCGTGAGAGAGGTTTTGGTCGACGCTATCCTCCTGTACCTTAGCGGTGGTGCTCGCGGCAGGGAGCGGCTTCTCCAGCTGCTGCTCAAGCCCGTCGAGGGGGCCGGGCCCGAGGACTACGCCGAGTACGGTTACGAGGACCTGGGGGGTAGCTTTTGAGAGCTATGGTTGATACTCAGCTGTGGGTTCTCGCGAAGAAGAAGCCTCACCCTCAGCGCTTCCCCAGCGTTGAGAGCTACGAGGAGGCTTTGAAAGCTCACGAGCTGGCTAGAAGGTTTTTCACCGAAGAGTTCGCGCGCCTAAAGGTTTACATGTCGCTACACCAGCTAGCTGAGCTTTACCACGTGCTCGCGTTCAGGGGAGTGAGGGTGCCGGCTGGGGAGGCGGCAGCTCTAGTCGGCGAGATCGTGGAGGATCCCTCCATCGTTAAGGTTCCCGTGACGCTGGCGCACTACAGGGAGGCTCTGAGGGAGAGCTCGCGGACCGGCATCCACGTCTGGGACTACCTCTGCTTCATCCCAGTCAAGAGCTTCGTCGAAGCCGTCTACTCGACAGACCCCCACTTCGAGCGGATATGCCGAGAGCACGGCGTGAAGCTCGTGAACCCTACAGGATGGTGGAGCGAAGCTTAGAGCGGCTGGAGGGGTGGAGCGCGGCGAGAGACCGCTGGGCAGCCTGGGGCCGGTGCTCCCACTCAGGCCTTCAGGCTGGCTCAGCGCGGGCTGCGCTCGAGAGGTTAGCGCTTGCTAGGGCAGAGAACCGAGAAGGGGCAGTACTTGCACTCCCAAGGGTAGCGTGGGGCTTTCTGCTCGAGGATCCTTTTCGCGATCTCCCCGGCCGGGAGCCTCTCCCGCTCCACGTACTGGGTGATCCGCTCGGGAGTGATGTAGACGAGGATCGTGCTGGAGAGGTTGAAGAGCGTGTTGTAGACCCTGGCTTGGTCTACGTGGTGCTCGAGAGGGAGGGGCGCGTCCCCGCGCATGCTCTTGATCTCCACGCCGTGCTTCTCGCCATTGGGGAGCGTGAGGATCACGTCCGCTCTACCCTTCACGAGCACTTTCCCGGAGCCGGGGGCAAGGTCGGAGAGGTCGACCTCCATGCTGCCTTCGAGCTCGACCTCCACCTTGACTCCCTTCTGCTCCAGGATCAGCTTGAGCAGCTCCTCGAGCCCCCTGTGGACCAGGGTCCCGTGGATCAGCACCGGGTTGAACAGCTCCGCTAGCTCGAGCTCAGGGTACTCGAGAGAGTACCTGCTCTTCAGGCTGCAGGACACGAGGTCGGTGACCCAGACTACCCCGGGCTCCCTGCTGTGCTTCTGCCTCTCGCTCCTGAAGAAGCTGTAGAGCTCTGCAACTACGTTCGGCTCAGCCACATAGGCGAAGAGTCAGGCTGGTAGTTCTCTTTTTCGCTACCCAGGCGGCGGTGGAGGAGGGGGCGGGAGAGGCTTCCTGCGCTTCGCGAAGGTGAAGCCGGCTGCAAGCAAGGCCGCTACGGCAAGGATTGCGAGAACCCCCCTGAGCAGGCCGGTCTCGGAGAGGAGCTTCTCGTAAGCTGCCCTCAGAGCGTTAAGCTCTACGGCAAGCGCAGCGTACTGGCTCCGGAGCCCCGAGTGCTCGCCCGCCAAGCTGGCTAGCTGCCGCTCGAGCTCGCTCTTCTCGGAGACTAGGCGCGCCTGCTCCCTCCTGAGCCTCTCGAGCTCTGAGAGGAGCAGCGTCAAGTTGGCTTTCAGAGCCCCGTTCTCCGCGGCGAGCTGCTGTACCTGCTTCCGGAGCTCTGCGTTCTCGGCTTGAAAGCTGCTCAGCATGCTCGCCAGGAGAGCGCTCCTGTTCGTCTCGGCGGAGAGCTTCTGCTGGAGGGAGGAGAGCTCCCCTCTGAGCTTGTCTGCCTGCGCGGCTTTCTCCTGGGCTGCCGCGAGGGCCCTCTGCAGCTCCTCGTACGTCTGCGGGGGCACAAGCGTCACGGGCGACTTGTGCTCGAGCACCCGCTGCTCACCGTTAACCGTGTAGTTGACGTAGAGGTAGAGCTCGAGGAAGGGCTCCATGGGCGGGGGCTGGGGTGCTGAAGCCTGGAACTCGAGGCTCCACTGCAGCTCCTGCCCTCGCGAGAGGTTAGCCTTCGAGAGAAGCTTCCTGTCGAGGAGCGTGAAGGAGCCTCTCTCAGTCACGAGCACGACCCTAGCCCTGAGCTCGCTCACCGAGATGTTTGCTAGCGCTGTGAAATCCAGGATGATTCTAGTCCAGCTGCTGTACTTCACTTCCAGCGGGTGAACAGCGACTATCTTCACCTCCGCGGTGCGGAGCACGAGGGGCGTGGGCGGCTGCGCTAAAGCTGAGAGAGCGAGAGTAGTGAGCGCGAGAGCCGCCAGAGCTGGGAGCAACCTGGAGTACACGAGATACATCCGTACTACAACTGTTATTAGCCTTTTTTACCGGAAGAAAGCCCCGAGAGCGCTCTCGGCCTGCCTGCTACGCTGCAGGTTTTCTGAGACCTAGCAGGTCGCGAGCATTCTTCGAGAGCACGGTGCTGGCCGACTCCCCGTACAGGCCGCGGAGGAGCTCCACTGCCTCTCGTAGCGCGCCGGCTCCCCCCAGCTCGTACCCTGTGCCGAAGATGAGCTTGTCCTCCCTGAGGGGGCTTAGAGCTTCTCCGTGCTTCCCGGCGAGCTGGAGGAAGCTGTGCGAGGTATCAAGGTAGACGTTCACGTGGCTGGAGGCTAGAGACGCGAAGAGCCGGAGGTCTGCCGGGCTGCCGGGATCCGAGAGGATGAGCGTAGCTCTCGGAGCGATGAAAGGTAGCAGCGCGTAGTCTTCTGCGGTGTTCAGCCACGGGGTCTCCAGGAGCCTGCCGCGGAGAGTAGTCTTCGAGGGCGGGCCGTGCAGCACGACAGGTATGCCGAGCTCCTCCCCAGCGAACCTGATCACCTGCCAGACGTGAGGGCTCTTCAAGCAGAAGCCCTGCTGCGAGGGGTGGAGCGACAGGCCTTGCAAGCCCAGCTCCTCTACAGCTCTCGAGAGCTCTCTGATCGCTGCGTCGGAGGGGCACGGCACGACAGAGGCGAAGCCGATAATCCTCCGCGGGTCTGTGTCGACAATCTTCGCCACCAGGTCGTTGGAGTGATACGGCGCAGTGGGGTGTACCACGACGGCTTCGAGCCCCTCCCCCTCGATGTAGGCGAGAGCTGCCTGGGCTAACTTCACTGCATCCGGGCCCGTGTGTAGCGGGAGGTGCACGTGGAAGTCGAGCATCAGTTGCCGAGCGCTCTCCGGCTAGAAATACCTCGCGCGCACCGGGCGCTGCCCTTAAAAGAAGGTTGTAGAGCTGCTGTGGTGTGAGCGAGCCCGGGAGTGCCGAGAGGGAGCTTTTCGACGCTGTCGTGGAGGGTGACGAGGAGCGAAGCAGGCGCGCAGCCTCCGAGCTCCTGAGCGCTGGGAGAGACCCCCGGGAGATCGTCTCGGAGGTTCTTGTGCCCGCGATGAGGAGGGTGGGCGAGCTGTACGAGAGGGGAGAGTACTTCATCCCCGAGCTGGTGATGGCCGCTGAAGCTTTCAGAGCTGCGATGGAGGTTGTGAAAGCGAAGCTTAAGCGCGGTGGCCTGCCTGTGAAAGCTGTAGCGGTCTTCGGGACTGTTCGCGGGGATATCCACGAGCTCGGAAAGAACCTGGCGGCGGCGGTCTTCGAAGCGGAGGGCTTCGAGGTCGTCGACCTCGGGGTGGACGTCCCGCCGGAAAAGTTCGCTGAAGCTGTGGAGCAGTACGGTGCGAGGATCGTAGGCATGAGCGCCCTCATGACGACAACGATGCTTGAGCAGAGGAATGTCGTAGAAGAGCTGAAGAAGCGGGGCCTTAGGGACAGGGTCATCGTGATAGCCGGCGGAGCTCCGGTGACCGAGGAGTACGTGCGCGAGATAGGCGCCGACGTGTGGGGGCGCGATGCCTTCGAGGCTGTGGCGAAAGTCAAGAAGCTGCTAGGTGTTGAGTGATGCCGCGGCCGCGCTTGCTACTTCTGGAGAAGAGCGACGTGGAGGATGTGCACAGCGCGGCTCTCGAGCTCCTCTCGAAGGTCGGGGTCAGGGTGGAGGACAGCCTGGTGGAGAAGCTACTGGTGAGCGGCGGGTGCGCGCTGTCCGGCAGCAGGGTGCTGATCCCGGAGGATCTCGTAGAGGAGGCGCTGAGAAAGGCGCCCAAGAGGATCGCGCTGCACGACCGCGAAGGGCGGCACGTCGCGACCCTGGGAGAGGAGGCGCTGGTCTTCAACCCCGGCTCCGCGGCTATAAGAGTGCTCGACTACGGCTCTCCTGAGCCGAGGACCCCGACGCTGGAGGACGTGAAGAAGTTCGCTGTGCTCGCCGACGCGCTGAGCGGGCTTCAAGCGCAGAGCACTGCCGTGGTTCCGGGCGACGTGCCGGCAGAGATTCGGGACGCTGCGAGGCTGTACGTGGTGCTGAAGTACTCCAGGAAGCCTGTAGTCACTGGTGCCTTCACGGTCGAAAACCTCCCCCTGATGGTGGAGATGCTGAGAGCCGTCAGGGAGGATTACCGCGAGAGGCCTTTCGCGATCTTCGACGTGTGCCCCACGCCACCCCTCTCCTGGAGCTCTATCACGTCGAGGAACGTAGTGGACCTCGCTAGGCTCGGAGTCCCCGCGGAGATAATCTCAATGCCCGGGCTGGGCGGAACCGCGCCGGTAACCATCTACGGTGCGCTCACCCAGCATCACGCGGAAGTCCTCAGCGGGATTGTTATTGCTCAGCTCGCCCAGCCTGGGGCTCCCGTCATCTACGGGGGCTCACCGACCGTCATCCACCCCTACTACGGTACTGCGCTAATCACGGCACCGGAGAGCGCGCTCCTAAGCCTCGCTTACCGCGACCTCGCCCGGGAGATCGGGCTTCCGTGCCACACTTACATGGCGCTCAGCGACAGCAAAGCCGTCGACTTCCAAGCCGGTGCCGAAACCGCGCTCACCGCTGCGCTCGCCGCCGCTGCCGGCTTCGACGTGGTTTCAGGGCCGGGGATGCTGGAGTTCGAAAGCGTCCAGTCGATGGAGAAGCTCGTACTCGACAACGAAGTGTGCCTCATGGCGAGAAGGCTCTCAAGAGGCTTCCGGCCTGACGCCGAAGCCCTGGACGTCGTCAGAGAGGTTGTCCTGACGAAGAGAGGCAACTTCCTCGCACACAAGCACACGCGGAGCAACTACCGGGCTGAACTCCACCTCTCAGGCGTCTGGGATGTCGCTAGCGCTGCGCGAGAAAGGAGAAACCTGCTGGACTGGGCCCACGCGGAAGCCGAGCGCATCCTGAGGGAGCACGAGCCTCCCGTTCTCGAGGGTGATGCGCGGGCAGCTCTAGACAGGGTTTTCGCCAAGCTCTACGAGCGGGCCGGCAGCCCACCACCCCAGATATAGAGGCTCGCCTCTGCGAGTAGCCTTCCTCGCTGGCTCCTCCCTCAAGCTTAGCCTCTGCGACCTGCAGAGGTGCTCGCTCCGGCAGGCATTCGCTCGTCCCGTAGGGCTTCTCGGCTCTCGGACTCTCACCTAATCCAGCTGACCATCTCCTCCAGCTTCTTCCTGGGCTTGGGTGGCGGCTGCTCCGCCGGGAAGCCTGCTGCGAGAATAGCTACGACGACTTCGCCCGGCTCAGCTCCTACGAGCTGCGCGTACTCGGGTTTTCGCAGCGCGTTGATCCAGACAGCCCCGATCCCGTGAGCGTGGAGAGAGAGCCACAGGTAGGTGGCGAATATCGCTCCATCCACGAGGAACGTTACGGGAGCTTCCTCCGGCTTCACGATCACAGCGAAGGCCACCGTGCAGCCTTTAAGGGGGGCGGCGCCGGGAGCCACAGAGCCGAGCTTCTCGAGGACTTCCCTGCTCTTAATGACGACGACGCGCCAGGGCTGGGCGTTCCTCGCGCTCGGCGCCCACCGGGCCGTTTCAAGCGCTTTGATGATGAGCTCGTCAGGCACTTCTTCTGCTCGGAACTTCCTCACGCTGCGCCTTCCCTCCAGGAGACCCGTGCAGCTCACGCTCCATCCGGGCTTCCCGGTCTAGAAATTCCTTTCTCTTTCCAGCCGCCGGAGCTGCCGGGAGCGAGAGCTTCGCTTGCCGCCTGGAGAGGCTGCGAAGTAGAGGCTTCGATACTCTCTTATAGCCCAACCCGCCTTGCACGCCGTGGCTCGGGAAGTCTTCGTCGTCGCGCACAGGGGGGCGAGCGCCTACGCTCCGGAGAACACGCTTCCCGCGTTCGAGAAAGCTGCTGAGCTCGGCGCGCACTTCGTGGAAGCCGACTTGAGGGCTACCCGCGATGGAGCTATCGTGTGCATTCACGACGCGCGCGTAGATAGGACGACGAACGGCAAAGGCTTCGTCTCCGAGCTAACCTCCTTAGAGGTCAGGGCTCTTGACGCGGGTTCCTGGTTCTCCGAGAAGTACAAGGGCGTGAAGGTTCCCCTCCTCGAGGAGCTTCTCGACTTCCTCAGCTCGAGCAGCGTGGGGGGTTTTCTCGAGATCAAGCAGCCGGGGATCGAGGACGAGGTTGTGAGCAAGGTTCACAGGTGGGGGCTTGAGGAGAAGGTCGTTATAATATCTGAGCACTGGAGCTGCCTGAAGAGGGTCAAGGAGCTCGACCCCTCCATCACGACTCAAGCCGACGTTCCTGTGCCGAGCGCTGCTTCGATCAACGCCGCGCTAAGGTTTCTCGCCAACATAGTGAGCATCCACGTTTTGAACCTGGAGGAGAGCATCGTGACCTACGCGCACAGGAGGGGGCTGCTCGTGGACGTTTGGGGGGTCGCTGACAGGGAGGGGGTTGAGAAAGCGCTGGAGTGCGGGGTGGACTTCATAACAGCCGATGACCCGAAAATGGTTAGAGAAGTTATCGCCCGCCACAGGGGGGCTTGAGCGCGAGCGCTCCTTAAACTTTCTCGACTACTTCCCCGATGAATAGGGACCGCGCGAGCACAGCAAGCTTGTCTAGACCACGGTGTATCACAACCTTCTCGCAGTCGACTAGCCGCAGCACCTTCTCCTCGAAGAGCCTAGTATCGACGCTGGGGTCGAAAACGAGCTCTTTCACGTTAAAGAAGAAGAGGGGGCCGGCTGCGCGCTCGAGATCTTCACGAGTAATCGTGAGGCGGCCCACGTGGCGGACGAACACAGGCTTCTGCTTCATCTTGGAGAAAGGGATCAGCTTGCGCAGCGCAGCGGGAGCGTCAGCTGGAAGGCCCACGAGCGCGGGCCCCGCGTCAGCAAGCCCGGCGAGGAGCTTGAAAGCCTGGGAGGCTAGCGTCCCGACAGTGACTCCTGTGCGCTTAGCTAGTGATGCGAGCTCGGTGTAAGCCCCGGGGTCCACTCCCCTGAGCAGGACGTTCTTGCCGTTCCTCTCCCCCATGCTACCCAACCTCAAGCCTCGAAAGCCTCTCGCGCAGCTGGCGTATCTCGGCTAGCATCTGCTCAGAGCCTCGAGCCCTCTTATTGCTTTTGGAGAGAACTGCGTACGTGGCTGCGGCAACGAGGAGGAGAGCTGCAAGCTCCAGCGCTAGCCCGCTTCTCCGGGGTGCAGCGTAGGAGGGTAAAGTAAGAGCCTGCGGCTCGCTTCTCTTAAGCTTCAAGAGGGGTAGGGACACGTAGACCACGTCGCTCATCAGCTCGCTCTTAACGCTCACCTCTCCGATGGGCTCAACCACCTGGGAAGTGATAGTCCGGTTGAACTCGAGTAAGCCTTCAGGGTAAGGCTGAGCCTCTAGGGAGGATGCAAGCTTGAGAATGGTCGAGTCGATGAGCTCTGCTGCTTCTCGGAAGCCTTTCGCCAGCTGGGCCATGCCGCGGGAACCTTCGCGCAGCATGTTGCCCAGCTTTCTCAGCTGGGAAGCAGCTACCCTCAGCTCGTTCACTCCCGTGTAGAGGCTCCCCTTAGCGATGGAGTACTGCGCAAGCAGGTTCTCGTAGCTGCCCAGCTGGCTCTGCATAGTAGTGAGAGTACTCTTTGCCTGATTCACCAGCTCTGAGAAAGTGTAGTTGCCGACCCAAGTAATGTTAAGCTTGGAGAACTCCCGCTCCAGCTCCTCAGCGTTCTCCAGCGCTCTCTGAGCTAGTTCTCTCGCAAGCTTCAAAGCATTAGAGGCGTTTTCGAGACCCCTCTTCAGTGCGCTCTCGGCACTTTCGATGGTCTGAGCCGCGCTGCTCAGCTGGTATACTGCAACGCTGATAGCGTCGCTCGCCTGGTCGGCAGCGCCAGCTGCGCTTGCCAGCATCGCAGACTGCTCTTCGAGCTGGGCACTCAAGTTGAGGAGGAGGTCGCGAAGCTTCGTGATATTATTACGCATCTCGGTGAGGTTCCCCAAGCTGCGCTCCATGAAAGAAGCCATCAGGCTCCTGTACCTCTCTATCAGCGAGAGCTGGAGCCTGGGGTCGAGGCTAGCGGTTATCGTCGGCGCTGGCACCAGGACCTCTCCCCAAGGGTTCTCGCCCCTTACTTCGAAGACCACACTAAGCTTGTAGGTCCCGCTGAGGAAAACTGACCACTGGAAAGAAATCTCCGTCCCGCTCTCCCGCAGGCTCTGAGGGTTCTCGGAGAAAGCGATGGGGTACAGGAAAGCGGGGTCAATGCTCCAGCTAATCGATACTGGGAGCTGAACGCCCTCGGGGATCACGCTCGAAGGGCTTAGAATGATTGTGTAGTTCACTTCGCGTACACCCGGAGCTACACCCCTGCAGTAGCCTGCCTCGCAGCTAAGCTGCAGTGGTTGTCCCTCCGCGCTGACGACGAGGCTTACTTCGAGGAGGCTTACCCCGGGAGCAGTGTACTTTAAAGGCTCCCCCGAGCTCACACTGAGGTTGAGCCAGGATACGCGGAGGCGGCCGTCTCTGCAGAAGTAGCCGGAAGCGGGGGCTGTAGAGGTTACGCTACCGCACTCCGCGAACACGAGGTTGTCGGTGAAGCTGTAAACCCCCTCGGACTCGAAGAGGAGGGTTACAGACACCTCAGTGCTGCTTCCGTAGCCAGGAGTCACTTTCTGAACCCTTAGGATATTCTTCCTCACAGTAACCTGCGGCTGGGCGAGAGCTCCCGCGATCAAGTTAAGGAAAATCAGGAGGAGCAGGACCCAGCGGATACGCGCCATACACGCTCGAAGCAAGTGCTGCTATCTTCTTTATAAACCTAACTCTTTAAAGAACATCTTTTTTCGACAATAAACGAAGCAAATTACGGGAGCAGCTTCTCGAGGCGCGCGATCCTCCGCTCGAGCGACTTGAGCTCAGCCTCCAGGGCTCGAGAGTCAGCAACCCCCTTCGCAGCCACCTTCTCTAGCGCGTCCAGCTTAACCCTGAGGATGCTGAGCTGCAGCGCTCTGAGGTCTCTAGTGTCGAAACCGCTCTTGAGCTCCCTTATCCTGTCAGCGAGCGTCTGTGCTGGAGGCTGCTCGAGTATCTTGCCACCCCTGATGTAGAAAGTCCTCGTCGCGAGCTGCGAGATCTCGGGGTTGTGCGTCACGATGATTATCGTCTGCCCGAACACTTCGTTCAGCCACTTCACTAGGCTCAGCACCCTGACGGCTGTGTCGACGTCCAGGCTGCCCGTAGGCTCGTCCATCAAGACAACGTCGGGTCCGGGCGCCAAGGCTCTCGCTATCGCCACCCTCTGCTGCTGCCCGCCGCTCAGCTGCCCGGGGAACTTGTGCTCGTGCCCCTTAAGGCCGACGACCTCCAGCATCCTCTTCGCTACCTCAGCGGCGTCGCGCCAGCTGTAGAGCCCGGTGAAAACTAGCGGCGTCATCACGTTCTCGAGCGCGGTGAGGTTCCGGATCAGGTTGAAAGACTGGAAGACGAAGCCTATCTTCCTCGCTCTAACCTTCGCTAGCTCTTCCTCGCTCATATCCGTGATGTCTACGCCCCCGACGATCACCCTCCCCTTGCTCGGCTTGTCGAGACCGCCCGCTATAGAGAGCAGGGTGCTCTTCCCGCTGCCCGAGGGGCCCATGATGACTGCGAGCTCTCCATCCGCGATTGACAAGTCTACACCCTTGAGCACTTCTACTTCCTCGCTCTGAGTCCTGTAGATTTTCCAGATGTTTTTGAGGGAGAGAGCTTCCTCACTCACTCTTCAGCACCTCTATCGGCCTGATCGAAGTAGCTCTCCAAACCGGGTAGATCGCCGAAAGAACGCTGATCCCGGCGGCAAGGAAGAAGCCGAGCGCGAGGCTCACAGGGTCGAGGATGAGGGGTGGGTTCAGGAAGCCGTAGGAGGAGACAATCTCGATGCCGACCTGGGCTCCCGCGATGCCGAATATCACCCCAAGGAGCCCTCCCGCGACGCCGAACATGAGCGCTTCGAGAATGAAGATGAGAGCTACATCCCTGCGAAGCGCACCGTTAGCCCTCATGATCGCGATCTCGCGCTGATGCTCCCTCACGGTCGAGGTGATCGTGCTCGTGGTCCCGAAGATCGCTACGGCCAGCCCTATCACAGTCGTGGAGAGGAGGAGGCCCTCGATGAGCGACATCACCTTGAAGACGACGCCGATAACCTCCTCTCTCAGCATGATTCGGGAGCCGGGGTAGATCAGGGAGAGCATCTGCTTCATCGCGTTAGGGTCGACTCCCTCCTCCACTTTCACGACAACCATGCTCACGTAGCCGGGCCTGCCGAGGAGGTTTTGCGCTTCGCGGAGAGGCAGGACGACGTAGCCTCCGGCGGCTGCGATCTCCTCAATCTTCATCGTGACTTCCGCGATGCCGACGACCGAGTACTGCTTGAAAGAGCCGCTGTAGGGCGGCTTCACCGAGATCTTGTCCCCTACTCTAAGCCCGAGCTTCTCTGCAAGCCCGATATCGGCGACAGCGTAAGGCCCGCTGAGGCTGGTGAAGCCGCCCCCCTCCACGAAGCGGGAGACCACGTTCCTCAAGTCTTCGGGCCTAACGCCGAGCACGAAGACGGAGGTCCTTCCAGCGTACCCTGTGACGAGGATCGCTGGTGTCGCCCTAGCCACTCCCGGCAGTTTCTCGATCTCCTGCACGATGTCCTCGGAGACGTCATAGATCCCTTGCCCGTACACGATGACTTCGCCGGGCAGCACTTGCTCTACGATGCTGACCGCAGCGGTTCGGCTACCGATACCCAGGATGCGCAGGGAAATGAAGGTTGCAACACCGCTGGCGATCGCTAGAATCGTTAGCACAGTGATCAGCTTCTTGAAAAGCATATCGCGCTCAACAAACTTCAGCGCTAGCCTCAGCACACTCACGCCTGCTGCACCCCCAGGTATCCGGGAGCCGTGTTTAAACTTTTTTAGCAGCACGGTGAAGACAGAGATCCTCGAGAGGGCAGGACTCGCAGCGGGGCCTCCGCGCCGTGCAAACTCTAGCTGCGAAATCCATCACAGCCAGGTTCAGCTCGCAAGTGCCCGCTGAGAGGACGGCCTCCCGGAGCAGCTCCCGAACCTCCTCTACATCCTCCGCGCCGAAAACCCTCTTCACGACGCGCACCGTGTTCACGTCAACCACGGGCACCAGCTTCCCCCGAGCGAGGCACTCGATGAGGGAAAGCGCGTAGGGGCCGAGCCCGGGTGAGCGGCTGCCGCTGCGCCAGGATTTCGCGAGCTCATAAATCTGCCTCGCCCTGGTCCTGTGGAGCCCTAAAGGCTCGAGAAGCTTCTCGATGCTATCCACGCCGAGCTCGACAGCTTTCTCCGGCGTGCTCAGGGAGCCGACAATCCTCTCGTAGTGCTTCGCGACGGTCTCGGCCCTGGTCTTCCTCAGAAGGATCCCGGTGAGCGCTGCACGCCACTCGTCACTCATTCCGACTCTCCACGGGAACTCCCTTTTGTTCTCCTTGAACCACTCGAGTAGCCTGCCGGCGAAGGCGGCGACTTTCCCGCTCTGCCCCACGCCTTTTCCAGCGCACCGTCACGGCTATAAGCGCGACACCAGCACTTATCTTCGAGAGATATGAGGGCGGTGGCCCTAGCCTTCGTGCTGCTCCTGCTCGCGCCCGTGCTCGCCCAGCCCACGGTTAGGATCAGGGCTGAGAACGGTGAGCCTATGCTCGGAGCCCGGGTGCGCATCGTTACTCTCGACGGCCAGGCGCAGGAATTCGAGCTGGGCGCCCCCGTGCTCCTAAAGGATATCGTGCTCGGCACGATCAAGGTGGAGGTGATCTCGTGGAAGGGGGTCCCCATCGGCTACGCGACAGACTTCTTCAGAGTCTACGAGGACATGACCATCCGGGTCCCGGGAGTAAGCACTGCAGAGATAGAGGTGAAAGGCTCTAGGGGGCAGGCGCTGAGCGGGGCGAGGGTCGAGATCTACTACGGCGGCAGGCTCGTAGAGTCGGGCACCACCGACGCAGGAGGGGTTTACAGGACAACGCTGCCGCCAGCCACCTACCTTGTTGTCGCAGAGTACGGTGGCAGGAGGGTTGAAGCTTCAGCCAGGCTGCCGGGTAAAGCCTCGCTAAGCCTCGACGTCTTCATCAATGTGGCGGGCGTCACGCTATCCTCTTCAGAGTTTGCCGGCACGATACTGTTGATCATCCTTGTCGTGCTGGCACTGGTGATCATCACTTACGAGTACGCTGCCTGGAGGCGCCGCAGGCTAGCTCGCGTCATCACCTCAGCCGGTGGTGGGTGAAAGCTGCCCGCACTCTCCTCGAGAAGCGGAGACCTTTTCACCGTCCAGGCTGCAGGTAAGGCCCGTAAGGCCCAAAAACTCCGGGGCTGCAGAGCCAGGACGCGAAAGTGCATTAAGGAGGTTCTGCCAGGCCACTACTGTAATCTACGAGGCTGCAGGGGGTCGGTTGAGGGAGGAGGTTAAGTGGGTGGCTCAGAGCCGCTGAGAAGAATATTGAAAGAGCTGAGGCGGTCGTCGAGAGGGAGGTTTTCGAGGCGGCTGCTTTCTGGGCGCAGCAGGCGGTTGAGTTCTCCCTTTAGGCTCTAATACTTTTTAAGAGGGGAAATCCGCCCAAGACTCACAACCTGGTAGAGCTCTACCGCCTCGCCAGTGGCCTGCTTAGCGGAGTTGGAGAGGAGTTTTTGAGCAAGCTGACCCCCTACTACTCGGTGTCCAGGTACCCGGACATCTTCATGGGGGTTCCTGTCGTCCACAGGAGTACGGCTTTGAGGTTTTTGGAGTTCGCCAAAGAGCTGTCGGGATGATGCGCAAGGTTATCGAGCACAGAGCGTGATAAGATCCTAGCAATCCTTAGGAAGTACTTTGGAGAGGCTGAGCGAGCGCATAGAGGTGGCGGAGTGCTACCTTTTCGGATCGACCGCGGGGGGCTTAGATCCAGCGGCGTGGACATTTGGTCGTATCATCCGTCGAGGGATTGAGGCCTGGCGAGAGGATAAAGCTGGTTTACGAGGTTTGGACTAACGAGCTACCTGCGGACATCTTCGTACTCACACCGAGCGAGTTCCAGTACTTGAAGGAAAGGATGTGGTCCTGAGGGGTGCCTCAAAGTACTGGGTCAAGATAGTCTAGATAGTCTAGCGGCCTTAGCTGGCTGAGCGCGCCGAGAAGACCATTGAGAGGCCGCAGTGCTCGCACCACCGTGAGCTTCTAGAGCGACTTTCGCCCGGCTTGCGCAGCAGCTCCTCCAGGCAGTGAGGGTTAAGTCAGGTAATGCTTTTTAATTCTGACCAGATAGTTTAGTCTGGTGCACCGCGTTGAGCCTGGCTGTAGAGGCTCGAATCGGTAAGAAGTACGCTGTGTACCTACCCAAGTCCATCGCTAAAGCTGTTGGCGTGAAGGAGGGGGATAAGGTGCTGCTAAGAGTTGAGGGGGAGGCTATTATCCTAGAGGTGATCCGCGACCCTATCGAGCTCGCTCTGACTGGGAGGAAGTTCGCTTCGGTGAAACCTGAGGAGGTAGAGGCGGTGAGCGTTGAAGGGCAGGAAAGGTTTACGAGTACTCCTTGACACTTCCTTCATTCTCCCTTCGCTCGGCATCGACGTCGGGAGGGAAGTTCTCCAGGGCTTGAAGAAGCTCGCAGAAGCCGAGGCGGAGGTGTTCTACTCACGTTTCAGCATCTTAGAGTCCTTGTGGGTGGTGGCGAAGCTTACACGCGGAGAGGTAGATGAAGCTTTCAGCATAGGGCTCAGGAGCGTGGTGGAGAGCGGTAGGTACAGGGAGGTCAAAGAGGACGCTTGGGTCTTCAGGGAAGCTTTAAGGCTCTACGCGCTGGGCCACCGGGACATGATCGATAACTTACTCTACGCGAGCTCACTCCGCTACGGCTTACAGCTGCTCACGCTGGACAGGGAACTCAAGGAGTTCGTCAGGAGGAACGGCTTGAAAGACACGCTAGTGCTGCCGGGCGAGCTTTAACGCGCAGCGTATAAGAGGAGAGCTGCGCCCTAGCTGCTCAGGCGCTACCTTCTCGAAGCAGCCGGACTCCTTCCCGGAATTTCTCGAACTCGCTGGTGATAGCTTCCGCTACAGCTTCGAGGAATCTTCGGCATGTCTCGCTCGAGGGGAACTCCACGCCCCCTTCTGTCGCGCTGTAGTTGATCACTGTACCGGGGCTGGGGTAAGCCCTCACTCCCGGCTTGTAAACGTGTATCGAGCTCTCAGAGTACAGCTCGCGCTTCACGAGGTCCGGCCTGAAAGCTAGGACGGCTGCCGTCTCGTCAGTAGCCGCGTGCCCGCCCTCCTTCCCGAGGATCTCCTTTGTGAGCCCGACCTCCCGGGCGAGAACCCACCAGTCTACGACGAGAACGGCAAGCCTGTGCTCGAGCCACGCTCTCCTGGCTGCGTTGTCGAGGCTCTGCGTGTTGCCGCCGTGACCGTTCACCACGAGCACGTACCTGAAACCAGAGCTCGACAAGCTCTTCAAGATCTCCAGCACTATTTTCTCCAGAGTGTCGGGTTCAACCCTGACCGAGCCAGGGTAACCGTGCAGCCCCGTGTTCACGCCGTAGGGCAGCGCGGGGAGCAGGAGAGCTCCGCTCCTCTCCGCTACAAGCTCCGCAACCTTCTCGGCGATCAAGGTGTCGGTAGCGAGCGGGAGATGGAGGCCGTGGGGTTCGAGAGTCCCTACGGGGAGGATGGCCGAGTCGACCCCCTCGCGGAGGAGCTCTTTAAGCTCCGCGTAAGTGTACTCTCCGAGCTTCCTCGCAGGCACGGAGTGCTCACCCCCTCAATCGTTATATCCGTATCCCCTTGAGGGCTTGCGCAGGCTGCGGAAAGATTTCTTGAGAGCTAAAGCTTTAGCTGGGGGGTGTTTCCGCTAGCCTGTGAGCATCACCGACTTGATCGGAAGGACACCCGTAGTCAGGCTCCGCAGAGTAGCGAGAGAGGGGGCTCCAACATACGTGAAGCTGGAGTACATGAACCCTACGGGAAGCCACAAGGACAGGATGGCGTTTTACATGATCCGAGAGGCTGAGCGGCGCGGGCTGCTGAAGCCCGGCGGTGTGGTGGTTGAGGCTTCGAGCGGTAACACCGCTATTTCCGTGGCGTGGCTCGCTTCGCAGCTAGGCTACAGGGCTGTCATCGTCGTAGAGGAGGGTACATCCCCCGCGAAGGTGGCGGTGATCAGGGCTCTGGGCGCAGAGGTGGTTACCGCTCCTAGAGTGCCGCGCGACCACCCTGAGCACATGATTAACGTGGCGCGGAGAGTTGCGGAGGAGCTGGGGGGAGTCTTCCTGAACCAGTACGAGAACGAGGCTAACGTGATGGCTCACTACGAGACAACGGGGCCCGAGATCTACCAGCAGGTGCCTGAGATCTCTGCCTTCGTGATGGGTATCGGAACGGGCGGGACCATCGCCGGCGTGGCGAAGTACCTTAGAGAGAAGGGGCTCAGGGTCAAGGTCGTGGGGGTCGTACCGAGGGGCTCGCCCGTAGCGACTGGGGCGGCCACGCTCGGCGAACCCATTGAGGGGTTGGCGACCAGTAGCTTGCCCGGCATCTACCAGAGGTACTCGGCCATCATCGACGAGGTTGTTGAGGTGAGCTACAGCGATGCTTACCGGATGATGCTCAGGCTTGCCAAGGAGGAGGGGGTGCTGGGCGGGCTCTCCACCGGTGCGAACGTGGCCGCGGCGAGCAAGGTCGCGCGCGAGCTAGGCTCTGGTGCAGTTGTCACGCTAGCACCTGACTCGATGTTCCGGTACGTGCACCTGCTCAGCTGAACAAACCTGGAGGCTGAAGCGCAGCCGGCGGGCGCCAGCTGGCAGCCTCCGCGCCGAAAAATACCGAGGTCGATCAGCCCGCGGGCGGTCGGCACTTCTGGCGGGAGGGGCAGGGGCGCTTCTCGGTAAGCTATTATAGGTGCGGGCTTGAAAGTTTTAACTGTGGCCGGGGTTGGGGCGGGGCGCGCGTTGAAGGAGCCTTATAAGAGCATTCTGCTCGAGCTTGTCGAGGCTTTGAGGAGGAGGCTAGGGGACTCGCTAGTATCGGTGGTCGTTTACGGGTCGGTGGCGAGGGGGGAGGCGAGGAGGGATAGCGATATCGACTTGCTAGTGGTCGCCGAGGATTTGCCGAGGGGCAGGTTCGAGAGGCAGGACCTCTTCATGGAGGTTGAGGAAAGCCTCCGGCCGCTGATCGAGGAAGCTGAGAAGCTCGGCTACACAATCGAGTTCTCACCCTTGCTCAAGACGCCGGAGGAGGCTGCGCGAACCACCCCCCTGTACCTCGACATGGTGGAAGACGCAGTGATCCTCTACGACAGAGGAGGCTTCTTCCAAGGTGTCCTGGAGCGCTTAAGGAAGAGGCTTGAAGAGCTCGGCGCAGAGCGCGTAAAGTGCGGGAAGCTCTGGTACTGGAGGTTGAAGCGCGACTACAAGTTCGGCGAGGTAATCGAGCTGTGAAGAACACGGAGATCGCCCTCTCCTACGCGAAGCAGGCGAAGGAGAGGCTGCACCACGCCCGCGAAGCGCTAGAGCGGGGCAACTACCCCTACGTCGTTAGGCAGTGCCAGGAGGCAGTGGAGCTGATGCTCAAAGCCGCGCTTAGGTTAGTGGGGGTCGAGCCTCCACGATGGCACGACGTGGGCCCAGTCCTCCGGAGGGAGGCTGCCAGGTTCCCGGAGTGGTTCCGGGAAAGCATACCAACTCTCGCCAGGTACTCGAGGAGGTTAAGGAGAGAGCGAGAACCCTCCATGTACGGCGACGAGGAAAGCGGCAGCCCGCCGGACGAGCTCTACGACAGGGAGGACGCTGAGGAAGCCATTAAGATGGCCGAGTATGTTTGCGAGATCGTGACAGCGCTCCTCCCTCCGGGAGGTTAACTCCGCAGAACTGAGGGATGACTGGAGAGTAAGCGCGGGTGAGGAGTCCCGGGGCGCTTGCCGGCTAGCATCAGCAAGTCTCGGCATGGTAGGCGGGGCGGCTTCCCCGGAAACTCGGAAGCTTTATAGCGCTGCGTACGTCTCTCCAGCTGTGAGGCTGAAGTACGGCAGGTGGATTCTAAAGCCCGGAAGGCCACTCCTACGCTGGGGGAGGTGGGTTCTAGGGGGGAGGAGCCTTGGTCGTCTACGTGAAGCTGAGAGTCAGGGGGAGGGAGGAGAGGGAGCTCGTAGTCCTAGTTAATGGAGGTGCTCACAGCCCGGAGCCAGTGCTCGTTGTTGACGAGATCACTGCGAGGGAGCTGGGGTACACCACGGGCGAGGTCGCGGAGGCTTCAGTAGCGGATGCCCGCAGGAGGGTGTACATCGTGAGGGGAGCGGTTGAGCTAGTGCTGGTAGGTGAGGAGGGGGAGGAGCTGGCGCGTCTAAAGGCTCACCTGGTGATACACCCCGGCTTGGAGGAACCACTCATAACGGACGCTACGATTGACGAGCTCGGAATCTCCGTGCTGAGCTTCAGCAAAGGGCTCTGGAGGCATGCGCGAGACCCTCCGGGCAAGGTCAGGGTAAGCGCGAAGCCTCCCTACGCGCTCTGAGAGCTGTCACTGGGGGCTGCGCACCGGATCACCCTCCGGCCCCCAGCAGCTCGAGGGGTGCGGCTGCAGCGCTTATGAGAGCATGATGTGAAGCGCGGTTAACTTTCCGGGTTATCTCCATCACTCCTCCAGCATTCTACCCGGGCAGGCTTCAAGGCTGAGGAAACGCTGAGGTAGCAGAGCACGTAGCGGGCTTGCGTTCAAGCCTCTCTCTCCGGGAGATACTGGAACTCCGGCTTTAACTATCCCCGCTGGCGCGCAAGCTTCACGTAAGCGGTGGTGATATTTCCAGCCGGCGTGCCTGGAAGAGGCGTGAGCACTCGAAGCGATGGCCAGGCTCTGCTGGAGGCTGCTATGAGGGTAGCTGAGGAGATCTCTTCGGCTTTCGTAGGGAAGAGGGGCATCGTAGGGATCGTCTACCTGGGCGGGCTGGCGCGCGGGTACTTTGACGTGCACTCAGACGTCGACATAGTCGTGTACAAGAGGAGGGGTGCCAGGATCGGTTGGCCCCGGGAGAAAGAGTACGAGTACGGGGGCTTCGCGATCGACCTCGAGGTTAGGGATTACGAGAGGGATCTCCACAGGCGCTGGAGCTTTGAAGAGCGCTGGGTCTTCCTCCACGCGCTCGTCCGCTACGACCCGCAGGGGCTGGTGAGAAGGCTTTTCGAGCTTAAGGTACCGCTGAGCGAGAGCGAGAGGCGGAGGCTTCTAGAGGAGGAGCTGGCTAAAGCTAGGTGGAGCTTGAGCGACGTCGATGCGTGGCTGCACAGGGGCGACCCGCTCAGCGCCCACTTCGTCGCAATCACTTCGCTGAAGCACTTCCTGCGCGCGCTCGCGGTTTACAACGGGATCCCACCGCCTCCCGACAAGTGGCTCCTGCACGCCGTCTCTTCACTGGAGGAGAAACCGCCGCAGCTGATCCAGCTGGCGCAGGATGTCCTGGTAGCTCCAA
Organism: Thermofilum sp.; assembly: GCA_038741495.1. Lineage (NCBI taxonomy): Archaea > Thermoproteati > Thermoproteota > Thermoprotei > Thermofilales > Thermofilaceae > Thermofilum > Thermofilum sp. The sequence goes on along the minus strand of JAVYKX010000001.1, from coordinate 601,242 downwards.
GCTTGGCGGAGCTGGAGCGGAAAAAAGCGGCGCTACGCGAGCTGGAAAGCTGGCTGCTCGCTCACTCATCCTCCCAGCCCTCCCGCTCGTCTTCACCCTCCCAATCTTCTTCCGAGGTCCAGGCAGCTTCGCACTCGTAGCAGTCCTCGTAGTCCACCGGCTCGCCCCACCTTGTGCACCAGAGTTGCTCGTGCGCGACGGTCTCGACGAGTTCCGGCGTGATGCCCAGGTCCTTCAAGCTTCGAGGAAGTGAGATCGTCTCCGCTTCAACCTTGTAGCGTCCCCCTTCTTCGATCAAGCCAACCAGCCTTACAGGGCACTCCCAAACGTAGGCGAAGATGCTGGACTGAACCCGCGCGTAGGTATCGATGGGGCAGAGCTTAAACTCGAAAAGAGTATCTCCCTCGAAGGACCTTAAATCTGGTTGGGCGGCGATGCGCACTGAGCCGTAGACTCTGAACCTTGTCTTTGGCTTTAACCCCACAACACCTGCGGCGATGAGGGCTGAGTAAGCCTTATACGCCTTCGCCACAAGGTCGCGGGAGTAAATACCCTCTTTCCTCAGCCGCACCGCGATCTTCCTGATGAAGAGGTAAGGGACTGCTCTCTGGTTGAATGCACGACGGTAGATGTAGTTCGCAAACGAGTATTCCTCCTCGAATATCTTACCGAACTTCAGCATCACCTCATCAGCTGGAGTCGGTTGAGCGATGAGCCTCGCGATGTCTGAAGCCCGAGCGACTTTAACAACACGCCTACTCGGGCAGCGCTCCCAGTCCATCGGAAAAACAGGACCCCGATTATGTCTAATTTCCTTATCTGCGAAATACCAACTCTCAAGTTTGCTGAAGACTTCTCAACTGTTTATATCTAATGCTTCAGCCTCGTGACCACTAGCTTCAGATTCTCGGCAGCCCAGTTATTCCTTCGATCTTTTCGAAGTCTCTGCCAAAGGAGTAGATCTCGGTAATGCCTCTCGCCCTCATCACATCAACTGCAAGAGCATCGTTCGGGTCGAGCCTCAATTCCTTACCGAGCTCGGCCGCCGCGAGGTAGTCCTCCCCGGACACTCCGTGCACTTCAACATTATCCATCGTGAGTAGGCCGGTGATCAGCCTAGCCAGATCCTCCGCCGGCATGCCGTGCTTGAGAATGCTAACAACCTCAGAGAGATGAACAACCGTCGTCACGACTCTCTCCCTGCCCTGCGATACATCGCTGATTATCCTCTTAGCAAGCTCC